>JANRMD010000341.1:0-7695 GCA_033761895.1 Pirellulaceae bacterium | reverse complement strand
CGGAGAGCGTGCTCAGGCTTTTTTCCGGAGCCTGATTTCCATTGGACCCACGAAAGAGAAACTGGAATGCGCGGTAAGTTGCAAACGTGATAACTGGAGCCGCGATCAAAGATCCCCATAGAAATTTGCGTCGGCCGATCGCGCTGCGCAAGCGCCATGGCGTTGTGTTTACCTTCGGATAACCTGTCACAGGATCAGATTCAAGCGGCTGCGTGGGCATCTTGGTTGATGTGGATGCCTGTACGGTGGATGCCTGTGCGGTGGAAGTTTGTGCGGTGGAAGTTTGTGCGGTGGTTTGCAACTGCTTGATGATTGCAGCCAACTCCGCCACCACCACACTCATCGACTTCGGCCGATCGTTGGGATTTTTGGCCATCATCGACTGCACGAGCGCATCGAGCTGTGGCGGAATCGGCTGGCGATTCGAAGGCTGAACAACCGAGGGAACTGGTTCAGACACATGGGCTATGATCGTAGCCACCAAAGAATCACCGACATACGGTGGGCGTCCGGTCAATAAGAAGAACAGTGTGCAACCGAGGCTGTAGATATCGCTACGATGGTCCGCAGTCGCGGCCGCGCGAGCTTGCTCGGGTGATATGTAAGCGGCCGTCCCCAGCACTTGGCTAGACTCGGTGAGCCCCGCTCGATCGGCATGCTCGAAATCGGAAGCGGACAACCGAGCGAGCCCGAGATCCAGGACTTTGATTTTTTGGCTTTGGTCCAAGAAGAGATTCTCGGGTTTGATATCTCGGTGAACAATGCCTTGGCTGTGCGCGTAGTGCAGACCATTCGCTGCTTGCCACGCGTAGTGAGCGGCCTTTACGGGGGACAACGGCCCTTTCTCTCGAACCAATTTTCCGAGATCGCGGCCTTCGATTAACTCCGTGACCAAATACAGCCAACCGGAGTCTTGCCGCGCATCAAAGGCAGTGACAACGTTGGGATGCGATAACTTGGCCAGCGTGCGAACTTCGCGTTCGAATCGACGTTGCAAAAGGGGGTTGGATTGGTACTGCCGTTGAATGATCTTGAGAGCCACCGGACGCTTCATCAACACATGCTCGGCGCGATAGACGGATCCCATTCCGCCTGCACCTAGTGGTTCGAGGATCACGTAGTCACCAATCAGCTGACCATTCGCCAACTCGTTTGCTTCAGTTTGGCTGCCTTGGGCCATTGAGTGGGCCAGTTGTTCATCCAACCAAACGCGATTCAAGGTTGCACACGCCTCAAGATAATACTCAGCCGTCTGCTGCAAGCCGTTGCGTTGCCTCAGCTCGATGTCGATCAGCACCAGCTCTTGAACGAGTGCCTCGTGG
Organism: Pirellulaceae bacterium; assembly: GCA_033761895.1. Lineage (GTDB taxonomy): Bacteria > Planctomycetota > Planctomycetia > Pirellulales > Pirellulaceae > Aureliella. The sequence goes on along the minus strand of JANRMD010000341.1, from coordinate 6,373 downwards.
AGTGCGTCTATTCGATTGGCAGTGGTTCTTTGTAAGAAATCTGCCAGAGAAGCGGTGCCTTGGTCACGCCACAAGCGTTCATACTGATCGCAACATAGATTGATGTGCACCAGCTGTTCAGGCGTGAGGCTGCTGAGACGCGAGTGCGCAGTGCTGGTTTCATCAGGACTGTTTCCGTTAGTCCCGTTCATACTTCATTCGCCTGCCATATCTCGCGAATGGTCTTCAACTTTCGCTGCACCGTCCGGACTGTACAACCTAGTTCCGCAGCGAGTTCCGTGGCGGGGTGATTCTCAAGCTTGAGAAGTGCTAACCGCTTTAAATCCAAATCGCCTGTCGCATCGAGGGCCGCCAACAGTTTCTCGAACGATTCATCAGTGATCAACTGCAACTCAGGCGCAGATTCGCTGCTGAGCACATCCACGGGCACGTCCAGGGGGCCAGCCGCAACCTCATTTTCCGACGAGCGTTTTTGCCGATTCTCGCGACGCAGATGATCGATAGCTTTGTTGATGGTGATCGTTACCAGCAGCGGCCAAAGGTCACAGTCCTCGTCGGCTGATGCGAATCGCCCTTTCTTGAATCCCAAACAAAAACTCTTGAAGGCACTTAGGGCAATATCTTCTTCATCTCGAACTCGCCGTTGAGCACCCCCAAGTTTCTTGCGCGCGACAAACAGCATCCGTCTGAAGTACTGTTCCCACAAGACCGACACCGCGCGATCATCGCCAGCTCGCAGCCGTTCGAGCAACTGCGGCAAAGGCGATTCAATTGGCGCTGGTGATTTCATGGTCGTCGATTCCAGGACGCAGTTTAAGACTCCTTTAATTCTATCAGAAGCACGAGCATCGATCCTCAACTCCTGAAGGGATCGCAGAATCGGGGATGCGAGTGGTTTGCGCGACAACTCTGCGATCCCTTCAGGATCGACACTCACGCGACAACCCCAACCGGTGGTGGCGCTCCGCTTACCACCGGCTATTGGCTTGGGTCCCTTCGGGATGGTCGGGCGTAAGGTGACTGGCACTCTCTTTCGCTGGCGAGTTCGTTACTTATCCGCGCCGACAACGATCTCGCGAGTTACCTGCTGAATGTTGGATTGCCGATCTGCCAAGCCCTTCACTTCTTTGAGAATATCAGCTTCCTTCGCTTGGCCCACAACGTCCGCTGGATCAGCCAGCATCTGCGATAAAGAAGTCGTTCGATTGTTGATCCGGACTTGCAAGGTGCGAATCAACCTCAACTCGGCTAGTTTATCGACCAGCGGCTGTTCGCCGGGTTCACCTTGCGGTTGCTGCCCTTGCTGTTGCTTTTGTTTCTTTTCCTTTTGGTCCTTCTGAACTTGCACTAAAGCCGCCACCATCTCTTCCAGTGAACTGACGATCTCTTGCTCCACGCTGATCGTAAGCTTTCCGATGTCTGCTTTGCTGAGACGTTCTGCTACGTTGCCGATATCCGTATTCACTTGCTCCATCGCTTCGGGAAACGCCGCGCTCGACCCCTCCTCACGCAGCAACAAGAAGGCTCGACGACCTTCATCAAGGATCTTTCGTTCCTGCAAGGCCAAACTGCTGGCACGAATCTCAATCTGACGCGAAGCTTGATCGCCGGTAATTTCCTGCAATCGCAGCGTCTCCTCAAGAACCTTGTTTTGCATCTCAAGCATGCGGCGCAAACGAGTTTCGAGCGACGCTAGGCTGCGTTCAATCTCTTCTTCACGCAACTGTCGCAGGATCTCTTCAAGCGCTTCGATTGCGGATCGGAGTTCCGATTCTGCCTCGCGTTGCTTTTCAACGGCACCCTTGCGTTCAGCCTCTTCGAGGGCCTTCTGAGCTTCTTCCATCTTGCGCTGAGCTTGCTCGATACGCTTCTTGGCTCGCTCCGTTGGATCCTTGGGCTCTTGCTGCTTCTTCTGCTGCTCTCCGGAGTTGCCTTGTTGGTTCTGGCCAGGTTGCGACTGACTGTCTTCACCCTTTTGCGAGTCTCCCGATTCTGACGGATTGGATTCCTGAGCAGGGGAATCGGAGGGCTCTCCAGATTTCTTTTCCGAGTCACTCGACTTCTGTTCACCGGATCTTTGTTCGTCGGGTTTCTGGTCACCGGGTTTCTGGTCCTTAGATTTTCCATCTTCGGACTTTTCATCTTTGCTCTCTTCATCCTTGGATTGGCCGTCTTTTGATTCCCCGTCCTGGGTCTTTCCATCTTTGGAATCGCCGGGTTTATCGCCATCGGGTTTAGCACTATCGTCCGGCTTGTTGGAGTCTTTAGGTTTGTCGCCCTCGCTCCCTTTCTCACCAGTCTCTTTATCCGACTGCTCTTTGTCGTCCTTCTTAGCCCCATCGTTTTTGCTTTCTGCGTCCGACTTTCCGTCGGCTTTTCCGTCTTTGGATTTCGATTCACCGTCCGGCTTAGACTCTGATTTGGAGTCTGGCTTCGAGTCTGATTTGGAGTCCTGTGACGAGTCACTATCCTTGGCGTCTTTGTCTTTGTTGTCGCCGCCCAGCTCTTTGGCGATCTCTTGGGCTTTGTTGGACAGTTTGTTTTGGTCGCCAGCGGCCTGCTGCATTTCTTGGCCACCTTCGGTTCGTCCGCTCAGTGATTTTTGCATCCGCAACAAGCGATCGGTTTCCTCGATCCAACGGCGCACTTGATCGCGCTGTTCACGGACTCGTTCGCCGCGGTTTTCACTTTGCAGCAATTCGAGCAAACGCTTCAGATTCTCGCGGCTGGTCTTTTGGTCTTCGAGCGCTTGGCTGTACTGCTTCTTGTCTAGTCGCGTTGCGGCTCGTGCGAGCAGATCAGCAAGTTGCGCTTGCTTGCCCAGTTGAGCAGCTTGTTGCAGCAGTGCGGATCGGGCTGGGTTCTCCGCCGACTCTAGCTCCGCTGACCGTAGCAGCAGTTCTTCCAGTTTCTTGTACCGACCAGCGACTTGTTGCTGATCGGTCGTCAGCGGGTCCGCTTGCTCGCGTGCTGTCGGATCGCTGTCCTGGGCATGCAGAGTTGGACCAACTGCAACCATCAGTCCCAGCGCCCAGCAAGCACACAGCATTTTCTGATAGGCAGTCATCGAAGGATGATTTCCATTTTTTGTTTTTGTCATTTCAAACATCCTTCGTCCGACAATAAAGCTAACGTCCTGATTCCTCAATTTTCAAGCTTACTTTTTGAATTGATCGAGGATTCGCTTTTTCTGTTGTTTTTCGGTCTCAGTGAGAATCTTTTCTTGATCATCCAACAAACCTTGTACAAGGTCAAGAATTTCCGTGAAAGATTCCATGTCCAGCATATTCGCCTTGATGGCTTCGAGCGCAATTAACACTTGATCCGTGGCTTCGACCGCTGTTCGGGCTTGGGGGCCTCCGCCAGCGTCGGACATAGCTGCGGTTTGGAAAGCCACCAATTGGCTTCGCATTTTCTCGTATTCGTTCTCCAGCAGATTTGTCAGCGGTTGATGGACTTTCTCCTGCAAACGGACTTGGCGATCGATCGTGTCGGTGCGATTGTTGATCAATTGTTTGCGAACGTTATCCACCCTGAGAGCGATACTTGCTAGTTCTTGTTGCGACTTGTCGCCCTGCAAAACCGCTTGTTGGGCTCGCAGAGCCGCGATGCGGCGGAGTTGTGCAGCGGCATCAGGCGCGGTTGGATTCTGCTTGTCATCGGTGGCTTGAGCATCTTGCAGCGCGACCAAACCTCGCGCGCGGTCTTGGTTCGGCAGGCTCGCCGATCCACCAGTGGACAGCGATGCAGCGGTTTGTTGCAACGCTTCACGCAACTGCTCGACTTCGCTGATGATCAACTCCAACCGCTGTCGCAATTCAAGTTCCTGACGATCGAGAATGATGCCCAGCTCGTTTGCGGTGACCACTGCTAACTGCTGTGGCTGGCCGAGCCCGATGTGCTGCTGGCCTTGCAAGTCATAGCGATCGCGTGCACTGACGACTAACCCCAGCGTCATTTTGGGGGCGAGTACAAATTTGCCATCTTCGGCCAACTGAGCCAAATCGATTTTGGTATCCAGTTTGTCGACACCCGCAATCGGCACGGGTAACTTCAAGGGATCGTCTTCGTTCCTAGCCAACTCAACCGCAACTTCTTGAATCCCATGATCGTCCGTAACGGTCCCCAAGATTGGAATAACTGCGTTGGGTGTAATCGCCATGCCGATACCGTCCAGTCGCGAGGCAACTTCGGGCACGGTGTCCTCTTGCATCGTCAATAGATAACGTGGGATCTGATCGGATGACAATCCGTAATGATCGATCAAGCGCACTTCAATAACCAAGCTCGAGTTCAATTGTCCAAGCGGAACTTTGAATTCATTGCCCGTCGGCTCAGCGGACTGAATCTGCAAGCCACCGTCAGCCCCAGCACCAACACTGGTACCACGCACAACATACTGAACTTTTTGCAGCGGGCTGCTGGATTTTCCGATTAGCGTTACTTCGGTGCCTTGCGGGATGCGTTGGCCGCTGCGATAGGGCAAGCGTTCAACGTTAGGTCGACTAGCCAATGAATCAATCAAGTAGCCAGGATAGCGGCATTCAATCTGCATATCGCTGATCGCCGTCGGCTCAACCACCTCCAACTTCAAGTCCCGAAGGCGCGCATCAAGCCCAACGACGTCAAACTCCAAATCACTAGTCAGTCCATCGAGCGGCGGGCCTTCCAAGGTGAACTGTTGCCAGCCCGCGACCGGTCCACCAACGCGCCTTAAATTCGCGCGCCCCCGCGAACCATCATCGGTTCGATAAAACAACGTGCAAGTCTCCGGCAGAGCAGCAGCTTTGGTATCTGCAGAGATCTGCAACTGTGCAGCCGCACCGTTGGGCAATCTTGCAAGTCCGTTTTCAAATGGAATCATCACCCGCTCGGCCGCCAATTGCCCCGTAAACGCAGGCAACTGCAACTGGATGCCATCAGCATTCAATGATGCACGACGGGGCCAAGGTTTATCCGACAGCGCAAACAAACGTTGAGACCATTGCTGCATCCAATTCGACATTCCCAATGCAGCGATCCCAGTTACAACTACAGCGAATCCGAATGCAACGCCAGCGCCCCAAATCGGTTGCCAATTCAGTAGCGTCGCCGGTTCGACGGAGTCAATTCGTCGTGCAACCGATTCGTGAACCCGCCCTAGCATGGCTCGATAAGCGACTGGATTCGAGACATCCTCTTCCGCTTTGCTGCTCAATTCGACTGCGGTGACTAGTTCATTGTTGAACTCGGGATACTTGCGTTCGACCAAAAGCGCTAAACTTTTCTCGGGCAAGCGAGCGAACACGCGACTGGCCAGTCGAACTACCAAAATCCAGCCACTACCGATGGCCATCACCACCAGCAAACCGATTCTTACCGCGCGAGGTGTTTCACTTGCACCCGCTGTTACGGGCAGATAGTCAAGCATCCCACCCAACCAGAAGATCGCCAAACACCACAGCCCAATCCAGAGCAGTGCTTCGATGATCACGTAGTTCCGAATTAGCCCCGCAATGGCTGACAATTTGCGAGCTACGCGTGCTTCAATTCCATGTGTTTTTCGATCGCTCATTGATCACTCTTTGACTTGTAGCGTGACATCCTCATCTATGAATTGTAAGCATTTTCGAGCGATTATGCTTGGCCTGACCAGACTTTAGTGAAACGCAATTCCATCCCGGGCGGTGATGCATGAAGTGCATCTAGCCCAAAGTCCTTGATTCCACCGCTTAAACTCGCTGCCAATCAGCGACACGGCCCAAAATGCGTTTCCCGTCGAGGAAAGTACGCATTTGACGCAATTTACTTGACTTTTCGAAATCCTTGTTTTTCGACACCCAATAGACGTACATCCATATAAGCGTAGCTCCTGAAAAGAGGCCTGACCCCTTTTGCATTTCCTCGCTAATCCCGCAGATTTACTCTGCGGATCGTTCGGCTTCTCACTAACTTGAGACGTGGCGATGAACGGCGACGAGGGCTTATGCCGTTAGCAACGAACGCCTAGCCGATGTCGCAACATCCCTGACGCTTGCCTATCGCGATGTTGACCGCTCTGATGACAGAAGCCCCCTGTTATATGCTTGTCGCGGGAACACATGCCAACTACGCGTGGCCTACTAACCTGGAATTCAACGCCGAGAGCCTCGCGAGATTACCCGAGCGGGGTTAAGGAACGAGTGCATCGCGCTTTTACAAAAGCCGAAGGGCGCGGATCCACTCGCTGCATGTTCAGATCGAGTGGACCGCACTACACTTCAGTACGCATCAACTTCAGCACGCATCATTTTTTACGAACGTAGGTGGCGACCATCATCGGCTCACCGGTAGTCGTTCCCATCCACATTTTGAAAACGTGTTTGTCTTTGCTGACGTACTCCGTTTCCGTTTT
>JANRMD010000340.1:0-5963 GCA_033761895.1 Pirellulaceae bacterium | reverse complement strand
AGTTGAACTGGCTTCATTGGAAGAACTATAGGTGATGAACGATTGCTCCTTCGGTCACCCGCGGCTAGCGCCGTCGGCTCACACTGCCCGTCGGCGCAAAAATCTAGTGTGGACCAAGCACTCGTCATCCTTCCATCGAGTAAACTCGGTGGCCTTGGGGAGAACTGCCTGTCATTGTGTTTTTGAGTTAGGACTACATTGTGAGTTGGAGCGATCGACGAAAAACGGCCAGAGAGCGTTATGTGGCCAAGTATGATGCTAATGAAGCAGCCGCCTACGATACCTATGTGGGGACACTGTCCGCCGCAGACGACGCGGCCTATCTTGCTGACCTGCAGCAAGTGTTTACGTTCGCCAGCGGTATGCAAATTTTAGATGTCGGGGCAGGCTCCGGAACGCTTAGCAAAATTCTTCTGCAGGCGGTTCCTCAGCTAGCACTCACAGCGCTTGAGCCGTCGCCTGCGATGCTTGGGCTGTTGCGTAGCAAACCGGAACTAAACACTGTCCAATGCGTGCAAGGATTCTGCGATGCGCTCGAAGACCGCACGCACTTTGCTGATGGGCAGTTCGACGTGATCGCATCACGCCAGTTGATTAATGGCTTGTTTGATCCGCTGATGGCCTTTGAAAACTGGTTCCATTGGCTAAAGCCAGGCGGAACGATTATTGCAATCGACGGCTTCTATGGACGTTCGGCATGGAAGGAGATGTTCGAAGAAGAGGTGGATTTGCTTCCAATGTCGGCCTGTCAATCGATGGCAACGATACCTTATCTGCTGGAAAAAGTTGGCTTCGAAATCCAATCCGTGAATTTGATGACCGAGACCAATAAAATGCCCGCCACTCGAACGACGCGTTACGTGGTCGTCGCACGCAAGCCTTGACTGACTGCAAGACCACATCCGCTATCACAGAACTTTGTTACCGCATAAACTCACAGTTCATGTGAAGTGCTCTGCGTCAACACAAAGTGGAAATCAAAAACGATGTCGAATAGCGTCTTGTTTCAACCGTTTTCAATGCATGGTCTGCAACTCAAGAATCGAATCGCCTTGGCGCCGATGACGCGTGCGCGAGCAGGCAAGGAGCGGCTGCCCAATGCACTTATGGCTGAGTACTACGCGCAACGTAGTGCTGCTGGCTTGGTGATCACCGAAGCGACTACAGTCTCAGAGCAGGGGAATGGGTGGAACGAGTCGCCTGGAATTTACACCGATGCGATGGCGGATGCGTGGAAGCAAACGGTCGACGCCGTTCACGCTAAAGGCAGTGTGATCTTTTTGCAGCTTTGGCATTGCGGTCGAGCCTCGCACAGCAGCTTTCACAATGGTAAACCTGCCGTTGCGGCATCAGCCATCAAGATTGAAGGGGATGCAATTCATACCCCCAAAGGCAAAGAGCCGTACGAAGTGCCACATGCCCTGACGGTCGCAGAGATCGCTACGACTGTCGCCGATTATCGAGCCGCCGCAGTACGAGCCCAGCACGCGGGCTTTGATGGCGTCGAAGTCCACTGCGCCAACGGGTACCTGCTGAACACTTTTATCGAGTCCAAAACCAATCATCGAACGGATCAATACGGTGGCAGTATCGAGAATCGCTACCGCATCGTCGACGAAGTGGTCAGCTCGATCGCCACGGTTTACCCGACGAATCGTATCGCCGTTCGCTTGAGTCCCAATGGAGTTTTCAACGATATGGGCTCAGCCGACTATCGAGAGCAGTACACTTTCGTTGCTCAGCAGTTGGATCGGTTCGGCCTTGCCTACTTGCACGTGATGGATGGCCTTGCGTTTGGCTTCCATAATCTTGGCGAACCGATGACGCTGAACGATTTCCGTAAAGTGTTCCACGGCCCACTGATGGGTAATTGCGGCTATACCCAAGCTGCCGCCGAGCAAGCGATTAGCTCGGGAGCCGCCGATATGATTGCGTTTGGCCGACCATTCATCAGCAATCCCGACTTGGTCGAACGCTTTCGAAACGGTTGGCCTATAGCCGCCGAAGCCCCTGTGCCAACTTGGTACACCCCAGCGGGCAAAGATGGCTACACCGATTTCCCTGCCTATCAAGCTTAGCCGATTCGACCCAGCATTTGTCTAGATGTTGGTAGCGGCATGCGTCAAGCATTTCGAGTAGCCACCGTCGCCAGACGGTGGACACGATGCGGGGTGACTAACCGCCGCTTGGCAGCGGCGGCTACCGGGGCCCTCGAAAGCCTTGACGGCTTCCGCTACCTAATGATCGACGGCTTCCGCTACCTAATGATGACGGCTTCCGCTACCTAATGATCGACAACTTCGGCCGACTAGGGATCAACGAGCATCGGAGCCCACGTAGCGGCCTTGACTTGCGGGATCTTGCCATCGGCGGGTAACGTCGTTTTCACCGCCAGATTGATCTGCGTTGACAATTCGGCAACAGTTTTGGCATGCTCTGGTTTGTCTGCCAAGTTCGTTAGCTCTTTCGGATCCGCATCGTGATCATACAACTCGCGGCCGTATTCGCCTTCGCCCCATTCGGTGTAACGCCAGCGATTCGTCCGTAGACTGTAACCAAAGAACTGTGTGCCTTCATCAGCGACCGCTGGGCTCGCTCCAGCCCGGTTGAATTTGCCCCCGCGTACTACTTGGGTCAGTGCCCAACCTCGACCGACTTGTTTTGGATCATTCAGCATGCCCACCAGACTTTGCCCCTGCAAGTTCGATGGCTTGGTGATACTGCACAATTCAGCCAACGTTGGAAACAAATCGACGTGAGAAACCAGCGATTCACTCCGTGCGCCAGCCTTGGATTGCCCAGGTGCAACGACTAGTAAGGGTACGCGAGCGCTTTCTTCGAATAGGCTTTGCTTTTGCCACAATCCATGTTCACCCACGTGATACCCATGGTCGCTCGTGAAGACGATGATCGTATTGTCAGATAGTCCTAAGCGATCGAGTGCAGCAACCACGCGGCCGACCTGTGCATCCATAAAACTGATACTCGCGTTGTATGCCTGCCGAGCTTGGCGGCGCATGGGGTCGGTCAGCTGATCTTGCTCTTTCTTGTAACTGCCCAGCCCAGGCGCGGGTATATCTGCTTGATCCTCTTTGACGCCAGTGACAACCGGCATGGAATCTACCGGATGCATGTCAAAGTAGGGTTCTCTCGGCGCAACGTAGGGTGTGTGCGGCCTGAAGAAACCAACGGCTAAGAAAAATGGACGCTCTTTTTGCTTCGAGCAGCGTTCAAGAATCCACTCTGCATCGGATGCTAGTTTGGCATCGGTATGATGTTCATCACTTTTGGGCGAAGCATACCAGCTAAGCGTGCCGCCAAATTGTTTCGGAGTCAGCGTCGTAATGGATGGGTGTTCTTCTAATCGATCGACACCCGCTGGGTTGCATTCAATCTCCCAGGAACCAGGGTCGTCGTGTCCGTCTGTCCCAATCGAATTGGGAACGTTGTAGTGATAGAGTTTGCCGACCCGCGCCGCCAAGTAACCGGCTTGTCGAAAAGCTTGAGGTAGACTCACTTGCATCGGAATCGTTTGACGAAAGATGAGCGAGTTCGCTTGAATTCCGGTGCTATTGGGGTACAGCCCAGTCAGCATCGAATTGCGACTCGGTCCGCACAGCGGAAAAGCACAGTACGCTTTATTGAAGACAACTCCGCGAGCCGCCAGTCGGTCGATGTTGGGTGTCTTGGCAAGCGGATCGCCGTAGCAGCCCAATAAGTTATTCAAATCGTCAGAGATGATGAACAGCACATTCGGACGCTTCGTTTCTTGAGCGTGTGCGCTGTTCGTAACATGGATACTCAAACAAGCTACCATGCAGTAGCAAAGCACGTTCTTTATCATGGGAGAGGTCCAGCAAAGTGTGCCACGCCGCAGCAGCGGCGTGATTGGGGTTTGACATGAGAGCGTATACTTTACACGCTCGAAGACGGAGAGTCGTGGGAAAACAGTCGCGCCAAACCTAAATTCTAGGTTTACACGTCAGGTATTTGGTGGGTCGCACTCTGCCGGATGTGACCATGCAGATATCACACCGCGTGCCGAGACCGGTTGCTTTGAACAATGGAGCATCCATCTGCGGCCCTGTGGTCGCTAGACTCCGCATTTCCACATTACTTCTTGTCGAGCGTGGCTTTGAGTGCCGTTGAAAACTCTTCGACAAACTTGTTGCCGCCGCCGACAAACAAGTGCGTGACGACTCCTTGTCGGTCGATGATCACCGTTTGTGGGATGGCGTTAGCTTCGTATTGCTGAGCCACTTCGCCGTCGACATCCATCAGTACGGTTGCCGCAAGTGCTAGTCGAGCGACAGCGGTATTGATGCGCTCTTTGCCTTCCTGGAGATTAACCGCAATCAATTCAACATCGGGGCCGCCGACTTCCTTGACCACACGATCCACCTCGGGCATAGTCTTCATGCAGGGCCCACACCAACTGGCCCAAAAGTCGAGCACAACAACTTTGCCCGCATAATTCGAGAGCTGATGTGGCGTGTCATCGAGAGCCTTGAGTTTAAAGTTTGGAGCAGGCTTTCCAACCAAGGGTGACTGCGTTTCTGCGGACGCACCCCCTTCGCCCTCCTGGTAGACCTTAGGGAGCTGCGCCAACGACAGCTTCCAGATTTCCTTCTTCAGTGCTCTGGCTTGGGCGCCGACATCGCGCCCGAACAGGATTACTTGAAGATCTGCGATCGTTTGTTCGCAATCTCCGAGCAAAAAGCTCTTGCCCAACAGCTTGCCATCTTTCATCGATTTTGGCACAAAGGTGATGCCTCGACTGTCTTTGCGAATCGCATGCACTTGAAACTCGGTCGAATCACCTTCAGCGGCAGGTTTCTCAGCTGGCTTGTCCTCGGGTTTGCCCTCAGCCGCCTTGGCACCCTCAGCAGGCTTATCCCATTGGCGGTCATGCAGCCAATAGATCTGTGCGATCTGTTCCGTCGGTAGCTCAACATTCTCCAATCGTACTTCGAGAACTGTTTTCGATTCATTGAGACTAACCAGTCTGCCTCGCAGGTAGTCGCCATTGACTGAGATCAGTAGATGAGTGGGCGGATCGGCCTTCATCGAACGTGGTACGGTCATTAAGCGTTCTAGCTTTTGCGGGGTCTCGTTGACCGCATCGCGACTTGGCCGCAGCGTAATCGATTCCAGATTGGAGTGTGGCACGAAAGTTGTCTGGGTGCTTTCGGAGGAGAATGTGACCCCTTTTTCGTCGACAGCTTTGACCGTTCCCTCAACCACGTCTCCGGTGCGAAACTCCAACCCGATCGTCATTCTGCGAGCACGGGGGCTTGAAGCAGCACGTGCTCTACCAGGAGCGGGCGCGGGACGATTTTGCAAACCCATCGCTTGAGCTTGAGCTTCAGCAGTCGCTTTGGCTTTGGAGGAGCTCGTTTTGGAGGAACTCGCTCCGAACTCAACCTTGCCGGTGGTACTTTCAGTCAATGTGACGGGCGCAACGGCCGATTCCGCTTGCCAGAGAAACGTCTTGATGCCAGTGTCTTCGAAACCAACCATTGAACCGGTCAGCTCGCAATTCGGTGTCTGCAGACGACCTTTGGACGCACCGGTTTCGGTCGCCAATTTCGAATTTTTGTAAGTGGTCGAATCGCCAACTAAACCGACCAGTTGGCCAACATCAAAGTGCAGGGGCTCCACAATGCCCTTGACCTCAAACGCCACTTTACCTGCCAGCGATTCAAGCCACTTGCCGGTCAGTCGGCTGCGGTCAATCAATTCAACTTCAATTGTGTCGTTTTCGGTTGGTGCTTTGGCAGGTTCGGATTCCGCAGCTGGCTTTTGTGCCGCATCATCGGCTGGTTTATCTGCATCAGGTGTTTTTGCTGACGGAGCTTCTTCTGCGTTTGTGCTGGGGAACTGCGCACGTCGGATATCAGAGAGCTTTAGTGTCGACGCTTTGTCGCTTTGAAGCACTTGCAACTCGCCGGTCTCCGCATTGA
>JANRMD010000339.1:0-9873 GCA_033761895.1 Pirellulaceae bacterium | reverse complement strand
ACAACAGCCCATGCCCGCCAATGCCAACCTTGTTGCAAGTAACAATCGACTGGAGAGCCGGATGCGGGAGATCCGCCAGTCCGGTTCGGTGGGAGGGGAGACGCCCCGGCGTCTTCCCTACCTCAATCGTGAGGACCAGATTATTGAATCATAGCGGACTACAGGTGGCGCACCCGAAAACGCCTCCGTTTGCGAACAAAGTATGGTGACTTTTGGAACTCACCTGGATTTTCTTGCGGAGGGACATCCGGTATTCCGGCGCGCGGGCGTCTCGCCCGCTTGCGGCAAAGCTGCGGTATAGAACTATGATTCGCGACACTAGTGAATTGTCACAATTTAACCTTGGGTGGCACGCTCTGAGGCTCTGCGAAGGGCGTGGCGTATGTCGCTCGAATCACGCCCTTCGCAAAGCCTCAGGGCGTGCCACACAGTCACCCGCCCAGATTAAGCTGCAACAATTGAGACAATTGTGCGACACTCTGCGACCCACTTGATTCGATGTTATGGCGCGGTCTGCCGCACTAGTGCACTAATGCTGCGAAACTCGGGTGCGGTCGATGTTTCGCACCATTCAAACAGCACCGACTCGGTGGTTGTCAGCACCACAGATTCCGACGCCATGCGCTTAAGTGCGGTATCCTGATCCAACTGCATGCGGCTGCCCGTTGCGTCGACGACAACGTGGACTTGCCATCCATCAGCGAGCAGATCCAGTGCGGTTTGCAGAACGCAAACATGAGTCTCAATGCCGCAAATCACCACTTGCGTTAATCCCTGCTTGCGAAACTCAGCCAGCGGTTGACTACACTCACGGCAACTGAACATACGCTTGCTCGTGGCTGTGAAAGGTGTTTCACCCAATGCTACCGTCGGCCCTAGTTTTTCTGGGTACTGTTCAGTGACAAGAGTTGGAATGGATAGAGTTAGCGCGCCCGCTAACAAACGTTCAGCATTCCAGGCAACGGTGGCTTGGGTTGGAATGATTGGCAGTAATTTGGTTTGCAAGTCGACGACAAGCAACAATGAGCGGTCACGGTGTAAGAGACGCTCGCTACGTGTTGGTAATGTCATAGGGTATTTCCAAGATTGTCCTAACGCTGCGAATGCTTTTAATCAGCCTGCTAATTCTGCACTCACGAATCTTCATTCCATGATCTCATTTGCCGCGCGCACTCCTGAAAGATAGGCTCCGTGTGCAGTCCCGAAATAGTCTCGCTCGGTCGCTTCGCCTGCAAAGTACAGGGTGTTATCGAGAGGTTCGGCAAGTTGCTCTCGAGACTTGGGTGTCGCACCAACTGGATTGAAGGAATACGAACCACCAGCCAACGGATCGCTGGCCCAACGCGTGATCTGATAATCTAGCGGCTCGGGAATCTGCTTTCCAAACATGGTTCTAAGCGCCTGCATCGCGCTAGCCACAATTTGCTGGTCCGTCCATGCCTCGATGTCTCGTCCACGAGCCCCTGCGTTAAAGCCCAACAAAATCGGTTGTCCCGTAGTGCGTTTGAGGCTGACCCATTCGGTCCACTCACCATGTTTATCGGGAATGTACTCGAGCCAATCGACAGCGCCTGGCCAGAACGATTCAGTAAACTTCAAGTAGCACTTATTCAGCACTCCCATTTCGAGCGCTGAGATCGCTTTCTTGGTCGTGTTGGGCAATTGAGGCCGAAAGCTGACTCGTCCCGCTTTGAGCACACCCAGCGGCAAAGTCACGAGCACTTTATCAGCTGTGTAAAGAGCCTTATTGGTCACAACTCGAACTGGCTTTCCTTGCCAGTGAATTTCACTTACCAGTTCACCCGTCTTGATGGTTAAATTCCTCGCAAGCCACTCCACGATGACTCGATAGCCATCGGCGAACAGCACATCGTCGCCATCAAACGCTTCTGCACTGTCGTACCAATGGGATGAAAGCCGATCATCACTGCCCGCATACTCTTGCTCAACCTCGGAACTAACCAGAAAATTCAAGAAGCGCACGGCTTGGGGATCGTCCTTCAAGCGACTAGCAAGTTGCTTCGTCACTTGGCGAATACTCTGATCTTCGTCACGCTTCTGCGCGGCCTTAATCGCGCTGCGGAACTGCTTGCGCAGCCGATCCAGCAAACGCTCTTCATCCTCCGTAAGTTCCTCGCCGTTGGTGTTGTAGAGAATGCTCTTGTCGTAGCTAGTCGTCAGCGTCTTGGCGCGTGCCTTCTGAGCCAATTCCATGAGTGGATTGCCCTCGACACCATGAATCCAGCTAGCACCGAGGTCGACGGGTAGCTCGGGCCATTTGGTACTCGTCCAGAGCCGCCCTCCGATGCGATCTCGAGCCTCCAGCACCACTACATTGTGCCCCGCTTCCCTCAGAGTCCGAGCCGCAGCCAAGCCTGCCATCCCAGCACCAATCACGATGGTTTTCCGAGCCTCAAAATTCTCGGCGTTCTCATTCAATGTACGAGCAAACACCCCTTGGTTGGGTTCATTTAGGATCGATAGGTACACACTGCTCAGCAGTTGAAGCAAAAACCTACGTTGCATGTCGTCTAGTTCCTCGGTTCTTCAAGCTGCCTCTTACCTTCTCCGATACTAGCGAAGATGGAACGAACCAGCTCAACATCGGACGGGTCGTCGAAATAGACGGCAACCTGGAGTTGACCGCTTTTCACCACAATAAAACCGTAGAGAGCATGAACGCCGTCCTCGACCAAGCGGTAGGAAAACCGTTGGATTCCACGGCTCTTTTCTTCTAGTATTTCGAAAGCGTCGGGCGAGATGTCCAGCTTGAGTTCGGCTAATCGGAGGTCGATGGACTCGTCATGATCGTTGTTCCATACGTCGACATACAAGGTCATACCGGGACGCCAGAGAATGATCGAACCATTTTCGATTCGATGGTTGAATTTGAGTGGCAAAGACACGAACCAGGTTGGATCGAGCCGATGGCGGCCAGTGACCACAGGGAAGTCTGGGTGGAGACAGTCGTCCGGATCAACGGGGCTTTCCACGGGCTCAAACTCGCCAGTGTCTGGATTCCGCGCGAAAGCGGAACCAATCGGAGCATCCACGAATGGAACAATGTCCCGGTCGTAGTTGGCAATGGTATTGACCGTATAGACGCTATGATGGTCGGCGCAGTCCATGTACTCCTCGGACTCATCTCCGGCCATAAACCGCCAACCAGTATCGACATCATTGCAAGGCGGTTCGCGGTACATGTAGCCGACGGGGAGACCATCAACAGTGATCATGTCTGTAGCAATGCAACCTCCCTTGTTTTCGACAAGCTGCTGGATGTCTTTGGCTGCAATTCGGTACTGTTTTTCGGGCATTGTTTTGCGTATCTAAGGGCAAAAGTATCATCGATCAACTAAGGGGTAAGCTCGGTTTTGAATGTATCTCAAAGTGCAACCATGCTTGCTGTTCCTACGTAAGCCGACTGTATACTGACTTTAGTTGCGACCACAGTGTTGGTGAAACATCATGCGGTGCTCCGGTAACGATCTCTACCAAGCACTCTTCAGGACTACGGTTTGAAGTTAGTGCGATCGCGACCGAAGCTACGGCTGGCGAGCGACTCATCCCTGCGCTACAAGCGATCAATGTTCTGTGCTGTGACTCGACCATCAATAAAACACAACGGACGGCTGCTACCAGCGTAGCCTCAGCGTTCCCATTACCATCGACAATTGGGAATCGACAATAAATCATTTCGCGGGCTAGTTGAGCCGGAGGTTCATTGATCGCCAAGTCTACCACCGCAGAGATACGATGATCGTAAAGCGACTTGAGATCACGAGCATCCAGCGCATTCCCAAGGAATAGCGTATCCGCATAGATCGGACGGATCATAATTCGGTCTTGCGTTTTGGCTTTGACTGGTATTTTACAATAAGCGCTTCCATGGTGCGCTTCATCTCGGCACGGCAACTGGCTGGCTCGAGTACCTCGGCTTCGGTCCCCAGACGCAATACACGTTGCAAAATCTCCGTGTCGTGGTAGGCGGTAACTTTCAACAGGACGTTGCCATCGGGTTCAGGTTTGAGGATTTGCTGTGCATGCCATGGATCTTCCTGAACCCACAGTGCTGCTTGCGGTGACAAGCGAATGACATACTCCTTGGGTTCCGCTCCGCTGAAGATCCCAACCGATTGGCCGAGGTGAGCTTGTAGATCGATCGTATCGTTGGGCTTGAACCATGTATCAAGGGCCTTAGCGCTTAGAAAGCGATCCAATTTCCAATGCCTCAGTCGATCTGTCCCTTCGCCGTCACTGGCTTCTTCTGTAGCGATTGCATAGATGCTTGACTGAAAAATCGCCACACCATAGGGCTCAACGGTCCGCACGGTGGGTTTACGGCCAGGTACTTGGTATTCGATTTCCAAGCGACGATGCTCCTGGATTGCGCGGTTGATCGTCTTCAGCATCCCTTGGTGCTTCTCATAGGTCTTGGTCGGCGTGCCAAGGACATACAGCGTTCGTCGATAACGTTGATAGTGCTCCCAAACGCCTGCGGGCAATTGGTCGCGAACCTTGTTCCAGAACGATTCAATGCCGATCCAAAACTGGGTGCCCACGAGCGGCAGCATGAGGTCACGCCCCATGGAAAGCGCGATCATCTCGCTAGCGGTGGTGGCTATCTTTTGAAGTCCCTTGTCAGCCCGGCTCAGCTTCCAGACGCGTCCGCGTTGGCTATCCTCATCGGCTATTGGCATACCCGCGGCAACCAGCGCTTCGATATCGCGGCGGATGCTCCTTACGTGCAGTGAGCTCAGCCCCAACTCTTCCACGACGCTATCTCGCAATTCTTCCAGCGTCGCACCGAACCGCAATCGTTCGAGCACTTGCAGAATTTTATGCTGGCGAATCAGTTGTTCATTGCGTGCCAAGATGAGCCCTCCGTGTTGCTTGCTGACTTCCCTGCCCTGTGTTCCCTGCCCCGTGTTCTCTGACTTTGATGGTGTCTTGTTGCAGTTGGCTATCCGCCAGCGGCTTCTTCGAGCACATCTTCGGAAACGAAGATCGGCAAGTGCGGCGAGAAAGTCACTGCAATCGCGATTGCGTCGCTCGGTCTGGCGTCGATTTCGACGATCTCGCCATCTTTTTTCAGTCGCAACTTTGCAAAGTACGTGTGCTCGCGAAGTTCATTGATGACCACACTATCAAATTCCGCGCCCAGTTGTTCCGCGATCGACACAATCAAATCGTGGGTCAAGGGACGTGGCGGGTTGTAATCTTCCTTGACGCGTCGATCGATGCTTGTCGCTTCGAAAATGCCGATCAAAATTGGAAATTGGCGCTCACCGCCAATCTCTTGAAGATAGATAACTTGATTATCACTGATCTCGCTGATGATGATCCTAGCGAGTTGCATTTGTACTGACATCATATTCACATCGCCGACGGCGAGCCGTAAGAGTCTATGTGTTGCCTGAAAATCCTGGCAGCAACCTCCACAGCCGATTATAACATTCCTTGGCCGCCGTAGGATGGGACCAAACGCCCGTCCTATCGTTCAGACAGCGGGCGCTTCGTCTACATTCGACTTTAGGTAGCGGAATGCGTCAAGCATTTCGGATTCCTGTTAGCGGAATGCGTCAAGCATTTCGAGAGTATTGCTGTAGCCCTCGAAAACCTTGACGGTTTTCGCTACCCAAAGATCGAATGTTGGCTGGTAGCCGCCGCTGCCAAGCGGAGGTTAGTCACCCGGCATCGTGTCCACCGTCTGGCGACGGTGGCTACTATAGGTGATGAACGATTGCTTCTTCGGCTCACTAAATCAACCACTTCGTCAGCAGCGCTCGGGACGATGGTCCCGAGCTAACATAAAACAACATCCCGCTTTTACTTTTTGCGGAAATAGTAAATCCGGCCGCCGCTGGTGACGCTGGTGAAGTACACTTCGCCAGCTTCGTCTTCACCGAATGTGACCACGGGCAAGTTGGAGCCATTGGCCCACTCGATGACCCGATTCTCGGTCGCTTTGCCGGTCTTGGGGTCAACTTTCAGCGCCCACAGCTTGCCCGTTACATAGTCGCCGTACAGGTAGTAACCGGTCAGCTCTGGCAGCAACTTACCACGATAGACTTGTCCTCCGGTGATCGATTTACCGTAGCGTTCGTCGTGCGGGTATTCCCAAACTGGCTCGGTCATTTTGTCGTTGGCTTCGACGCCTTTGGGGCCAAACTTATGAGCCGCTTCGCGGACGCTCCAACCATTGTTGCCCCCTTTTTTTACAAAGCTGATCTCTTCCCAAAGATCTTGGCCAACGTCAGCGCACCATAGATCACCGGTCGCGCGATCGAACGAAATACGCCAAGGGTTACGGAACCCGCGAGCGTAGATCTCAGGGCGCGCTCCAGGTTCTTTCACAAACGGATTGTCGGCGGGAATGGCATAGGCCAAACCGGGCGATTGATGGTCAATATCAATTCGCAATACTTTGCCCAGCAGCGATGTCAAATCCTGGGCAGCTTGGAGTGGGTCGTCACGTTTGCCGCCATCACCCAAGGCGATGTACAGGTAGCCGTCTTTTCCGAATTCGAGTGTGCCACCGTTGTGATTCCAAAACGGTTGCTTGATGGTCATCAGTACTTGTTCGCTAGCTGGATCCCCTTTTTTGTGATCCGCCGAGGATTTAAAGCGCGAGATTACCGATAGATGCGGTTCCTTGCGGCTGGTGTAGTACACGAAGAACTCGCCGTTGTTTTTGAACTTGGGATGAAAGGCAAGTCCCAGCAGTCCTTCTTCGTTTTCGTTGTCCTTGTAAGTCACACGATCTTCGATGTCCATAAACAGTTCTGGTTCAGCCGCATCTTGCTTGCTGACGAACGAGTAGATCTTGCCTAGCTGGCCCGCCACGAAGACGCGGTTCGACCCATCCGCGGCGTTGGTCAGCGTTACCGGCCGTTCGATCATAATGTTCGGAAAGGCTCGATCCGCCACAATCGCAATTGGTGATTGGTCAACACCAGCCGCCATAACTGGATCCGCCGCATGCGTCCGCGATTGATTTGCGGTTGCTACAAAGGCAGTTGTAGCCAAGAGGGAGGTAATGATTGAGAGTCGCAACATAGAGGGAAACACTCCAAATAAGAGAGGAAACTGTAGGGCACTATAGAGCATAATCAATTCGGTGTCTGTTCGGGTAGTTGTACGAGCGGGTGGGCGATTCCGCGGCTGTCCACTTCATAGGGAATCCACAGTAGGCAGAGCAAATCGACCTTGATATCACCTTTGCGACACGGGATCTCCAGCGTCTCCAAGGTTAGTCCCTCGACACTGAATTTGTCGCTCAATTCTTGCACTTCTTGCTCAAAAGCCGCCTCCAGATCGTATTTTTCTGCCACCAGGGATTCGAGCACCGACGCAGCGGCTTGCACATCGCTCCGCTCCTGGGCAGCTTTGCCGAGACTACGTGCCGTGGATGAAGTTCGCGACACATTCGTTCGGCTTGCAACTTTATTGCCGAACAGTGCACCCAGCAGCGTAGTGCCAAAATTCAACGCCGTGTTCCACTTCTCGTTGTCGTAGTCCGCCTTCTCGCGATCAACCCGCTGTTGTGCAGTTCGGATTTTGTTTTCAAGTGCTGCTATCAACTTCGAATACTTGTCGCTCAACTTGGCTTTGGCTTCGTCGCGTTTCTCGCGAACCTTTTGCGTCCAGGCGATCCGCGCATCCATTTCCGTTTCGCCCGGCGCACTCGTCTGGTCGAGTTCCTTGCAGTAGAACAGGTTCATGGGCATGTTGCGGTAGAGATGGTCGGCTAAATCTTTGGCCCACGTCTTGTACTGCTTGGCATTGATCAGTTCGGGTGGCAATTCACCGAAAGCATAGTCGTCTTCGGGCTGCTGGCTGAGTTCAATCTTGTTGGGTGGCAATCTCCTTGCCTTGCCCCACAGTTCCGCTGGCACACCACGTTCGCAAGTAGTCAGCAGACTGATGTCCTCCCAGCAATCGATCTTGCCGCTGGCACGAACAAAGTGACAGGCCGCTTGCGCAAGTATTGCTGGACCGTAGATCAGCTTCGTGCCCTGCCGCGGGCGAGTGTCCGGAATCCAGAAACGTTCCTCGACACCCGTGGGAAGGATGGGCCGAGTGTCTGTTGGTGCAGCAGCGGATTGCGTTGAGCCCGCAGAGGGTTCATCACTGGCTCGTGTGTTGGACTTGCCCGAAATGGAATTGCCACTCAGTTCTGCGCGGCGCGGGTCCATCAAGCCTTGAATTTGTTGGCGACTCAGCGGTCCTCGCAAAAATGAAAGTGCCCAGCGCGATTGGAAGATCGTGGGCGCGTCGTCGTGAACGTTATTCATCAAGAACACGCGACTGCCCAAGGCCGCCAGCGTTTGTTCCATGGCGTTGCGATCAAAAGGCTTACCCGACTGCGCAGCGGCCCCTTCTAAACCTTCGAGCACTCGGGCTTTGTCGCGTTCGGTTTGCAAGCGACCGAGAAACCAAGTCCCAATGTTGCTTAAGCCCTTGTAGTCCAAATCAACCGGATTCTGAGTTGCCAGCGCGATACCCAGACCAAAAGCACGAGCCTGCTTGAGCAGCACCAGCATCGGCGGCTTGCTAGGTGGCTTGGCACTCGGTGGAAAATACCCGTACACTTCGTCCATGTAGAACAGCGCCCGCAGACTGCTGGTACCTGGTTGAGTCCGCATCCAACTGAGCAACTCGTTGAGCAGGATGGTGACAAAGAACATTCGCTCCGAATCACCTAGATGCGCGATGGAGATAATCGACAATCGCGGTTTGCCTTGAGACGTATAGAGCAACTGCTTGATGTCCAGTGGCTGACCTTCCAACCAGCCTGCGAAGGTTGGAGATGCCAACAAGTTGTTCAGCGTCATCGCCAACTTCATGCGATCAGCGCTGGGAAAGAAACTTTCGAGATCAAACACACCAACTTTGGACATCGGCGGCGACTGAATGGCTCGAATCAAGCCTGGCAAGTCCAAGTTTTGACCTTTGCGCCACAGCGTATCGAAGATGTTCGATAGTAAAATGTGCTCGCGACTGCTCAGCGGATCTGCTTCGATTCCCATAAGCGTGAGTAGGCCCGAAGCGGCCCCAGCGATACGCTCGCGAAAAACATCTGCGTCATCGATGACTGCTTGGGGCGGCGCGTTGAAGCTCTTGAGCACCGTCATCGGGATGCCCGCATTGCTACCAGGCGTGTAGATCGCAATATCAACCGACTCACGGTAACGCGCGACCCGGGCCGCGCTCTGGTCCCAGGACTCCAGTCCCGACTTCCACTTCGCAGCCGTTTGTTCAGCCAGTTGCTCAAGCGAAAGGCCAGCCCTCGACGCGTCAGCTTGTTCCAGCCACGGTCTGAAGTCCTCACCTGACAACTTTGGAAACGCGAGCAGGAGATTCCCCAAGTCTCCTTTGGGATCCAACGCGATCGCTGGAATCCCATCGATGGCCGCTTCTTCCAATAGAGCCAAACACAAGCCCGTCTTGCCGCTGCCAGTCATGCCCACGCACATCGCATGCGTGGTCAGATCTTTAGCATCGTAAAGCACTTTTTCGTCAAGCAACTGACGACCAACCAATTCAAACTTCTTTCCGAGATAGAACGAGCCAAGCTTCTCATAGTCTGGCAAGTTTTCCATTGTCGAATCCTTAACTGTGGGGCGCGAGAGTTAACGGTTAGGTTGATTGTGTTGTAGTCGAAATGGTATCAGTTTTCCCACGTTTTGTCGGTACCTACGTTTGCTGGTAACGGAATGCGTCAAAGGCTTGCTGAGTTAGTGAGCCGTCGGCGCTAGCGGCGCTTTTGTAGAGATGTCAAGAACATAATTAAAATTCTTTTTTGATGGTCTATTTGCGCACGGGGAGCATCGAAATTTGAAACGTTTTCAAAAATCTTCCCGAGTCGTC
>JANRMD010000338.1:0-3544 GCA_033761895.1 Pirellulaceae bacterium | reverse complement strand
GCTAAGCAGCATGGTTGAGCTCCGGTGTTAGCGGCTGTCGTTCAGCGACGGGTGGTGGGATGCCACTGGTGTGTTTCCGCTCCTGCAACTCGTCGAGCACGAACGCTTCGAGCACTCCGCATTCGAGCGATGTGAGCCGCGCTCTGCCGACGAATAGATCACGAATTGGTCGCGGCAAAAACTTGGGTGTGAGCCAAGCGATGCGAAGCTGAAACAGTAACTGATCGTAGCCAACAGCGGCGACTTCAGCGAACATCGAGAGCATGCGATGCACAATTTTCTGCGCAAGACTTTGCATGGCATGCGTCTCAGTACCTGTTACGGGCCGAATTGTGATCGCATTTTTGACCGAATTGTGACTGTAGGGATTTTCGGTACTTCAGTGGGGTCGGTGACCGAATTGTTGAGAATTCTGGAGGAGCAGCGCGCTGGTTGTTACTTAGTTCGATTTACCCGGCGCCGCTTCAGTATGGGTGGCGACTTGCCCACGACCGTTGTAGGTCCAAGTTTCCTTGGCTTTTTGGTTGCCTTCGGTATCCGCCGAGTCGAAGAAACGCGGCGAGCGAACTTCGGTCACATTCCCTGCCGCGTCATAGATAGTCTCAGTGACGGCGGCGAGCGCCGTGCCCCAGGCTTCCGTCTTCTTCGTTTCGCGCCCTTGAGCATCATATTCGAATCGAGTTTCGGTGCCCCGGCGCCGGTTCGTCCATTGCTGCCACAGAGTCATTCACCTACGATTTGGCTGGGCATCAAGCAACTCACACCGACTTCGCAGGTAAAGTCTGGTCGACGATCGACGATACTTGTTGCGGTAAGTCGACTGCTTCCAAGAACCCACTCGGACATGGCTCCATACGCAATACCGATCCAGCAGGTCGCGTGGTTCACACAGCCACAGTTGCCGATGTGCAAGATCACGTTGCCAACATGGGTAGCCCAGTGGATGCTAAGACACTCGCAGAGTCGACCACCTTGTTCGACTCGTTGGGACGAACGAAGGCTTCGACTACATGGCTGGTCGCTCTCGGCGCAGTCGATCCAGCCAGCCCACCAATTGCAGGACTCGGCAGCGTTCCCGCAGCCAACGGCCTAACGACTCAGTATCTTTACGACAACAATCCAGATGGAACTGCAGTGGGTAGAAGCTACACGGCTCGGGGCGAATTGTACCAGCTCACCCATGCTGGGACGACGATTGATACACGAGTTTACGATAACGGTGGTCGCATGACCAGTTCGACGTATAACAATGGTGTTTCTGAAACGCGTGCCTATGGCACCGACAATACACTTTCGTCGATCAGTTTCTCCGGTGCACCGATTGGTAATCTAACTTACGGCTGGGATGCGAACAAGAACAAGACCAGCGAAGCGATCGCTGGCACAATGTCGAACTATGGGTTTACGGTCCCAACGAACGGCTATGACAGTGAAGATCGTTTGGTTAGCTTCAATCGCACAAGCGGCTTGACGCAGGCGTGGAATCTCTCACTGGTTGGTGACTGGAATAGCGTTACCACTAACGGCACTGCACAGACTCGCACACACGGTCCAACGCACGAGTTGCTAACTGCTGGTGGCCAGAACGTCTCAACCGATACCAAAGGCAACATTACGCTTATCCCTGCAGCGCTCCGGCCTAACGCCTCCAGCCTGCTTTCAAACTGGGATTTTGATAATCGCCTAAACACTGCCGACGTTGGTAATAACGGCTCGATCGATGTGACTTACAAGTTCGATGCTTTGGGACGTCGTGTCTTCCGCGACGACGGCACAACAGCCACCGTCTTCGTTCAAGCTGGCCAACAGACCATCGCAGATTATACCGCAGGCACTGCAGCGGCTTCACCGACGCATCGCTATGTGTACGCCAGCTACATTGATGAACCTGTCCTGCGATTCAAGCCCAGTGGCTCTGAAACACTTTACTACCACCGCAACCAGCAATACTCGGTAGTTGCGTTGACCAACGCTTCTGCCGCGATCGTTGAGCGTTACGCTTACTCGGCCTATGGCGTTCCGACGATCACTAACGCTGCAGGAACCGTGTTGCCCGTTGGCTCAGTCAACAACCGCTACATGTACACGGGCCGCGAATGGGATTCAGTCATAGCTCAATACCACTACCGCGCGCGAATGTATGACGCAAATCTTGGGCGTTTCGCGTCCAGAGATCCTATCGGGTATGGTGATGGATTGAATGTTTCATTGTTTTTGCATTGCGGCCCGCTTACTGGACTGGACGCTACAGGTGAAGGGGCCTTCGGTTGGCCGCGCATAATTATCGATCCAGGTGAGTTCGAAAATCCCGGCAAGTGTGGGTCACGGCATTCGCAGCGGTGGGAATTTCTACTGGACAGAGGCAATGGAAAAGATCGCATTAAAGATGCGGGTTATATAGTGCAGAAAGTAACCGTCGAATGCGAACAGGCAGATTGTGAATGCGGACATTGTGGCGTACCAAGAAGGAAATCCTATTCGTATTTTGAAGCTTGGTACGTTGAAGAGAATGACGAAAAAGCTCATGGCACAACTGTGTACGGACATGGCTTGGGGTACCCCGCCAAAGCAATCATGCGGCGCGCTATCACAACATGGAGAAGTTCGATTTTACTCAATCGACAAAACGGGTGATTTGGGGAGAAGGGGCGTAAGAGGTTTGTGGGAGATTAATCAAGTTTACCCTCAGGGTGCAACAATAGGAGAAGAGTGCGCAACTACTCCAGGTTTGCTTCCATCAACTGGCGACAACCCAAGCTTTTGGAAAAACGATATGGATCCTACGCGAGGAATGCGTTTGTTTACGTTAAACTGGAATTGTTGTGACGGCAATTGGGCAAAAATGACCTCAAGGCCTGGCGAGAGGGTTACGAATGGCAAACTCTAGCTCTGGACTGCTTTTCACGTTGATGTTGTGTTTCCCCGCAATTCAATTATTTGGGGG
Source organism: Pirellulaceae bacterium (assembly GCA_033761895.1). Classification (GTDB taxonomy): domain Bacteria; phylum Planctomycetota; class Planctomycetia; order Pirellulales; family Pirellulaceae; genus Aureliella. The sequence goes on along the minus strand of JANRMD010000338.1, from coordinate 600 downwards.
GGAAACTAGTTTTCCCGCGAAAGTAAACGGGGTAGCTGTCAGATACACGATCTCAACTGAGGAAATTGAAGCGACTCCCAAGTGGATTGAGTCTGACTCGTCGCCACCAGTTTCCGCCCGCAAAGCGATTGATATGGCAACAGTCAAGCTTCCCGATGTGCTTTTTGAACTATTTGAAAAAAGAGGTGTTCGTAAGGAATGGGAGGTTGATCACGTGTGCCTAAAACGATTCGATGAACGCTGGTATTGGTTAGTTTCGTTTACGCGCGTCATACCTCCAGGTGCAATTGGATCAGGAATCCAAGACGAGAGTCAAATTGTGGTTCTGATGAATGGAAAAGTTCTTCTTCCAAAAATAAAGGAATGAAACGGGTTTGCTGTTCAAAAGAATAGCAACTGAGTCGCCCACTTCGGAAACGGAAAAATAGTTTCCACGCAGTTGGTTGTTTTGGCATGCGCTTGGCTAAGGGGTTTAATGGGCTATTTGAGGGTCAGTGATGACCACGAGCCCAGTTGATGACGCGAGTGAGTCAGCGATGAGGCACTTGATTGCTGCCTGAATGAAGTCGAAAGGCTGATTTTCGATCGCAATTTGACCGA
>JANRMD010000337.1:0-19368 GCA_033761895.1 Pirellulaceae bacterium | reverse complement strand
CTCGCCAAGTTGCTGTGAATGAGCCCCGACGAAGCGTTTCTTTGGAGCGACCTTGGCTCGGCAAGCCATCGACCTCCGACTGCGTTTTGCCGAAGTTTTCCAGGGGAGATATCGGTTCAAGTTCCGATCGCGTTCGAGTGCGACCACCATCGACTTGAATGGACACCGTTTGTCCTTCAAATTCATTTCCTGCTTCCATCTTGCCGGACTCAAACTCGCTAAGCATTCGTTCTCTCAAAGTCAGTTGTTCTGATCCGGCTTTGGTGACGATACGATCGATGACGTTCCTATCAAGCTTGATTCCATCACGGTGAAGTTCGTTACAAGCTTGGTCCAGGGAACTCGACAAAGCAACCATTCTTGTCACCTTGGATATCAGCCATGGCGAAACGCCTCCTGAGAAACCAAACAAGCTCAATTCGATATCGATGCCCGGTGTGTGGTTGTTTTCGCTCTTCTGCTTCGGTTGACAGTAACGCGTCTTTGCATGACACGAAAAGCCGGATGCCATATTGATGTGAATCTCACGATCTTGTCCAGCTCTAAGAGGAACGATGTATCCATCTCGAATGGCATCGCAACGTTTCTCATGCTCGGGTGTCTTCATTGATTTAGCGATTAGACCTGTCAAGAACAAGCCAGCACCATGATCGAAAAGTTCTTTGGTTTGTTGTTCGATCTGTTCGAATGCCAAAGGGTCGTTGTCGAGAATCAATTGGAGTTCCTTCGACTTTTCGTAGACACTCGCGAGAAACATTCCCATCATCTGCTCGACAGCATTGACTTTGACCCCATCGCGTCCATTCACAGTCCAGACTCCCATAGTACCCTCCGTGTTGTGATGAAAACTCAATCATCACGACGACGAAGCAACAGGGAATGAGTATATGCTAAAATCGAACCGCATCGCGAACGCTAGCAATTGCGTCGCCCTGCCAAAAAACGAGATGCTCCCCTTCCGTGCTATGTGTGCACTTGCTCGGTACTGAGCCAATTCCACAGAAATCGATTTTGAAACTCTGGTGTTCAGAGCGGCAACCGGTCGCTTACGAACAGCCTTTTGATGCAGCCCGTTGGCGATTTCTTCGCAGGAACTGCAAAATTCTCCAATAGCGTGCGATTACGCGCATCCCATCGACTCGTCGAGTAATAGCTAGTCGAGTCTAGGGCTTACGAGTCAATTCGTCCTGATGGGCAGGTCGTATCCCATAGTAGAGACACCTAAATCCAGAGGCAAGTTCTAGTCAGCCAAATCAGCCAAATTAAAAGCGAAATCGACAGAATATCCTCATGAAGGATTTCCTACCGCCATGCATCTAACCTTGTAACTCTAACACTCTAACCGGCGTTTTTTGGAAATCGAAGGATCGCCCCAAGTCTTTGGTGGATCTAGATGAGAGTCCAACCCCTGAACGGATTGAATTGCGATGAGTGAACTGGTTGAGTTTGCAAAGCGTGTCCATGAAAAGTTGTCGTTTGCAAATCGCGAGCCGATTGGGAGCCAAGCGAGGCTGCACAGTACATGTCGGAAGTGGCGACTCGCAGCGAGAGCTTTGTTCGAGTGGCAACGAGTCTTACCAACAGAGTGATTCGACCGCTTCTTGAAACCCTTGGAGGCAGCTTTCCAAACACCAGTCCCATTCAGGCTGAGCGAGATGGTCAATGTTCGTACTGGTTTGGTTTCTGCGAGCGGTTTCCGCCATCTACGAAAGTCTCGTTTTCAATTGACCACGACGTTCCTTTTGAGAAAGCGGAAATATGCTTTGAAGCAACGATGATGCCTGTGTTTGTAAAACTCAATGATCGGGACAAACTGGTTTTTCCGTTAGACAGGGTGAATGAGAATGCTGTCGTTGATTGGGTCGAAGAACGGCTATTGGAGTTCCTCCATGCGTATTTGCGCATCGATCGGGGGGCCGATGACTTTGACGAGGACGCTGCTTCGGACCCGGTATGCGGCATGCGAATCAGTCGTTCGCAAGCTGTTTCCAATCAGAACTTCAATGGGCATCCTTACTTTTTCTGTTCCTCGCAATGCGCAGAACGCTTTCGCGCCAATCCCGCTAGCTTTCTGCAAACGACAACCGATTGCAATCAAGACAACACTTAACCCTAACATCATGAAATGAGAACTCAAATGTCTGACGCGAAATCGACCTCGATCCCATCAAAGAAAAAGATAGGTCAAGCTTCTAGTAGCGAGAGCCAATCTACAGCCGCTTTTGGCGAAATCGTTCTCTGCGATGATGAGATTCGCGAAGCTGCCTATTACCAGTGGGAGGCCGAGGGCTGTCCATGCTGCGATGGTGTTGAATTCTGGCTGAAGGCAAAAGCGGAGCTAATCGCTTCAACAGAACGTCGTGAGCCCGAGTGATGGTCTGCTGCTTTTGAAATTACCTGTCACAACCGACAACCGATTCCAATCGCACGTCGTATCATCAACTTGGATAGCGCATATGAGAATGCCGTTCTTTTTGGAGGGACCAGCTAGCTCTATTGCACATGGGTACTCCTGTCGCCATTGTAAGATTCCCTTGCCAAGCTCGAAGACGGACAAGTCAAATCGTTCTTGGGCGATGGCTGACGGGCAACCATTCCCCCTTGGCGTCTCGTGGTTGCCTTCAGAGCAGGCATACAATTTTGCTATCTACTCTCAACACGCGAATCGCGTGGAGCTGATATTGTTCCGAGACGATGCATGCGTTGAACCAACCGTTGTCGTCCAGTTCGACCCACTACGCAACAAAACCGGACCAATCTGGCATTGTCACTTGACAGTTGCCTCGGCAATGGATGCGAGGTTTTATGGCTATCGCATTGACGGGCCGAATATTGTTACTCACGATGGCTTTCATGCATTCGATTCGAAAAAGATTCTTCTCGATCCTTATGCTCGAACGGTCTGCTTTCGGTCTGAAGGCGATCTGTCTATAACGACCGCTCATGATTCAAACTCGACTATAACGCCACTTGCGTTGCTAGATGAGTGTCAGTGCAGCTTCAAGTGGAACTCAGTTGACCATATTCGTCACGAGGCAGATCTGATCATTTACGAGATGCATGTGCGAGGATTCACCCGGAACCCCAATTCGGGAGTTTCTCCCCAACATCGAGGAACGTTCCAGGGCGTCATCGACAAGATACCTTACCTGTCTGAATTGGGAGTGACGGCTGTTGAGCTTATGCCGGTCTTCCAGTTTGACCCGAAGGAAGGTAATTACTGGGGCTACATGCCTTTAAACTTCTTCTCGCCTCATCACGCCTATTCGACGTCTTCAGATCACTGCACACAACGAAGCGAGTTTCGTCGAATGGTTCAGGCACTCCATGGCGCCAATATCGAAGTCATACTAGACGTGGTGTTCAATCATACCTGTGAAGGGAACGAAACCGGACCAACGTATAGCTTCAAAGGAATTGATAACGCGAGCTACTATCTCGCCGCAATCAATCCAGCAGAAAAATACGCTAACCTAGCCGGATGTGGAAACACGCTGAATACATCTCACCCGATAGTGCGTCGACTGATTATTGACAGTCTCCGTTACTGGGTCACAGAGATGCATGTCGACGGATTCCGTTTCGACTTAGCGTCTATCTTTGCGAGAAACTCCGATGGGACGCTAAACCTCAATGACCCACCGATATTTTCCGAGATCACCTACGACCCTGCGTTGCGAGATGTTCGGTTGATCGCCGAACCCTGGGATGCGAGTGAAGCCTTTCTACTTGGGAAGAAATTTCCTGGTACTTCGTGGATGCAGTGGAATGCGCATTATCGAGACACGCTCCAGCAATTCGTTCGCGGAGATTCTGGACTGATCGGGAGCCTCATGACTCGAATATACGGGAGTTGTGATTTGTTCCCCGATGATTCGTACCACTCGCTTCGACCGTGGCAAAGCATCAATTATATCACCTCCCATGATGGGTTCTCGTTATATGATTTAGTTTCATACGACCACAAGCACAACGAGGCAAACGGCCACTGCAACAGAGATGGTGCGGATGATTACAGTCACAATTGTGGCTTTGAGGGCGACATCGACCTCCCGTCCGATGTGTTGCGTCTTCGCAAGCAGAAGATCAAAACCTTTTTCTGCTTGCTGATGCTGTCCAACGGAACACCGATGTTCCGGATGGGTGACGAGTTCATGCAAACTCAAGGCGGAAACAACAACCCATATAACCATGATAACGAAACAAGCTGGCTTGACTGGAGCCGCCTGCGTGTTCACGCGGATGTCTTCCGTTTTTTTAGAGCGATGATCGCGTTCCGTAAAGCGCATCCGTCACTTTCGCGATCTCGTTTTTGGCGAGATGACATCGCTTGGTTCGGCGTAGATGGCCCTGTCGATCTGTCTTCTAAATCGAAGACCCTCGCCTACTTCCTGTCCGGAAAATCGGAGAGTGACCACGATTTCTATGTCTTTGTCAACGCATCCTCTGAGCCTGTAAGTTGCCGAATTCGACGTGCGGCGTCGAACCGATGGCTAAAAGCCATTGACACAGCAGCCGATTCTCCCAACGACATCATCGAATGTGGCTTGCCTGAAGGCTTCTTCTCGGTTCCCTTGACGGTTTCCCCGAATTCGGTTGTTGTATTGATAGACGCGCAATAGGCTTTTAACATTCGACGAAAACGAAATCGAAGAGAATCCACCAGCCTCATTCACGGTTAAGCGACGCATCGGCTTTGCTATCGCAGCGTTTCTTGCCGCATCTCTGTACATTTAGCTCCGCAGTCGCACGAACAGGCTTTTCACGCAACATAAGCCTGTCTCTCAACAACGATTTTCTTCAGGACATCAAGTCGTGCATGCACAAGTCGGAATCTCTTTTTGAAGGTGCCAAGGTATTCAAGGTATCCGAAATGTAGACTCCTCGATGAAGAAATAGAGACAGGCACGCACCGAATAGGCGTGCATGAAAATGCGAAGTAATTTCCTAATTCGTCATCAACACTGCTCGATCCGCGACCAAGCCTTTGACCTTCTGACGTTTCTGATTTTCCATTGGTTCGGAATATCGATCAATACGATGACGCTTGGTGGAATCGCAGTCGCTATTGGTGATTTGGTGGACGATTCGATTGTGGACATCGAGAACATTTGTCGACGGCTCAAAGAAAACCGACAATTGCCAATGGACCATCAACGGCTTGCCTTGGACGTGATTTATGACGCGTCGTGTGAGGTACGCAACTCGATTGTCTATGCAACTTTGATTGTAGTACTAGTGGTGCTGCCATTGTTTTCGATGGGCGGACTTGAGGGCCGCATGTTCGCACCTCTTGGCATGTCGTACATGATTTCACTATTGGCTTCACTTGCAGTCTCACTGACCATCACACCGGTGCTTGCATACTACCTATTGCCACGCGCAAAGTTTCTCAGCGAACGCGAGGATACTTATCTATTGAGGATATTGAAAGGTGTCGCTGAACGAGTGTTGAGGATGACGCTGAGAAATGCAAATACCGTTCTAGTGATAACCATGCTATGCGTCGCCCTTTCGCTCACGACGCTGTACTGGATGGGAGGGGAATTTCTTCCACCATTCAACGAGGGAACGTTCACGATCAGCTTCCAGACGGAGCCCGGAACGAGTCTGATCGAGAGTCAACGACTGGCGGCGCGGGCAGAGCAGATGATTCTCGATATTCCCGAAGTCGTTGCCGTCTCCAGACGCACCGGACGCGCCGAGTTGGACGAACATGCCGAAGGAGTCAACTCCTCAGAGATCGATGTTCGTATCCAAGAGCATCATCGCGACAAGCCGGGCATCGTCGCAGCGGCGATTCGGTTGATTCCGATTGCACACCTGTGGGGGTCTGAAACCGTTGGCCGTCCCAATGTAGACGTGATGGCAGATATTCGAGACAAAGTGACACTCATACCGGGAATCAAAGCCAATATTGGTCAACCGATTTCGCACCGATTAGACCATATCATGTCCGGCGTGCGTGCTCAGATTGCAGTCAAAGTTTTCGGAAACGATCTTCGTGAGTTGCGGGATGCGAGTCAAGATATCTACACGGCCATGAGCCAAGTTCCTGGCGTCGTCGACTTGCAAATCGAGCCTCAAGTAGAAGTTACTCAGATTCGATTGCAGGTTCGTCGCGAGGATGCTGCACGATATGGACTTACGCCTGGCGATGTAGCGGACCTATTAGAAACCGCTTACAAAGGTCGAGTCGTGTCGCAGGTACTGGATGAAGACCGCTATTTTGGAATGGTAGTCTGGTACGACGAAGCCTCCCGTAGCGATCCCGATGTTATTGCTCAGACGATCATCGACACGCCATCGGGACGTCGTGTTTCACTGGCCGAAGTGGTCGACGTAGTGGATACCACAGGCCCCAATACGCTTAATCGCGAGCATGTTCAGCGGCGTATCGTTGCGTTCTGCAATGTCCAAGGCCGCGATCTTGCAAGCGTCGTTGCGGACATTCGCAAACTGACGCAGCCCATCGAGGAACGATTTCGTAATCTTCCTGGAGATTACCACGTCGAATTTGGCGGACAGTTTGAAGCGCAACGCGACGCCAACCTGCGATTGCTCATTCTCGGTAGCCTATCGGTAATCGGCGTCTTTCTATTGCTAGTCAAATGTCTCGAATCCTGGCGCGCTGCCTTACAGGTTTTAGTCAACATACCCTTAGCGGCCATGGGATCTATCCTGACGCTTTTGATCGTCAATCAACCGTCGGCAGAAGCCTTGGCTGCTTCCCCATGGTGGCAATTGCCCAGCGTTTGGATTGGTGCAACAACCTTGTCTGTTGCCCATTGGGTTGGATTCATCACCTTGATTGGGATTGTTAGTCGCAACGGCATCATGATGATTTCGCACTACATGCACTTGATGGATCATGATGGGGAGAAATTTGGTGAAGCCATGATCATCCGAGGTAGTCTCGAACGACTGGCTCCCGTGATGATGACCGCAACGACCAGCTTCATAGGATTGCTACCTCTAATTATGGGTGCCGGTCAGACGGGCAAGGAGATACTTTATCCGCTCGCACTAGTTGTGTTTGGAGGAATGCTGACATCGACGCTGTTGGATCAACTAGTCACTCCAGCCTTGTTCTACCGGTTCGGACATCGACGATAGCTTGATTTTCTCCTTTTCCGTGAAGGGCGGACAATGTTTCAGCATCCAATACTACGTTGTTTGGTTTAGCGATTTACGTTTCCCTATGAAAAGGAACTTCCAAATGAAGTTGGCTCACATTTCAACATTGGCTATTTTGTCACTTACGATTCTTTCGAGCAGCTTTCAAGCGAATTCTGTTTTTGCTCAGGAAAAGCATGAGCACGCTCCGGGCCACGACGCAGACGCCATGAAAAAAGCAGAATTGAAGATCTCAGGATCTTTGAAATCACTTTCTCCTGAAGATCAGAAGCTGGCATCTGCACAAAGATTCTGCCCGATGATGGCATATAGTCGTTTGGGCGCGATGGGAGCACCAATTAAGCTCACCATCGCTGGAAAACCAGTTTTTGTTTGCTGCGATTCTTGCAGGGAAGACGCAATCAAAGGTGGCGATGCAACGGTGAAGACGACTCAAAAACTGATTGAATCCACTGCAGTTCTTGCCAAGCTACCGATGGAAGAGAGAATGGCTGCCGAAGCCCAGAAATACTGTGCAGTTGCGAATGGAAGCTTTCTTGGATCAATGGGCGCACCCATCAAGTTGACTCTCGATGGCAAGCCAGTTTATCTCTGCTGTGGGGGATGCACAAAGAAGGCTCAAGAAAACCCTGCGGCAACACTAACAAAAGTAGCCGAACTCATCAGCGCGGGAAAAAAGGATGGCCACGAACATGACCACGCCGAGCATAAGAAGTAGGAACTGTAACTCTCTCTCTCTCTCTCTCTCTCGGGTAGAATGAAACGATTGACCAATCTGTTGGCCTAGTGTTCCTTGAGCAAGGTACGAGAATCAAGGATGAGAGTACGTGACAGCGGGATGCCGGAGCAGGACTATTGGGAGTCGCTCGTCGATGTCCCTTTGACGATTAATCGATTCGAAATGCATAGCTATCGCGACGTGACCGAGATGGGCTGTGGATACGGGACCTTTACCGAAGCGGTCGCCAGGGCCGTCGCAGGTAAAGTGTTCGCATACGATATTGATCCAAAAATGATCGCAGCAACCGAAACTCGCATCAATTGCCGCCATGGCATTTCGGCATGGTTCTGAAGAGATCGAATCGGGCTTCTACTTAGCCGGAGAGATTGATGCACTTCCCCGTACAGAGTAGCCGGACTCAATGATTGTGAGACAAGCAGAAATTGAATGAACAACCAATGCTTCGATACAGGACCCGTCCGTAAACTGTGGCGTTTGAAACACTAATGATCGGGTGAGGGTCAGATTATGCTTCTCAATAACGCCACCATCAATAAGCCAGTTGTAGCTGACTACCAACAGAAGCAGAGTGGAGTATTCTTGCCGGGCGAGCATAACTACAACCTTTCATTTTATGAGCAAACTCGCTACCCACGACACGAAAAACCTTGAAACAACTTGAAAGGGCAAATTGTGGATTTGTAGTTTTCGCAATGCAAAAATGCATATGGAATATTTAGCAAAATCGCTCTGCAATCTATATCGATATTCGTTCCACGATGTTTCGTGTCACTTGACGTTTGCGTCGATCGTAGAGTCGCGTGGTTCGCGGGTCGGCATGCCCAGCGAGGTACTGGACATCTTCGAGCGGGCTTCCTTGGCTCAGCAAGTCGGTAATAGTCGTGACTCGAAACGAATGGGGGGAGATTCGAAATGAGAGGCCTGCCTTGCGACATCGACGCTTCACCAATCGCGAAATGTCACCTCGGCTCATTGGAAGCTCGGTAAGTAGATTTGTTTTTCCTCGAACTGTTCGAAAAAGCGGTTCGGACTTGCCGCAGTCACCGACGACCGACAGATATTCTTGAAGGACAATCTGCAAATCATGTCGGCACGGGATCTCTCGCGATTTGCCCCCTTTCTCTTCGAACCTAAGGCAATACTGATTTCCCGTGTTGTAGAAATCCGATCGCTTTAATCCTGCGACGGCCCCTCCGCGAACGGCGGTGTAAATCAGAACGGAGATTACCGCACGATCTCTAAGTCCAACAATTGTAGTGATATCAATCGACTGAAGGAGTTTTCGTGCTTGCGGGACTCCAATCTCTGGCGTCTTCCCCTCGATGACTTGGAGCTTTGGCCCACGAACCGAGGCGGCAGGGTTCAGGAGGATGCCATGTCGATTGACGAGGATGTCGAAGAACAATCGAAGTGCTGCCAGATGGAGCTTCTTGGTTGCTGCGGAAACCGGCATCGAATCGATATAGTCAGCAACGTCGCGCGGCATTACGTTCTCAAGTGAAATCTGCTTCCGCTCACAGTGATTCAAAAACTTCGTGCAGGCATATAGGTAGTTCTTCCGAGTCGAACGATTGCGAATCCGACCGTAGATGAATTCCTCCCATGCGAATCTCGCTGATCCACCAGCTTGATTGACCAAGCCTGGCAAATCGTTGGGTGAACTTGACGGAAGCTCGGTATGCCTACCATCTAATCGTGATTTAGAATCGTTCATTTCCCTCCATTGCGTTTCGGTATCCGAAAGTGCATTCGTTTGACCTACTATGGTGCAAATGCAGGTTTCGATGCTTGCCCAGAATAGCGCACGACAACATCCTTTGTCCAGCACAAACGAACCTTTAAGGCAAGTGGTCCTTATGGCGCAAGCGGAGCGGGCGGACGAGGGATTAACGATTGGATTGCGTGGGAAATGGGATTGGAGTCGAGTCGGCCTAGGTACAAACTGAGTAGAGGGCGGAGTGAAGGCAGGCTAATTGGTCAGGCTGGAGTTTTTCAGATGGTAGGGCCATGCGAACGGTCCCGTTACTATACGCGGAAAGGCCAATGCCGTGATTGCGGAATTGGGCGAGCAACTCATCGGGATTCGTTGGACTGAATTGCTTGCCGCGTGATTGGGCGAGCAGAATAGCGGTTTGAATCGAGTCGTCGAGCGGCAAGGTCTCCCATCGGGACTCGCGAAAACACTCGACCAAACCGTGGCGATTTGATAATCGCTTGTGCAACTGTTCGCAGACGTGTTGTGGTCTGGCATGGCCAGAGGCCAACGCGCCGCAGGCGGAAAGCATGGGAGCAATGTCGACTGTTTCTGAATACCGGTTGACTTGGCCTCTGATGATCTGTTCAGTAAGCTGCAAGAGCGGATCGTGGCAATACGTGACATGGTCACCGTAATTGAAAACCTGTCGCAATTGCGCTGCGACATAATATGATTTCACCGCGGCGACGCCCATCGGTAAGTGGGCTCCGAGCCATTTGTGACAACCGGTGATCAGCACATCCGCTGATTGCATCGGGCCATCGACCGGGACGTGGCAAAATGCTTGAGCGGCATCGAGCAACACGAACCTCAGTTCTGCATATCGACGAATCCTCGCGACCAGATCTTCAATGGGCAGCCCAATACCGTGACTACTTACAACCGGCAGAAAGAAACAATCGCAATTCTTTTTGACATAGTGTTCCGCGAGTAAGCAGCTCATCTCGATGTCGTCCCAGCCGTCCAAGATGACTCGATCGGCGAGCTTGATATGAGTAATCGTCGCACCGTTGTTGGCGGCTTCTTCGTTGACGATCGCCTGCCAAGCTGGCCAGTTCATGTCGCTGGTCAAGACATTGCGACATTGGCGAAACATCAAGCGGGCGGCTATGCGAACCAACTTCGCGGACTGGCTTGCTAGAAATATCGATCCGTGAACATCCATCCCGAATGCGTCGGCGAACATGGACTGTAAATGTGCAACCCCTCGCCATCGGCTGAGCATCGGAAAACGTCGGCGAACTGAGTCGTGCCAGACTTCGGCTCCGTCACGCAGAAAATCGAGCGAGTACAAAGATGGATCTTCAGCGGCAAGTTGAGCAAATTCGCATTGCACTTGCAACGAGTTGGGACATGCTCGTCCCAATCGCGCCGTGTCCATATAAAAACGCATTGGAAATTCCGCCGATGAAAGCCTGACGTATCCTCCGCGATCTTATTCTCTCAGCTCGAATCGATCCAGTAGTGTTTTGTATCCGATTGAATAAACTTCCAGTTTGTCCCAATCCAATTCAGCTTGACGAACAGCTGTCGGGTCGAATTTCAGTCTAAACCTGTGCGTGCGCTGAAAATCGTCGGACATTTCCTGCGTTCCGACCGCCAGTTTGCCATAGATGCCGAAATCGCGAACCAAGTTTGGCTCAGTGCGGAGATCCGACAGTCGTGCCAACCGAATCCAAATTCCATGCACGGATTGTTCGTGAATCCACTGCCGCAATTCCTCGACCGGCATATCCTCGCCGCGCGGCCAAAGCTCGTCTGCGATGATGACGATACGTTCGACATTGACAATCTGCTCGTCGATCAATTGGAAGTTGAGTAACATGCTGCCCAGGCCCGGCGCATCTTTCCAATACTGCGGATGTCGAACCAGTGCCACTGAGCGATAGATGAATACAGTCGGGTCGCGCAGCAACTTTTCGTATGCGATCCGCCAAGTCTCCGTCTCGGTAAAGTCGATTCGACCTTGAGCGAGTGCGTTGGCCTCGGTCGTCATTTCGTCTAGCCGCTGAAGTGCCAGTTCGCGGTACACCACCCCGAGCCGCTGACTAACACACAGTAAGCTTTGCGATAGCGACCTATATCGCTGAAAGACTTCGTGGTCATGCGACAAGTAGAACGGAGTTTCCAGAAGGCTAACGGACGCTTTGTCGGCGGTCGGAATTCGATCCGCGACAATCGCCAGAAGGAGGCATAGAAGCATTCCGAACCACAGCATCTGGACTGAACTGCTGGCCAGCAGGCAAACCAGAAGCGTTCCGCAAACTGCCGTTGGCAACAAGATCAATCTCGAGATTCGATGGCTGAGGATGGTACTAAGAATTTGCATGTTGGTGACACTACGATAGACTGGTAGGAAAGGCAAGATTGTACGTCCCCGTTAGCCAGAGTAAGTGACTCACTCTGCCATGAAAACTCAAATTTGGCAGGTAGGATAGGCTCGATGAAGCGGAAGTGGGCTCTGCTGGGAAGCAACCTGCTGCGGAATAATCCTGTCGAAGCGTAGGAAAACGCCGTGCAGGAGGGACGGAGTTGCAGGCTTGGCTGTCGGCTGCATCGTCCAGTTTCCAAATGGAGAATTGCCGCCTCTCGGTCTGTCGCAAAATTCGACCGCACTTCCATTCGAATCCCCTTGACAGTTATTTCGTTCGCGCCGAACCTTCGAGATTTGAGAGGCCGTCGATGATCTTACAACCGTCGAAAACCTCTTTGAATCGAGGCCTTCATTTGGAGACCTGGATTGCCGTTTGCTTGCCTGCGATATCGGGTTTGCGACGGTATTATCTAGCGATTTCCATCAACGCAAGATGGACACAGACCCAGAAAATTTTCCATACATGAATTTGGAACGTACTCGATGCAACTCCAGCGATTTCGTATGGCTTCGTCGTATGTGACGGGGCCCTCGATTTTGCATTTGCTGCAAGAGAGCGAAAACGCCACATCCGACGGAATTCCATTCCGATCACTTAGAACTCTTCGTGCGCGTTGCAAAAGAAAATCGCAAGCAGTGCTAGCGAGGACTCCATTGAGTTCGTTCCCTAGCTCGATTGGATATTCTACTTCCGGCGGAAATCCACTGATTCGAATCCACTTCAAAAGTGCCTCTGCTAATTCGACAACTTCTTCCCATTCACGGTTTACCCAAGCCCTAAGCAGCATTCGCCACGTTTCTTGCGGGTCCATGGTTATGCCGCCAGTGCAAGATTCAATAGCTGACCAATCTTGGCATCCAGTTCCATGCGATCACCGGCAAGTAGAACTTTCTTCGACAGTCTCGTTAATGCGTCGACGATTGCAAAAATCGTGAAGCCACCACTCTGCCGAGCAATTTCCATCGCATCTTTGATCATTCCCCTCGGAATGCCTTCACTAACAAGTCGATTGGCCACATCTTCCGCATTGTCTCCGAGTCTTTCGATCATCGCTTTGCGCATGACACTGACGAATCCATCGCGACGAGCGTTGCGCTTTGCGACTAAGTCCTCAATGATGCGGCGAATGTCAGTCAGTCCATCGCGAACATTTGCAGTGTGCTTGCGAGTGAACTCGACCACTTCGATGGCATCCCAGACAATGTGGTTTTGGCAAATCCTCTGAAACCAGAATGACTGAATTCCCAATGTGCGACGACCGACTTCCGAATTCCACAGAAAGAATCCTGGTGCAAACGCTTCGCCTTCGATCTCGGCCCATCCTGTGGGATCGATGAGGAACGCAAACATGTCCTGCTCACCGCAGTAAAGTCCGGTGCTCGTTCCATCCATTGCCGTTTGTGGCGGAGAGAAATCCGAAGCAAACTCCTGCACAACATCGAGTAACTCGACATTCCACAAGCGAGTGTAAGCGACTCCATGAACGGAGCGAATCTGATCGTTATGGGTAAGTAACTGTAGTGGCTTATCCGATGATGGCAGCGTTTCTTCAAACGCTTGACTTGCAGTTTTCGGGCTCAATCGGTTGATCGTGTCCCTGCTAACTCCAGCCATCCGACATAATTGTGAGAACGACCAGTCATTGAGTGAGTAATCGGAACCATCACAGCCGAATGTGAGGCTAGGATTTACAATCAGTTCTTGTGGGCGTACCCAACGATCGACGGAAGTCTCGCGATCGTTCCTGCATTTCGAGTAAAGTGTTTCAAACGAAGTAAAGCATTCGTCTGGCGTCCTGCGAAACAATTCCTTATTGGCTCTTGTGAGCGTTGCCATGTCAGTTTCTCCTGCATGATTGGCATTAATGAACATGCCCGCCACCGTGGTCGGGCCATGGGCTGTCTCATTGAGTCAGTCCAGTACCCGGCCAAGGATTAGCAAAGAGAATCGATGGAATTGTTTGCCTGAAGTAAGCAAAACCTTCGTTACGAACATCGACCACCTGAATCCAAATTGTCCCTAGATTCAAACGGCCAGAATTCTTCTACACAGATTTACGATGATTGAATGAACTCAAATTGTTGGGCTAACACAACGAGCCTGATATGTCACCTGTTGCGATTGCAAAATAGTCGACGAAAAACAACGGTTATCTTTGTTGACAGCACTAAACGACAAGCAACCCTTGTTAAGTTCCCAGCTAGCCGCAGGAATTGCAGAATAGGAACTTGGCAAGTGACATCATGCGATATTTCTTGATCACTCCCCTCGACCGAGTTTTCGCTACATCGTGAAGGGCATCCATTCATAGCTCCGACGAGCATCGAACAAACCGGATGGGCTGTTCTCCACTTTGTGCGTGGATATTGCGTTAAGTACCTGGTTTTTGGCTTCAATTTCTGTGATAAGTCGCACCCTATCATATTGAACAGTGGCCTATACACGGTGAGTGTTCGCAATGAGCTTTCGAACTAATCGTTCTTGATTCAATTGGACTTTCAGTTCATTCGATGGCAATTTATCTAAGCATGGTGAAGCGCAAGTGGGCTCTGCTGGGAAGCAACCTACCCAGGAATAACTGTGCCGAAGGGTCGGAGTAATGCGCTCTGTGCCGATGGGACGAAGCGGATTGGAACTTGCTTCTGATTCGCTCGTCCCGTTTTTTCGTCCGTGGTTGTCACCTCTAAGGTTTCGCCTTTGCGGTCAGGCAATTCATTCGACCGCCTCCCCTCGTCCTTTGCGAACCTCAATTACCAACGAACATTACTATGACCCGAGCTATGCCCAAGAAAATCCAATGCGACTAGAGTATGCGAAGTCAGCGGTCTAGATCCTTCATTCAACAACCGACTTCGCAAGTTCGACCGACCGCTCCAAGTTTAGAATTGTTCGTTGGTTTCGGTCGTCGACGATGGAAGCTCGTATATCCAAGTATGGGCTAAGTCGAGCACCTTCATCACCAGAGGCAAATCTTCGCGCCCAAATGACGTCGAATCTTTCCATTGATTACCTTCTTTGTATAACCGTGACACTGTCACGTTATGACGAATTCCCTTCTCCGTCGCATTCTCCCAGATCGCCGCGCGGATACGTCCGAGACGGATATCGTGAACGGGTCGAGATTTTTCTTGTGCCATTTCCATAGTTCTCCTTCGAGTAAAAAACAAAAAATCGTGCTCAACGAAGCACGCTACAATCACCTAACACAAAGCAATCGAGAATGCACTACTGTGCGTATGACAGTGCATTGATCACACAGAACCTAGAGACCACTGACCTCTGATAGCAAGAAAATGGCACTATCAGAAGTAAGTTTGTTCGTCTGCCCGAAATAGATGGCAAAGACCAAGATTCTTTTGACCACCATGCAACGACTATCAGAAATTCGGGACAATGTCACGGAAATGAAAGAACGTCGCGGAAACGAGAATTTGCAGCCTAAATCGCTCTACCCCAATAGCGAATATTGGATTCCAGATACCGCATTGCGGGAATATATTCCGCATGTTGCAATAGTGATTCGAGCACCTGGGCTTCCAAGGGATTAAGGACAGTCCAGAGTGCCAATCTGTCTTTGCGATCCGCCATCAAACGGGCTAGTTCGCGTTTCGAATACGCCGTCTCTGGCAAAACGGTTTTTAGGCCATCACGATCGGCAAGACAAAGATATGCATTAGTCATTGACTTCAAGTATCACAACGCAGGTGGATTTGCAAGTGTTTACACCACCAAGATCATGATTGAGAATCCAAGCACAAATGCTCAAGTGGAGCTAGCCTTCAAAAGGTGGTTTTCCAATTGAACCGATGTCCGCTGTCGGAGTGCATTCTGAGATTATCAACACAAGGTGGGGTGGGAATTCCACATCGCATTACCCGCGTTCCAAGCTTCACAGGATGCGGTTTTCCAAGGGGCAACCACTGCACTTGGCAGGGCTGAAGGGGGCCAAGCAACAGGGTCGACAACAATAACTCATATTGGCCCCTTTTAGAGCGCTCACAGATGGCCCCCAAAGCATTAAATGACACAAACAAAAGTGTTCATGCCGGTTTAGACATTACATCAGTCGGGAAACGATCGTTTTGTTGCCATCCCACAGAGAATTCCGATCCGATCGAGGGGCTCCTCGTGCTGTTTAAGGAGTGATTCGACGCTCTCTGTCGACGCGTTTGCATGTTTCGTTGCTGCGATGGAGTGCATGGATTGAATGAGATAGAAGGGCTCTCTGATCGACGGCAAAAACTTTAGGGCGTCGTCCGTTCGGCCACGCTTGGAAAGCTGCCTGCAAATCGCAGACCTTGTTCGTCCAACGCTTCCGTAGAATGGCAATCGGTTAACTTTTTCGAAACCGATTGAAAGATCGAATTCGCCAGCATAGGCGTCTGCCTCGTAGAGGGGTAGGACGAGGTATTCGTTGCTTTTGCTCCGATCCTTCGCAAATTCTTGTGCACGTCGCCTGAACGATCGATAGGTGTCGAGGTCGCCTTTTCTAGCGGCAGCGATTGCAACTTCGCCATAGCTATGTCCCAAGCAGCGTTCTAACTCGAACCCATCTGCGATTTGCTTCTTTGCTTCAATTTGTTTCACCAGAGATTGGAGAGACGCAAAGTCGTTCTTCGCTACTGCGAGCAAGGCTTGGTGATACATGTTCGGCGGATTGAAGCGTCCGTTCATGGCGCTCGCTGGAAAGCCAAGTCGACTATGCAAGTACTCGACAATCACCCACAACCGGACTTTGAGAAATGCGTTTGGGAGTTTATCGACGGCCGGATGAGAAGCTCGGGCTGCGTTGATCACATTCTCAATCGACTGTTTTGGGTCGTCGAGGTTAAACGCTTGCAGCTCTGCCATGTGCGTATAGAACTCGACGACGAAGGGGAGACTCTCGGTGTTTTCTTGTTGGAAGCCTGATGGGCGTCGTTCTTGACGGTCGCTGTCTGTCCCGTGGAGGTACCACCAACCATCTAGATCACGATCGATTCGTTTGAGCATTCTTCGGTAGTTTTCTTCATCCTTGAGTGTTTTCCAGCAAACTGCAATCCACAGATGCGCCCATGCTCGTTTCAGCGGCATCTGGAGCAGAGAAGCCTCGTTTTCCGCTTTCGCGAGCAACAACTGTTCGGAGGAACGAGATTGTTTAGCGGACATTTCAAGTTCACTGGCCACCATAGGGTCAACGGCAGCTCTTGCCAAGCCAACTAGTCCGGCAATTCGAAGGCTTGGTTGTTTCATTGAAAGAATCCATCCGATGGTTTCTTTCTTGCTTTGCGGATCTTCGATCAGTCGCGGTACGAAATTCGAGAGGGCAAGACATCCTTGAGGGTTCTTGGCTCCGACCTGCAAGGCTAGTTTGCCAATCGGTATTGGTACGAGATCGCGTGACTGAACCATCAGCGGAAAAAGCAATCGTCCACGCAAGCCAACGTCATTGATTTTCAAGGACGAAAAAAGAACTCGACGAAAATCGCCTCGATTGAAGTCCGATTGTGCAACTGCAATAGTAGCCAACCGCTCCTGCAATTCGTCGCCAGAACAATCAAGGAGTTGAGCTTCGGCTTGCAGCATGGCATACCAAAACGCTGAGTCGTCTTTTTCGCGAGCTGCCGAGTTGGCAATGTAGGAATAGCCAATCGCTTTGGCCTCGAAGTCGTGCTCAGTCATCCTGATCGATTCGACGAAACGGCGAAGGTCATTGGGAGCTGCGGTTGCCGATCTCAATTTGCCTTCGTAGAGACTCGTCCACATACGTTCGTCCGATGAATTCGCCTTGGCTACCGTTTGCTGAATATCCTTGAGCGATTCAATGCCAGACGTACGACTGAGCGATCCAATCTCCGCGAGTAGCTTCATCCTGCTGTATAGATTGGAAACATCGGAGGCAATAGTTTTCGCTTCGAGAGCCCTCTTGGCCATTTCGGCCTGGGGCAATCGCAACTGCATTCGTTGCAGAGTTGCGATTGCCGATTGTGCCGCACGCTCTGGATTGGTCATGCGTTTGGAGTTTTCCCAAGCGATCTGCTCCGCTTGGTTGGCGGCAGCTTCCCGTCCGCAATGGCGGTTGTAGTCCGCCAAAGCTAGGTACACTTCGGAGAATCCATCGTCGGAAGGTGATAGCTCTTTGACCTGAGCCTTAACCATTTGCATCCATACGTCTGGCCCCCATTCATAAATGGAATTTCAAAACGGCTCAACCACCGTTGAATCAGCCCAAGAGTTCTTACTCTCATTCTGTAATCGATTGAGAAACTCTAGAGGCTCGTCTTTGGATTGGGATTCTTCTAGCTCTCTCCGAAGTTTAATGCTCGGCAAGCGAGCTTGGATGGATGACACTTTTCCGCGGATCTGTTTTTCCAGTTGAAGTATGGATGCTGGCATTGAAACACGCCTGGCGAGCTCGAACTGTTGTTCAAGTTGCTGCCATTGCTCGGGAAGATACTTTTCAACATCATGCGATAGTCGTTTGATTTGATCTAGTTGGGCTCTAACTTCAAGGACCGACTTTTGTTCCGAAGCAACTTCCCGCTCATGTCGGGAAGGACCACGAACTTCTGATTCCTCCTTTCTTATTATATCCTTGGATGCTTGTGCTTGCTGTGCGAAATCGTCGTCAACAGGAACCGAATCGACCGTCGAACCACTTCCGTTGTTGGGCAGTTTGATAGAGGTCCTAGAGTTGGAAGGTTGAGGTACGAAAAACACCAGGATTCCTGGGATTCCTACAACAAGAAGCAGGAAGAGTAGAGATGGATTGAACTTCATAGGTTTTGCCTAGGGTGCAAGAAGTCCCAACTCGACTAGATAGTGACCGTGCTTGATCAGTAGTTGTTGAGCTCGCAAGATCCGAGCCTTATCATTCGGCCTGTCCAATACCCATTCGTCGTAGGGCGGGAAACTACCCAAAGGTCTTGCTTTAGAACCGTGTGTAGAAACAGACGATGTACCAATCAGTGCGAGTGATTTTAGCCCCTTGGCATCTTCAGACAAACCGCCACAGTGTAGGATCCTATTATATGACAATGGTGTTGCCGTGTCCGCTTCCAACCAGATGCTCAGATAGTCGCCGATCTGAAGTCGCCCAGGAGTAATGAACGGCTTCAGAAGACTCTCGATCTCTGCCTTGTCAGCAAGATAAGCATCGCGTTGCTTGCGTTGTGCAACTGATCGTTCTATGTCTTTTTCGGACTGCGCTGAGCCGTTCAAAAGATTTTGCAATTCGATCGAAAGCTGACGATTCTCCTGCCTCGATTCTGCTAGCCGTTGCTTCAATTGCTCAGTCTCCTCAATCATTTTCCTGCGAACGGTATCTCTAGCCTCGGCTTGGGCGGTTGCCTTCCTTTCTTCTTCATTGCGAATGAATT
>JANRMD010000336.1:0-17289 GCA_033761895.1 Pirellulaceae bacterium | reverse complement strand
TCCCAGGCTACGTGAGATTCTGTTTTCTCAGGGCCTTGGGAAGATGGTTTTTCAACACGCCGCCAGATTCTCGCGAGCCGGTGTACTTTGACCAGGCAAGCTGCCGACCGCGCCAAACCAGCTTACTCCACGCCATTGGGGGTTCCTTCAACTGTGGGGGCAGCCGAACTGTGGCTCCGGAAAGGTACTCGATAGCTTGAGAATCGGTGATCTCAAACTCGGCAGTGGCGTAGAACTCGGGGAAGGCGGCCACGCTGGCGGCGTAGCTCGGTTGCCACTCGCCGCCACGCTGCTCGGCGATGGGAACTCCCGCTACAACTACTCTGGCACGAGATTCGAGCCATTCAGCTGGAACGGAATTGGAGAAGTAATGCAACTCCGAACCGCGTTGCCACAATCGAAGCGGCTGGTTATCGGCTGAGGTTAACCACGGGATGTCCTGCGCGCCCAGATCGACGCGCGTAAACTGGCTGGATGCCTTTCCGTGGAATCTAGTTCTTGTGCTATGAACGCTGTTGGTTGGGAGTGCCGATGTCGTTGCGAGAGAATTTTCCGGTCGCACAAGAGCTGCTGCAAAGGCTCCGGCGCAGCGGTCTCGATGGGGCCACAATCGATAGCAGCCCTCGTGACTTGGACTCGCCCAAGCAGACAATTTTGGGTCTGTCACTGGCAACCAATCCGTATGTTCGGACCGAAACGAGTCGATCATTGCTTCATTCTCGGCGACGGCAAACGTGCAAGTTGAATAGACCAAGCGTCCACCAGGCTTTACCAGTTCTGCTGCAGCCCGCAGGATCCGCTGCTGCCGAGCGGCGCTGTGCTCGATCTGCTTGTCGGAGAACGCCGCTAACGATTGCTTACCACGCGCCACCATCGATTGCCCAGTGCATGGTGCATCGACGATGACACAATCAAACACATCCGAACACATTTCGGCTAACTCTTCGACCTCCGAGTTAACCACGACATAGTTAGAGTGCCCAACTCGAGCGAGCGTTAACTCTAGCAGTTCCAACCGCGAACGAATCACTTCGTTGGACAGCACCAAACCAGTACCACGAAGTTCCTCGAGTAAGCCTGAAGATTTGCCGCCCGGAGCCGCGCAGGTATCGCAAACCCATTGTCCGGGCTGTACGTCGCACAACGCCAACGCCAGCATCGACCCAGCGTCCTGAATATAGTAGTCACCTGCTGCGTACTTAAGAAATGCCCCTGGGCGGCACTTGTTGTCGATCAGCCAACGTCCACGATCAAACCAGGGGATCGGTTCGGTCTCAAATGGCAAGTCGGAGTTCGCAATCGATGGGTGCACACGAACCGCACGATCGCTGTACTCTCCGATCGCTTTTTCGAGCTCAATCAATTCCCGCTCAGTAAAGTCAGCGTGAATTGGACCAAGGACATTTTGCCAATCGATTTTCGACACTACGGATGCTTCCCCATTGAACGATCTGCAAAATGTTAGCTTTGCCCAGAACAGCGTTCACCCAGTATGATAACGGCGATATGATAGCGGCAAAATCAAACGGACAGCATGTGCCACTCAACCGCAAATGGGCATTAATTCAAAATGGAAGAAACTCGAAGCGACGATCGCTGGCTCGTGGTCTCCAGGTGGCTGGAGTACGAGGGGGAATTGCGCGCAGCACTACTGAGAATTGTCCTGGTAGCCGCTTTCTACGGGGCTCAGTTACTACACTTCGCCGCGTTTTCGGAACGCTCGGATGCTGACCAGGTGTTTCATCGCCAAGCCACCTTTGTCGCGGCAGGCTGGTTGTTTGTGTCACTAGCGGTCCTGGTTGCATTGACGCGTCATTGGCTCGCCAGTTGGTTGAAGTTTGTTACAGTCGCTATCGATTTGGTGTTGCTAACTCTGTTAGCTGCGCTGGGTTCGGGCGCCGCCAGTCCGCTAGTGTTCGTTTATTGGGTCTTGGTCGCAATGGCCGGCTTAAGATGCAATCTACCGCTGATCTGGTTCGGAACCCTAGGTGCCATGTTGGCTTATCTAGTGTTGGTTGGCATGCGCGATCCCGTTTGGTTCGATGCAAATCATGCGACGCCGCCAATCGAGCAGATGGTTGTGCATTTGTCTTTAGCCGCTGCCGGTTTGATTGTTGGCCAGCTGGTACGCATGGTGCGACAAGTGACAGAAGAAGTGTTTGCACGCCAGTTGCCCAGTCCGTCATCTAGCCAGGCGCCCAGCCAGTCGCTAAGCAAAGGGGATGCATCATGAGCGAACCGCCGCTGCTGCCTATGTTGATCTGCCAGCGCTGCGGTGCTGCGAATCCGCCTTACGCCAAGCAATGTTGGCTATGCTCGACGAGCGACCGCACCGAGAGTGTTCCAGCCGCTCGACTGGTTCCGCTAACGGAGTTCACCAACGATCCAGCGCGATTGCGTTCGCAAAGCCGCACGCAGGCGATCTGTGCCGCGCTGCTAGTCGCCTGCGTCGCGCTGACGGTGCTCATCGTAATCGGGTTTTCAATTCAAGATCCTGGCATGTTAATTCCGCTGATAGTTGTCGTCGGTCCAGCTTACTTGGCAACCGGCGTGCGAGCCCTGCATGGCTTTGCGACCGATGGAAAACCGAAGGCCTCTAGTTTGCTGCTTACGTTCCTGCTTTCGGGCATGTTTACGGTGCTGGCTGTGGTCCTGCTCGCGATTGCATCCTTCGTAGCATTTTTCGTGTGGTGCATAACTCAACTTTAGTCGATCGGTTGTGATCCAAGCCATGATCCACTGGCTGTATCCCGTAATCATGTTTGCCGCAGTTGCAGTGGGAGCTTTGCTGCTGCGATTCAGTCAGCGGGATCTGACGCTCAATTCCAGCGACAAGGTTGCAATTGGGCTGGGTGCGTTTTGCGGAGCTATGATCGGTGCTAAGTTGCCGTTTGCGCTGACAGATTGGGAAGGCTTGCGATCCGGGGCGGTGTGGTTCTCCAATGGCAAGACCATCGTATGTGGAATGGTGGGTGCCTATTTCGGAGTCGAATTGGCCAAGTGGATTTGCGAGATTCGGGTCAAGACGGGTGACACTTTCGCCGTTCCTGCCGCAGTAGCGGTCGCGATCGGTCGGCTCAGTTGCTTTGCAGCCGGATGCTGTTATGGCACACCAACCACATTGCCCTGGGGTGTCCGTTTTCAATTGGCCGACGGTGGGCTGGTCGCACGGCATCCGACACAGATCTACGAGTCGATGTTTCACTTGTCGATCGCATTGCTGATGTTCGTGCTGCGTCAAAATGGGATATGGCGCGGGCAGTTAATTAAGTTCTACATCATCAGTTATCTGATCTATCGTTGGTTCACCGAGTTCATTCGCCCAGAGCCGAAAGTATGGTTGGCGTTTACGGGTTACCAGTGGTTTGCGATTGTCGTCGTACCGATTTTCGTATGGCTCTGGTGGCGTGATGCGGTCTGCGGAGCGCGGGCGCCCGCCTCCACAGTTAGCTAATCAGTCAATCGCTCCTTCTCGCAAGCTAGTGGATTGTCCACATTAGATTTTTGGGTTTGGGTGTTTGGGTTTTCGTGTGCCACTGGCTGTGCCGGCTGTGCCAGTGCAAACGAAGCAGACAATTCGAAACAAAAAAGTGGTCGATCCAATACATGAGTTCTAAATGGAAATCTGCACTGCGGCAACCGGTGCTAGCGCACTGCGGCAACCGGTGCTAGCGCACTGCGGCTAATCCTAGGCGATGGGCGAGGAGCACCGGTTTTTCCACTAAATCGAAGAACCCGGGGTTGGATTTGGCTTCCGGATTAGATAGTGTAAAATTGACACTAACTAGAGAGGTGACTATGAGCGCATTCAATGAGACAGGCTCGCTTTCGCTGCTGACAGATTTGTATCAGTTGACGATGGCTTATGGGTATTGGAAACATGGCAAGTCGAAGCGGAAGGCAGCTTTCCATCTGTTCTATCGCAGCAATCCGTTTGGTGGCGGTTTTGTCATCGCGGCTGGACTGGAACCGGTGTTGGATTTATTGCGATCGTTTCAATTTACTGCGGACGACTGTGCGTTCCTCCGTACGATTAAAGGCAACGATGGCCAGCGGTTGTTTGAACCCGCATTCATTGACTACCTCAGCCAGCTCAAGTTGACTTTAGATCTCGATGCAATTCCTGAAGGCACGTTGGTCTTCCCGCATGAACCGTTGCTGCGGGTTCAGGGCCCAATTTTGCAGTGCCAATTGCTCGAAACAGCGCTGTTGAACGTTGTTAACTTTCAATCTTTGATCGCGACTAAAGCATCGCGAATCGTGATGGCAGCGGGAGGAGATCCGGTGCTGGAGTTCGGCTTGCGACGCGCGCAGGGGGTTGATGGCGCGTTAGCGGCCAGTCGCGCGGCGTTTATCGGTGGCTGTGCTGCGACCTCCAATGTGCTTGCTGGCAAGCGATTTCGGATTCCCGTGAAAGGCACTCACGCTCACAGTTGGGTGATGTCGTTCGATAGTGAACTGGAGTCGTTTGCTGCTTACGCGGCTGCTATGCCCAACAACTGCGTGTTCCTGGTCGATACCTACGACACGCTGGAGGGTGTACGTCATGCCATCGCCGTCGGGCAACAACTGAAACAACACGGTCATCGCATGGTTGGTATTCGGCTTGACTCCGGGGATTTAGCAACGCTCAGCATTGAAGCGAGGAAGCTGCTCGATGAAGCAGGCTTTACGGATGCTACGATCGTCGCTAGCAACGACCTGGATGAACGGCTGATTCAAAGTCTTAAGCTGCAAGGAGCACAAATTGGTATCTGGGGCGTGGGTACAAAACTGGTGACGGCTTATGACCAACCGGCGTTAGGTGGAGTCTACAAGTTGGGTGCGATCCAAGACGATGCTCAAGTCTGGCAACCGAGAATCAAGGTCTCTGAACAACTCATCAAAACCTCGACACCCGGAATTCAACAAGTTCGTCGTTACTTCGATAAACAGGGGATGGCGGTTGCGGATGTGATTTACGATGAACTGCAACCGCCCAGTGGCAAGTGCATTTCCGTCGATCTGCAAGATGCAACGCAACGGCGTGAACTGCCGTTGGCAAGTGTTTTTGAAGATCTGTTGCTGCCCGTCGTGCGTAACGGGGAGATTGTTTCAGCTTCGCCTGCGTTGTCCGACATTCGCTTGCGAACCTTGCAGCAGCTGAAGGCATTCCAAAGCAGTGTTTTGCGTTTTGACAATCCGCACAAGTTCCCAGTTGGGCTCGAATTGAAGTTGCACGAACTCAAGACTCGTTTGGTAATGGAAGCGCGAAGTAAGTAGCTTGGGCAGGTAACGTAAATTGTTCGCCTAAAGATCGACGTACTTATCCAAGAGCAAACGGACGGGACTGTTGGTCCATCCGACTCATGCATAGCACACATGCTCACACATGCTCACACATGGCACTCATGGCACACATGGCACACAAATGGCATTCAGTTACAAATTCCCTCGAGCTGCATTGACGGTTGACTGCGTCGTGTTCGGATTGGATGAAAGCGACCTGAAGGTCCTGCTGATTCAGCGTGACTTGCCTCCCTTTCGCGGTAAGTGGGCCTTGCCGGGTGGCTTCGTACGGCTGGACGAGACATTGGAGGAAGCGGCGCGTCGCGAGTTGCAAGAAGAGACTGGGCTTGAGAGAGTTTTTCTCGAGCAGCTTTACACTTACGGTGCGGTCGAAAGAGATCCTCGTGAGCGCGTGATTACTGTTGCCTGGTACGCGCTGGTGCGGTTGTCGGATCATCGCGCGAAAGCGGCCACGGATGCACGCGATGCGGCTTGGTTCGGCATGCATGACTTGCCGCAATTAGCCTTCGACCATGACCAAATTCTCCGCGATGCTTACGTGCGACTCCAAAACAAAGTCCGCTACGAACCCATCGGCTTCGAGTTGTTGCCAGTCAAATTCACACTGACGCAGTTGCAGCAGCTTTACGAGATTATCCTCGACCGGAGTCTGGATAAGCGAAATTTTCGCAAGAAGATACTCAGCCTGGATGTGCTGCAAGAACTGGACGAAGTCGAAGCGGGTGTCGCTCATCGGGCTGCAAGACTGTATCGATTTAATCCCAAGCGGTATCGAGAAATGGTGAAGCAAGGAGTTAACTTTGAAATCTAGAGAATTCGCCGATGGGCGAGCCGCGTTACTGCTGATTGATTTGCAAAACGACTTCGTTGAAGGTGGTGCCTTGGCGGTCGACGGAGGGCTGGGTGTAATTGAAATTGCCAACCGCTTGATGTCGCAGTTCGACTTGGTGGTTGCGACCCAAGATTGGCACCCACCAGATCACCAGAGCTTTGCGAGCCAGCATCCGGGGCTTAAAGTGGGCGATTGCTTCCAGCTAGAAGGCCTTGCGCAGACCGCGTGGCCGGACCATTGTGTGCAAGGCTCGCCGGGCGCTGAACTCGTAGCGTCCCTGAACGTCGAAGGTATACAGCATGTCGTTCGCAAAGGTACCGACCGCGATATCGATAGCTACAGTGGTTTTTTTGACAACGGACACAAGCGTTCGACGGGTTTGGCCGAATACTTGCGTGAGCAAAAGGTCAGCCATGTGTTTGTGATGGGGCTCGCGACAGATTATTGTGTCCGCGCCACGGTGCTGGATGCGCTCCGAGAAGGCTTGAAGACAACGCTCATCGCAGACGGTTGTCGCGGAGTCGATTTGCAACCAGGCGATATTGAGCGTGCTCTTGGCGAGATGCAATCAGCGGGTGCACAAATAGTGAATAGCCAAGCCATCTCAGGAAGGTGAAGCAGTTGCTTAACGCGGCCACGAAAAAAGGGCACGTCGTAGTTCGACGTGCCCTTCAGTTGCATTGTTAAACGAAGATTTGATTCGCTACTTGACTTCGAGCAATTCGACTTCGAAGATCAACGCTTCATTGGGACCGATGTCACCACCAGCACCACGTTCGCCGTAAGCGATGTTTGGCGGAATGAACAAACGCCACTTGTCGCCGACTTTCATACGCTGAAGAGCTTCTGTCCAACCTGGAATGACTTGACCAACACCAAACGTAGCTGGTTCACCGCGCTTGATGGAGCTATCGAAAACGGTACCGCTGATCAGCTTACCTTCGTAGTGGACGGTTACTTCATTTTCAAGTTTTGGCGATGCGCCAGTACCGGTTTTGATGACTTCATATTGAAGACCTGATGCCGTGGTTTGAACGCCTTGCTTTTTCTTGTTCTCTTCGAGGAACTTATTCGACTTGGCCAAGTTCTCTTTGCCTGCCGCGGCGGCTTTGGCTTGTAGTTTTTGCTCCAGCCCCTTCATGGCAGCTTGAATCTCAGGTCCTGGCACTCCGGGCTCTTTACCCAAGAGCGCGTCCATGATGCCCGCAATCAGATCGGCTTGAGTAATGAACTCGGCGGTCAAGCCTTGTTGCTTCATGTTACTGCCAACACTGTATCCGATACCGTAACTAGCTGGATCTGCAATTTTCTTTGCGGTTTGTGTATTCAATGGGACAACTTCTTGGGCGAAACAGGTGATAGTGGAGCACAGCAGGATTGCTGTCGTTGCGAAAACTCGCATTTGGAAACTCTTTCGTAGTTTGGTAGGAATGTGCGGCAGAACTTATGATTTGTTTGGGGCTGTTTGGGATCGAAACCCAGTTCCCAGCCATGGCCGCAACTGGCGGGCTAGGCCTTAATTGTTCTGGCGGCAGAATTTGATGCAAGTTGAATTTTGGTTGTTGGCAGCCAAATCGCCAGATATTTCCGTCGAAAAAGGGGAATATGCTTCATAAAACGGGCTGGGATAGCCATTTTTTCCGAGTTGTGGCAGGATCGCGCGGGACAAATGATCCGAGCTACTCGCGCCCAAGTTACGGAAGTTATCAAGAAAAAACGCAACGTCGGTGGACGTTGCGTTTTCGATAAACGTTCAGGTTGGACGCCGCTTGGCTTACTTGCCAGCTTTTTCCTTGATCTCTTCGAGGAACGCGTCGATGCCTTCCTTCATGGGACCTTCGGCGAGCTTCGATGCCTCTGTTTGAGTCTTCAGAGCCGCTTTGATGTCGCCGTCGAGGAACTGGTAGTGAGCTGCGGTATCCAGAATAGCAGCCTTCATGGCAGGATCTGCGGCGGCGGCAGCTTGTTCGGCCGCTGCGCGACTGGCTTTCAGCAAATCCTTATCTTCCAATTCACCACTTGCAAACTTTTCATAGAGTCCCCAGGTGACGTCGTTGATTAGATTTGGATTGTCCTTGCTGGCTGAATAGAAGCCCATGACTGCTTCGGCAAATTTCGGATTCTTAGTATCGCGCATCAAAAGATTGACGCGTACCATTTCCATTTGCTGCTTGTTGTCCGGATTCTTTTCAGCGGCAATTAACTTATCCAGTTCTTCCATAGCCTCTTCGGTTTTGCCACTTTGCATGAGCTTGGCAATGGGTTGCATTAGAATTTGGACTCGGAAACCTGTAAGTTGAGCCTTAGCTTGCGGCGATTCGGTTTCGGCAAGAGCTTTATCAATTAGCTCTAGCGCCTCTTCGGTTTTTCCACCGCGGGCACTGCGCATGATCTTGGCCATCAGTAGGTCCATCTTTTGAGACTCGGCGAATTCCTTGGCGAAGGCATCGCGGTCCCACTTGTCCGCAACAACTTCGGTTAGCGCTTTGTCCATCGACATTGGATGACCGATCCACTCGATCTTCTGATCTTTACCAACGATGAAGGCACATGGGATTCCATTTTGGCCTGCTGCTTCCATGTAATCTTTGCTGGCAGAACGGTCTGGGTCGGTGGTCAAGCAATAGGCGCTGGTTAGGTCGCGATAGGTCTTAGGTTCATCACCGCTTTCATCCCCTTCCTCTTCCTTAGCATCTGGTGCCTTGTACTTGCGCTCGAGGAACTTGTCGACTGTTTCGAGGTCTTCATCGCTGATGCTGACGATTTGCACGCCTTTGTCTGCAAATTTCTTCTGTGTCTCGACCAGATGCGGCATGCTGGCGATGCAGGGACCACACCAAGTCGCCCAGAATTCAACAACGTAGACGTTGCCTTTCTTGAACTCGGTGACCGGTTTGAATTTGCCGTTGCCATTTTGCACCCAGTGCTCGATATCGAGCGCTGGAGCTTTGGAACCGATGGTGAGTTCATCAGCATTGGCGGCCGAAGTTAGACTGGCGAAACCAAGGCATCCCAAAAGTCCGGCAACAAACGTGTGGCGGAGATTTTTCTTTAAGTTGAACACTAGGCGCTCCTAAATATTTGACTGATCTGCACTGCATCGCCGAACTTTTCCGGCAGCTTGATAGTGTAAGAGGTTTTGGTTCGGAATGCATCCGATGTTTTGATTGTTCAAGTGGAAAATGGCGGCAGGAATTGGGTCGGCAAACTGCCCACTCGAGCGAAAACTGAAGGCCTCGTCAGGGTTGCAGCAGGCTGTTTCAAGGGCGTTTCGCCCAAAATGCCATGATACCGCAGTTAGAAACACCAAAATTCTCTCCTTTAAGCGCCCAGACCTAATAAGAACCTTGCCCAGTCGCCAAGTGATATTCACGCAGTCTAGCTTCGGGCACCTAACCCTCGGCACCTTACCTTGAGGCACCTAACCTTTAGGACACGGCTCCATGACCAATCCCTATTCGACTCCGCAATCCAATATCTCTCAAGCTAAGGCAGATAACGAACCCCAACACAGCAACTCGCTACGATGGTTCGCTTCGGCAGCTTCTGTGCTTGCCATTGGTATTCTCATGCTCATTGCATTTTTATTGATTCCCCAAGCGCTACGCTTGGCATCTGAGAATGCGTCGTTGCCACCGAGGCTGCAGAGCGCGAATGCTGCTGGGGCCAGTTCAAGCTGGATCGGTGGCATCGTGGCGGCCTGCGGAGTCGTCGCCAATATCATTGGTTTGTTTCTGATTCGAGCCCGCCGAGTTGCGTTGCCGCTGGCAATTTGCGCTGCTTCGGTGGCTTGCATGGTAGCCATTGCAATTGTCTTCAAACCAACGTGACCATCACTTATGTTGCTGGCTCAGCAGACTACCTTGCAAACTTGAACCTGGTACGCCTTTCGGCTATGCTGCTCCCACAAGGAGCCCTATATGTCGCGTCGCCAAAGCCTTACCTCTTCAATGCGTCGCCGCATTTTCTCACTTCAAAAGCTTGAAGACCGCCGCCTACTTGCTGCCACCACTCCGGATGTCGTTGAGCTAATCAATAGCTCAGGTAGGAATATCTACAGCGGTGGCTTCGAGCAGAGAAGCATCATCGCTCCTGTGTATTTCACGGACTCGCTAGGCAACCGAGCGATTGACTTGCGGAACGATGTACCTGGAAATCAAACAGTCGTATTTCCTTCGATTGGCGTTGATGATGATGGCCCGTTTTCGAAGGAACGATCGGGCCGTGTTGTTCGCATATTGCTAGATCCTCGCGAAGAGTATCTGATCACGTCGGGTGGCAGCAAGAGTGCCGAAACGTGGAGCATTCCAGTTTCGGCATTCAACGAGGGGGGCGAGTTGCTCGAGCGGCTTGTGATTCCGCTTGAATATGATCCTGCCCAAAAGGTATCGGGTATTGCGCGTGGGTATATCGGCGATGTCAATTGGTTTAGTTCGCCGTCCCTGAAATTGCCGCCGCAGACCGCATCGATTGTCGCCTTGCAGGGAGCAATCACATCGATTGGCTTCTTAGGTGATGAGTTTGAAGGCGCTTTGCAAACGGTTCGCTGGGGGGATGAACCGCTCTTGATAAGTAAGCAACCCGTCGACTTTATCGAAGCGGACGATCCTATTGCCATCGATCCTGCTAAGGTCTACACCCTCGAGGTGAATTTGAGTTCAACCGCAACGGGAGCTGCAAAGCACAGCGTGGGCTACACCGCCTACGATCGTGATGGTCGCTTAATCGAATCGGAACATGTTGCTCGCTATTTGAACGCGGCTGACACAACGCTGGCTAGAGAGTTGCGAACTGGTGACACATTCATTGAACTTGCCGATGCCTCGGGGTGGAGCAATTATTCATCAGATCCCGCCACACGTTCTTTGGCTTGGTATGGCTACCAAGATTCAAGCGGGCAGACTTACGCGAGTTACAGCTACACACGCAACGTGGCAACCGATCCAGGACTAGGTCTCTGGGCGGCTGGTGCAGTTGTTGGCAATCGAATCACCTTGCTGAAACCATGGGCCGGACCAACCTTGCCAAGTGGCCTTGCAGTGCGCAACGCCGTTGACGGCGGTCCATTGTTCGCAGTGCTAGCGGAGGATCAATTGGCGCCGCTCAGGCAGTCGCGTGAGATCGTTGGCACGTGGCGATCCGGCACACAAAACCCTGCGGCATTCCCCCCAGGCACGGCTGTGATTCGTCCAGCAGTCGAGTTGAATCAGGCCCTTACGATTAGTGGCAAGACGGAGTTGACTTATCGAGTTGCGACCAACAAATCACCCAGCCTTGTAGGCTCTGCCGCACGTATCGTCACCATCGATGCTCTCGCTAACGATACCGGTGTTGGTACATCCCCTCGTATTTTGCAAGTGACTGCACCGAAGTTTGGCACCGTCGAGATTGTCAGCGGTACAGCAGGGCGGCCCGTCCTCAGATACACCGCGATTCCATACTTCGTAGGTACAGACCGCTTCTCGTACACCGTTGCGGGCGACAATGGCAACACATTTACGGAACAGGTATCCGTCAACAGCCTCGGAAGCAATCTTGAGTCCAACACAGCGCTTAGCCAGCGGATCGCGAACTATCCAGGAATATTGAGTCCAGATATTATCGCTCACTTCTCCCTGGCGAATTCAAAATTCGAAGTCCTGCAAGGGGCTGAACTCGTGGTCAACAGCAGCTTAGGGCCGCGTATCGCCGAAGATCTAGGCGATGGTTCCATGCCAGTTTTCGTTTCGTTGCTTGCCGGCCCATCTCACGGCAGTATCCACCTGGAACCCGACGGTGCATTTCGCTACATCGCCGAACCGAATTACACCGGTGATGTGCAATTCCTCGTGAAGATTAGCAACGGCACTCAGTCGCTGGACATTCCGATGGGGATTGCGGTAAGAGGCACCGCTGCAGAAGTCGATCAAAACAAGCTCGGGAAGATTGGATTCGCTGAGGAGAATTATTATAGTTCCCGACAACAGTACTTCTATCCAATGGTTCCTGGCCAACCAAGGTTAAGTTGGCGTGTTCATGTGTTGCCGTTTTTGGGCTATTCGAAGCTCTATAGCCAATTCCGTCTGGATGAACCCTGGGACAGCGCGAATAACTTGCCGCTCGCCGCTCAGATGCCAGATATCTATCGCAGTACTGGTGATGCGGCAGGTAACTTGACGCGATTTCAAACGATACTCGGGGCACAGACTACTAGCCCCACAAAGCACTGGATGACTGCAAATGAGACTCCTCGAGCCCGGCGCGGTAATGCGACACATGGTGAGGGGAATGCAATCCTTGTGCTGCAGACCGCACCGCAACACGCAGTGATATGGACTAAGCCTGACGACCTTGTGTTTACCGATGCTCAATCCACCTTGGCCAAGCTAACTGCGCCGTTGTTCCCTGCGTACTTCTGGTTCTCATCGAGCGGTTCTCCGAGTTCTGCGTTGCTCGTTCCGCGAGATATCTCTGCCAACCAATTTCAATCGATCGCAACCATCGGTGAATCGCCGGGTGTGGTTGGAGTCGACGTGGCTAGTCTCGCCCGAGGCTGGGCTGAGCGACCAGATACACCTGCCACGCTCGAGCAATTTGCGGTTCCGAAGACTAATTTCAACATCCGCGTCATTTCGCGCGCACTTGCCAACTTCGAGAGCACCTTTAAGGTGTTTCCGCAAGCGACGCTGGGTACAAATCCGATCGAAAGAACACCCGTCAGCTGGCGTGTGCAGATCTTGCCCTACATCGGACAGTCTGAGCTCTACAATCGCTACAAGCTCAATGAACCGTGGGACAGCCCTGCTAACTTGGCCTTGATGAACGAGATGCCGGACGTATTTCGTAGCGCAAGCGATTCGGCGACTTTAACAACAACTCGCATCCGTTTTCTCGATGGTACAGATACCGCGCACGATCGTACCCGAACACGGCTAAGGCAAGCGGATTTTCGGGATGGCTTGAGCAATACCCTGCTGTTCGTTGAGGCTGGGGTGGACAGGGCAGTTCCATGGACTCAACCCGAAGCGTTGCCGATCGACATGGCCAACATCTGGGCCAGCCTTGGCACGTTCCCTGAAGGTTTCATGCGGATTGGGATGGCCGACGGATATGGAGGAATGCTCGGCACGGGCGCTTCCAACGCAGACTTATCGGCATTGCTGACGACCGGCCTCGCAAGATTAACTACGCGACCGCGCGAGGAACTCTACGATGGAATGACGCTGATTCGACGGAGCGGCATGACGGTTGCCATCGACACGGTCAATGCACTCCGGTGGATCGGACAAGGGGCCTATAGTTTCGAGAACGCTTTCCGACGCTTTCCGTCGAACATCTTTACCAGTAATGCCCCCGCGCCGCTGCTTAGTTGGCGTGTGGCCATCCTTCCATTTATCGAAGCGGACAGACTATATCAGCAGTTTCGATTAAACGAACCTTGGGACAGCCCACATAATCTCTCACTGCTGGAGTATATGCCCTCTTGGCTGCGCAGTATTGGTGACGCAAACAACACGACCACTACACGTTTTCAGAGCTTTGTTGGAGCGAGCTCCTTTGTGAACTCAACCGGCAAGCAGGTCCGCACCCGCGACTTACTGAAAGGCTCTTCAAACACGCTGGCATATGTGCAAACCGGTCTTGATAAATCTGTGCCATGGACCAAGCCAAGCGACGTAAATGGCGACGCGGTTGATATCTGGAAGGAACTTGGCCAAATCGGAAAAACGGCCCAGTTCGCGATGGCGGACAGCGGCGTTCAGATCCTGACGCGAGACGGAACCGCATGGGATAACCTCAACAACGCGGCCAGTATCGAACATGAGTTAACACGAACCATCATCGCCGCCAATACACTTGTGATCCGTGAAGGGGATTTTGCGAAAGTTGAACTCATCCATCAAGCGCTTGACGAAGTCTTTGAAATGGAACCTCAGTCGTTCTTGACCATGACGCCTCGCATGACCTTTGCCGCAGCGGAGAACAATACGCTCGATGGAACCCGCAAAGTACAATTGCGATGGGGCAAACGCAGCAATCCTGCCGATCCGCTTTCGCCGCTCATCGTCAGCCAAACCCTCGACGTCTATGTCGTCGACAACGAATCGCTGGCCCTCGTCGCTACCCCCACGCAAGTCACCGAAAACGGTTCGCAAGTCCAATTCACGGTAACTCGCGGTACGCTAGATACCAACCTACCGCTTACGGTAAGTATTAGTACCGACTCTCCGAGTCGCATTCAGGTGCCAAGCACTGTTGTGATCCCAAGCGGCCAGATGCAAGCTGCGTTCACCGGAGTAACGCTCAACAACAGCAGGACCGAAGGGCCCGTTGCGATTCGCATCGCCGCGTCCGCATCCAGGCATCTCGACAGCGTCGCAACCGTTACGGTGATTGATGACGATAGCTTGCGCGTCACGCTCGTACCATCGACCATCAGGGAAGCCAACGGCTCAGCGAGCGGGATCGTATCTCGCATGTTTGGAAGCTTTGCCGCGCCGCTTACCGTTAACTTGTCGACATCGAATTCCAGTATTGCTCAAGTTGATTCCCAAGTGACCATTCCGGCTGGACGCAATTCAGCCAGTTTCGTGATCAATGCAGTGAGCGACGCTAGTTATGACGGCGTTCAACTGGTTTCAATCATCGCGGACGCAAACTTGTATGGGCGAGCCGAAGGAAGGCTGACGGTAAACGATTTCGAACCTCTCTCTGTTCGCTTTCAATCCACATCCATCAGTGAACGGGGTGGTGTGGCACTCGTTACCGTGAATCGTGGCGCAGCAGGCCTCGAACAACCCCTTCTAGTCCAGCTTCAAAGCAGCGATACCAGCGAGTTAATTGTTCCTGCGTCGCTTATCATTCCAGCCGGCCAACGCAGCGCGACCTTCACCGCAACCGCCGTCGATGATCGGCTCCTGGATGGCGTACAAGTGATTTCGATCACTGCCTCCAGCGATATTGCTGACAGTGGAAACGCATCGATTCAAGTCCAAGATTACGAGGAACTGTCACTGGCATTTGAAGAGGCCCAAATCTCGGAAAACGGAGGCATAAATAGAGGCCGGATCACTCGAAGCAACGTCGATATCGACCAACCGCTCGTCGTGTCGCTCAGTTCCAATCCCAGCAATCCGGCGTTGCAGTTGCCATCGACCGTGATCATTCCGGCCGGTGCCAATCTGGTTGATTTCGAAGTTAGGGTACTCGATGACACACTGCTCAATTTCACACGCACTTTCGCCATCCATGCCGAAAGCCCGGGATACGTGGGTAGTACCGCCGACTTTGAAGTCACTGACGAAGAACGCCTTCGATTGACGATTGATCGTCGAACGGTTTCAGAACGTTCGGATTCAACAACGGCTCGCATTACCCGCTTGAACACTAACATCGATCAAGCGATAAGCATTAATCTAACTTCGATTGATGCCCACACTCGACTTGAATTTCCGACTTCGATCGTCATCCCGGCGGGTTCAGCCCACATTGATTTTGTCATCGACTCGATCGATAACCGCAATCTTTCAGGAACTCGCAAGTTCAGCATTACTGCAGAGAACGAACATTACCTTGCATCGTCCGCTGAAATCGAAGTCACGGATTATGAAGAGCTAATCTTTCAGTTTGACCAAACCTCAGCGCCCGAAAATGGATTTGCACGCGCCCTGCTGATGCGCAGCGATACGGAGGACCTGTCGCAGCCGTTGACAGTCCAGTTGCGAGCTAACTTTGCGGGTGTAATCGAGCTTCCCGACTCCATCATCATTCCGGCTGACTCGCCTGGCATCAACTTTAGTATGCCGATCATTGACAATAACCTCTTGGCAGCGGGCCCGACCGTGATTGTCGAAGCCATGCATCCCGGCTATATCACTGGCAGGGACGAGATAAGGATCGATGATTTTGAGACCTTAAGCGTCGAGTTCGATCGAACACAGATCTCAGAAGCTGGGCAAACTCTCGGTCGCGTTGTGCGCAGCAATACCAATATCGACCAAGCATTAACGGTCAGTTTGCAAACAACGACTTCGGGCGTGGTTCGTACGCCTGCTTCCGTGACGATACCTGTTGGATCAACGTTTGCCACCTTCACCATTGATGGTCTCGATAACAACATCCTTGAAGAAACACGTACGGTCGACATCCAAGCCGTTCATCCAGCCTACTACTCGATCCCAAATACGATCGAGGTTTCGGATTACGAACCGCTCGAATTGATCCTGAGTACAGCTCAGCAATGGGAAGGTTCGTCCATTACTGCGACAGCGACTCGTAATGTGGATGATCTTTCACAAGCGGTCACCGTCAGTATTTCGATTTCCGATCGGACTCAAGTGACTGCGCCCGACTTTGTAGTCATTCCAGCCGGTCAGCGGTCTGTTAACTTTGAACTTGGGTTGTCTCGAGATCGCTTGCGGGATGGGAACAATTCTGTTGCTCTCGATATTCAGGCTGCCGGATTCGTTCCTGCAAGCAAGGCATTCGATGCGCTCGATCTCGAATCCCTGTGGCATAACCCACGATCATCCTTGGATGTCAATGATGACGGGCTGGTATCACCGCTTGATGCTTTACTGGTGATTAACTTCCTCAACACCGCTCGAGGACCCATCGCTGAGCTTGTGCGGCCCCAGCTTACGCCGCTGTTCCTTGACACTAGCAATGATGGGAATTTGTCGCCTCTGGATGCTCTACTGGTCATCAATCATCTGAACCGCCGAGCCAGCGGCGAAGGCGAAATGTCGGAGTCACGAGCCGCCGATGCAGTGGTCGATTTGGCCCTTGGGCAGTTGGACGAAGAACTGCGTCGTAGGCTGTCTGGAGCACTCCATAGCCACATGTAGCCACATGTAGCCACCGTCGCCAGACGGTGGATGGCTGGTTGGCCCCGCTTGTCAACCGCTTGGCAGCGGTGGCTACATGGCGCGTGCTGCCGGGAATCCAGGCTGTCTGACTAGGCGGGTCGTCGAAAAAGGCTGAATTTCGGACACTTCTCGCTGATCGCCACCGAGTTTACTCGGTGGAATCGCGACTTTTCAGCTAAATCACCGCGTTAAAGCCCTCTCCCGCCCCGCCCGTTCGGTTTGCAAGCAGAGCCTGCAAGCCGAACGGGCGGGGCGGGAAGTTTCGGTCAACTTTGCAGTTAGCTAATCAGTCATCGCTCCACCTAGCAAGCTAGGATGGTG
>JANRMD010000335.1:0-7391 GCA_033761895.1 Pirellulaceae bacterium | reverse complement strand
AACCCTTCGAAGCCATCGCTGCATGGCTGCTTTCTTTCTAGAAGCGACTAGTGCTCTGTCCAGATTAGATTTTTGGGTTGATCGCACTCGAGTGCTATTAACCGCACGGCGTTAGCCGCGGTTTTCACATTGCGGAAACCGGTGCTAACGCACATCGGTTAATGTGCCTAACCCCAAAATCTAATGTGGACAGAGCGACTAGTGGTGCGTCCACATGAGGTTTTGGGGTAGCCGCCGCTGCCAAGCGGTGGTTAGTCACCCCGGATCGTGTCCACCGTCTGGTGACGGTGGCTACGACAGGTCCACCGTCTGGCGACGGTGGCTACTGCAGGTCCACCGTCTGGCGACGGTGGCTACTATAGGTGATGAGCGATTGCTCCTTCGACTCACTAAATCAACAAGCCCTCAGGAATTGAGAGAGATCTGCGCCCCCGAAAACCTTGACGGTTTCCGCTACGTTATTGACTTCCAGTCTTGAGTTCAAACCGAAGTACGCTCGGGACAATGGTCGGACATTGGTCCCAAGCTAAGAACCTTGAAACGTGGGCGTGCGAAAAGTTAGATGCGGGCACGAACTTTTCACCTACCAAGTTCGTATCGAGTAGAATAGCGACCGAAAGCCCCCCTGAAAAACTATTCGATAAAACTATTCGATTGGACTAGCAATTGATCGTCACTCACGACCTCGTCAAGCAATTTCAGTGGGGAGGTCGTACAGTCAAAGCCGTTAATGGTGTTTCGTTCGCAGTGCCAGCGGGAGAGGTTTTCGGATTGCTGGGGCCAAACGGCGCGGGGAAAACGACCACCCTCCGCATTGTCATGGGGTTATTGCGGCCCGACAGCGGCTCCGTCGAAGTGGGCGGTTTGTCACCCGATGCTGATTCGGCTACGGTGCGCTCGTCGATAGGCATGGTCTCAACCAACGATGGGGTTTATCCGTGGTTGTCCGTGCGCGAAATGCTGATGTACTTTGCGGACCTGTATGCTGTACCGCTGCACATCGCACGTCAGCGATTGGATGGCTTGGTTGAAAAACTACAACTGGAACGTTTCATCGATCAACGCTGCTGCACGTTGAGCACTGGACAACGGCAACGCGTTATTCTGGCTCGTGGATTGATGCATGATCCACCTGTTATGTTGCTGGACGAGCCGACCCGTGGCCTGGATGTGGTCGGCAGCCAAACGGTCTTTGAATTCATCGCGCATCTGAAAGCCTGTGGCAAGGCGGTCCTGCTTTCAACTCACCGCTTAGATGAAGCCGAACGCGTTTGTGATCGCTTCGGATTGTTGCACCGCGGTCAGATGCTTTACACAGGCACGCTTGCTCAAATTCAACAAGCGACCGGTAAGCAGCACTTGACCGATATGTTCCTAGCGATGATGAAGCAGACCGAGTTGGAGCTTGGGATCGACGCCTCTCAAGAGGCTCCGCACTACGACGAGGTGCGCGCATGAGTGCTCGCACATTCAGCGTTGCCAGATTTGGTCGACTATGCATGAAAGAGTTGCGAGAGTCGCTGCGAGATCGTCGCACAGTGATCACTCTTGTGCTCATGCCGCTGCTGATCTATCCACTGTTGAGCCTGGTGCTCAATCGTGTGCTGTTAAGCAACGTGTCGGCCCAGGCGCGACAGATTGTCACCATTGGCATGACACCAGAAATCAGCAGTAGCCCATTTCCAGAGTTCATCCGAACCGGATGGTCACTGCTGGCCGATAAAGATCATTCGCCCGTCTATCTCGAGCCCGTACTCAAGGCATCGAAGAACCAACTCGAGGGCACAGAGGAAGAACCTGAGTCAGCGTTGCCCGAACCTAACTTGATGGTGATTTCAGAGAACATTACCGATGAACTGACCAGTGGCACGATTGACTTGGTGGTCTTGAGGAAGCTTCGCAGTCGCGAGCAAGTGCCGCCAACCGACCCAGCTGAAGCATCGCAGGCACAACCCAACCAAACCGAATCGACTGCATCACCTGAGGATAAGGCTCGAGCGGAACGCAGGCGTATTCGGCAAGAAAGAGCCGAGCAGTTTTTTGGCGCTTTGGGTGACTACGAAATTCAGTATCGGGTGAATGACCCAGCCAGCGAACGAGCGCTGCAAGTCATTGAGCGCGCATTTGCAGCGTTCAATAACGCTTCGACTCGGACAACTTTGGGCGAAAAGCACGATGCCGCGATCCGGTTGGTAGCGACTCCTGTGTCGTTGCCAAGCAGCTACGCAGATATGCTTGCCACGATGATTCCGCTGGTGCTGGTGTTGATGACGATGGCGGGCGCAGTATATCCAGCGATTGACTTGACCGCAGGCGAACGCGAACGCGGCACCATGGAAGCTTTGGTGGTTTCACCCACGCCCAGCTACATCTTGTTGTTAGCGAAGTATAGCGCGGTCGTGACCGTGTCGCTGCTTACGGCGCTCGCCAACCTGCTCGCGATGACGATCACACTTTGGGCTAGTGGAATTGGTCGGATCATCTTTGGTCAAGCGACTCTATCAGCTGCCATGATTGGCGAAGTGTTAGCCCTGTTGATTCTATTCACCACCTTTTTCTCGGCCTTGCTTTTGGCCATCACCAGTTTCGCCAAGAGCTTCAAGGAGGCTCAGGCTTATTTGATTCCAGTCATGTTGCTGGCGCTTACTCCGGGCGTTTTGAGTTTGTTGCCCGGCATTCGCTTCACCACTTTAGTGGCCACCATTCCTCTCGTGAATATTGTGCTGCTGGCCAGACAGCTGTTAACTGACGCGGTGGAATGGAATACCGCTCTCGTAGCCGTCGTTTGCACTGGCATTTATGCTGCCACGGCGCTGGCAGTAGCCAGTCGCTTGTTTGGTTCGGATGCCTCTACGCAAGGCAGTCAAGGCAGTTGGCGCGACCTGCTCAGCCGACCGACCGAGACGAGCGACTATCCGCAGCCGGATCAAATGGCGATGACCATGGCAGTGCTGTTCCCGTTGTACTTTGTTGCGTCCAGTGTCCTGCCGGGAACCAGCGAAGAACTGTCGACGCGTTTGACAATTGCGGCGCTCATTTCGTTCACTTTGATCTTGGGATTGCCAGTCATTGTCAGTTGGTTCCGTCGATTGAACTTTCGAACGACATTTCGTTTGTATGCAGGTACAAAACAACAGTGGACAATGTGGTTGCCAGCCATGGTGGTGCTCGGCCTGTCCTCTTGGACCATTGCCCACGAAGTTTTCTATTACAGTCAAATGTTGATTGGCACGATCAGTGCGAAACAATTGAAAGAAGTGGCTAAGTTTGCCAACCAGATGCGCGAGTTGCCACTGGTGTTCGTGTGGTTTGTGTTCGCGATTACGCCTGCAGTATGCGAAGAGTTCTTCTTCCGTGGCTTTGTGCTCGGTTCACTTCACAGACTGTCCACAGTGATGGCCATTGTGATCTCATCGGTGCTGTTTGGGTTGATGCATGTATTGACATCCAATGTTCTGATGGTCGAACGATTTTTGCCAACCACCCTGATCGGCGTGTTGCTGGCCGTGATCGCGCTGCGAACAGGATCGATATGGCCGGGAATGATTTTTCATGCTCTCCACAACGGGCTTCAATTCACGCTCAACCACTATCGTGATAAGCTCCAAGAGTGGGACTACCTTGTGGAAGAGGGGACCCATTTGCCCGGAACTTGGTTGATTGCGGGCGTGGGTGCGACAGCGGTTGGCCTGAGCCTCCTGATGCTTGGTCCCAAGGGTCAGGTGACTCCGGAAACTGAAGCAATCCCTGCCCCTTCTGACGTCACCAGCTGAGCATTCAAATCAATTTGATTTTGGGATAGCGAAGGAAGGGACCATTTGGCCCGTCTTACCTGTCTTGAGTTGAATGCAAAGAACGCTCGGGACAATGGTCCCAAGCTACGGTCCCAAGCTACGGTCCCAAGCCCCGCAATTTTGCTCTGGGGTGGTTCATAGAGGTAGCGACTTTTGGCCAAAACCGGTATCTTCTCAGCTTGGCTTGGACCGGTGAATCACCTTCGTTTGGGTGGATTGCCACAAGCGATACCAACCTGATGCTTTCGTGTAAGAGCTGGCAGTAAATCGGCCCCTCACTTACGCTTCGGGTTATGGCTGCTGGTGGTGGATAGAACCGCAGTCGAATTTTGGATTTGATCCTATAAGAGGTTTGTACGCATGCTTTCATTTGCCGGAAAACAGGGCTTGGTTTTGGGGATTGCTAACGATAACTCAATCGCTTGGGCGATCGCTAAAGAAATCATGGATCTTGGCGGTGTGTGCGGCTTTTCCCACTTACCGGACCGTCCCGATGATGAGAAGCGCAAGAATCGTTTGCGTGTTAGCAAGTGCGTGGACAAATACCCTGAACAATGCAAGTTCCTCGAACCGCTTGACGTGCAGGATGATGCCCAAGTCGAGTCGTTCATGAAGCTGGCGGGTGAAAAACTGGGCAAGATCGATTTTCTGTTGCACTCGATCGCGTTTGCAGATCGAGACGATCTTTCGCGTCCAACCGTCGAGACCGGCCGATCGGGTTTCAAGTTGGCAATGGACGTAAGCGTTTACAGCTTGATTTCTGTCACTAACTTTGCACGACCGCTGTTCAATCCTGGCGCTTCGGTGCTAGCGATGACCTATTTCGGTGGTGAAAAGTGTGTGCCTGGCTACAACGTCATGGGGATCTGCAAAGCGGCGTTGGATGCGACAGTGCGTTACTTGGCTTATGACATGGGCATCGTTGACGTGCGAGTCAACGCGGTCAGCGCAGGTCCGCTCAAGACACTGGCTGGTTACGCGGCGGGTGTAGGCGAGATGCAGCAGTTCTACGGTCATGTGGCTCCGCTCGGTCGTTGCGTGACTCATGATGAAGTTGGCCGCAGCGGCGCGTATCTGCTGAGCGACTATAGCAACGGGATCACTGGCGAAATCCTGCACGTCGATGCAGGCTACAACATCATGGGCAGCCCAGGTCGGTTGCTCGAGCAGATGAAGCAAGCCCCAGCCCCCTCGAACGGGTAACG
This sequence comes from Pirellulaceae bacterium, assembly GCA_033761895.1. Taxonomy (GTDB): domain Bacteria; phylum Planctomycetota; class Planctomycetia; order Pirellulales; family Pirellulaceae; genus Aureliella. The sequence continues at coordinate 2,392 of JANRMD010000335.1, read as the reverse complement.
AAAAACAACGATTTGAGTTTGTCAAGTTAATTTGACGGTTAGTTCACGCAGCAGAATTCTGCTTTTCGTCAGCTGTTACAGCTGCTGCGGTCTTGCCTTTAGCTTTTCGAGCAGGTTCATCGCGCCAGCGTCGATGCAGCCACCAATACTGCTCGGGAGCCAACCGAATCGCTTCTTCTAACTTCAAGTTGTACCAGCGTGTGAGGTCCTTGACCGATTCCAACTGCTTCGACGGAACCAGCGGATCGGCAACTCCGGTAATGCCCAGTTCGAACTGAAGCGGATGACGCAATCGGCGATTGTAGCTGACTGCCATAGGCGCATTGGAACTCAACACGAACAGAGCAAGTGCTTTGTGGCATGATGTCGGATGGCCAAAGAAATCGACCCAGCAACCTTTGGCACCCGCATGTTGATCGGCCAAGAGGGCTAGCGTCCCGGCTTGCGCCAAGATGTCTTGTACGGCAGCCGAACTACCGTCTTTGGGCAGCATGTGCTGACCACCGAGGCTGCGAAATTCAGTGATGTATTTATTGACTTGCGGATTGTCGAGCGGCCGAGCTATCGTGGTCGATGGCAATCCAAACAAACCGTTCACAAAGCCTGCCAATTCGAAGTTTCCGAAATGCCCAGTCACAAGCACCGTAGGGCGAGGATCCATCATCAACTGCAAGCCGATATCTTTGTCGCGAATATAGAAATGCTCGCGCCAATTGGTGCGGTGGATTTTGCGCGGCGCGTGGGCGATCTCACAGATCATCAACAATAAACTGCGCCACATGGCGATGCGCAGCGATTTCGCCAGCCGCGGTTCTAACTCGCCAAAGACCAGGCGCACGTTGGGATCGATCACGTTGCGACGAAGCGGCGTGCGTTCGATGATCGAGGCCACGACCGAGCACACGCGTTCGCAAGTCTCTAGCGATGCCGCTTGGATCGCGCAGATTGCACAGCGAACCACAATATAAGCTAGCCAGTCCGTGACTTTGCGAAGCATCGTTGACGAATGTTCCTTGAGCGTGAATGCAAGGGAGGAGGAGTTGCCGCGTTAACTTGCGCGTCCTGCAGGCGTTTGCGGGACTGCGCCGGGACGCCCCACACTGTGAGACCAAGCCCGGATAGGCTAAATTGTGGCAAACTAAGTGGCACTCTAAAACCCCAAAGTGGGCAGCTTCTCTATGCAATGGGCAGATCTTCTCGGACATCATCAGCAGCGGGAGTGGTTTCGCACAGCTATTGCTAGCGGTCGGATGGCGACCAGTTTCTTGTTTGTCGGCCCAGAAGGCATTGGAAAGCGCACGTTTGCACGGTTGCTGGCCAAGTCGCTACTATGTCAGAACACCCAAGACCAGAGCCTCGACTTTTGCGGGGCCTGCGAGAACTGTGCTCAAGTTGATGCCAGTACCCATCCGGATCTCATCGAGATCTTCAAGCCAGCCGACAAGGCCTTCATCCCTATCGAATTGCTGATAGGCGAACGCGAGAAGCGGATGCGTGAGGGGCTGTGCCACGACATCAGTTTGCGTCCGTACTCTGGTCGTCGCAAAGTTGCGATCCTGGACGATGCCGATTATCTCAACGTTGAAGGGGCGAACAGTCTGCTGAAGACGCTGGAAGAACCGCCTCTCGATTCGGTGCTGATCCTGATCGGTTCGAACCTGCAAAGACAATTGCCCACGATTCGTTCGCGGTGCCAAGCGATTATCTTCCGTCCCCTTTCGCTCGACCAACTGCAAACGTTGATTGAACGAAATGCGATCGCCGAGACCCCAGAACGTGCTCGCGAAATTGCGGGGCTGTGTTCAGGCAGTTTGGCCGAAGCCAAGTTGCTGGCCGATCCAGAATTAGGGGAGTTTCGCACTACGATGTTCGATATGCTTTCCGCTGATCGACTTAACTTTAATGAGCTCAGCAAGTCCTGCGGTAGTGTGATTGATGCGGTCGGCAAAGATGGTCGCGCGAAACGTGAGCGAGCCAAGCTGTTGTTGCGTGGCTGCGCAAATTTCTATCGCTCGATATCGCTGCGATTGTCTGGCAATGACGATCGCTCTGACAGCGGCCTGGCCAGCGCAGTGGACCGCGCCCTGCAGAACTGGAACACTGGAGTCCATGGTGCTGTACAGTGTTGGCAGCGTTGTATCTTGGCAACTGAACACGTCGATCGAAACGCCAATCAAGCAAGTTGGCTAGAAGAGTGGGCGACATCGCTCGCACAATTATCAGGCAAGTAGTGTGCTTGGTAGCGGAAGCCGTCAAGGGGCTTTCGAGGGCCACCGCAGTACTTTCGAATGCTTGCAGGGTTAGCGGCGGTTACCAGAGCAAAAACCGGGGCTAACGCCCATCGGTTAATCCCGCAGATTTACTCTGCGGATCGTTCGGTTTCTCACTAACT
>JANRMD010000334.1:0-10371 GCA_033761895.1 Pirellulaceae bacterium | reverse complement strand
CAAATGGTCCATCGAATTCAAGTCGGTCAATGCAAAGTTTTCAGGCGCGGAAGCTGAAGATGGACACTCGGTTGCGGGTGTTTTCACTCAGAACGGAACCGATTTCCAGTTGACGTTAGAGCGTGTCAAGTCGGTTCCGCCGATGCCTGCCAAAACGGTCTATCGCGGTGAGCTGAACGCGTTTGTGAAAAAGTTGCCGATGCAGCTGCGGATCATTGAGGGCGAGCAGATAGACGGCAAGCAGATGGTGTTGGTCGATAGTCTTAGCGAAGGTTTTGGTTCATTTGTTGGAACACTAGCATCGGAAGCCGACCAGATCATTGTTAAAGTCCCTGGGCTAGCGGCAACTTGGAAAGGCAAAGGCAAACTTGAGGATGAACAGTGGAGCGGCAGCTGGAGTCAAGGACTTGTGCCATTGCCACTCACCTGGAAACGCGAAGCGAATGTACTTGAATTGGAAGTTGCCAAGAACAAGCGACCACAAACGCCGGCCGCTCCATTTCCCTACGAATCGACTGATGTAACGATTGAAAGCGGGACTGGCACGAAGATTAAACTGGCCGGCACATTGGTACTGCCTAAAGCGGACAAGAAACTCGCGGCAGTTGTGCTTATTACCGGCAGCGGTCCTCAGGATCGCGACGAAACAATTTTGGAGCATAAGCCCTTCATGGTCATTGCCGATCATTTGGCTCGACAGGGCATCGCCGTCCTGCGCTACGATGATCGTGGAGTCGGTAAGAGCACCGGCGACTTCGACTCAGCGGTGACCGAAGACTTCATGGCTGACGCCGAGGCTGCTTGGAAATTTTTAGCCCAGCATCCGCAAATTGACTCAAGCAAGATCGGAATGTTGGGACACAGCGAAGGCTCCTCAGTTGCCATCGGAGTGGCCGCGCAAAACCCCAAAGTCGCTTTCCTGATTCTGATGGCTGGAGCAGGCTGGGATGGTCGCAAGATCGTTGTTGAGCAAACGTTGGAGATGGCGCGACGACAAAAAACTCCCGCAGCAACGCTAACTGCTTTGCAAACGCTGATGGAGCAGCATTCCGATCTGGCGCTGCGCAACACCCCTGCACCCGAATTTGAACCCGCAGTGGATAAGCTTGTGGACGCTTTTCTGGCTGTCGCGGATGTGCCTGCTGATGCGGAAGCAACTTCGAAAGCAGCCCTCTCTGGTCGGCTCAAGCAGCTCAACAACGCCTGGTATCGCGACTTCTTGCAGCGTGACCCATCGAAGCTGCTCCCGCAAGTGAAGCAGCCGATTCTGGCGGTCTGGGGCAGCGAAGATGTGCAAGTTCCCGCCAGTGGTAATCGCGATTCGATGCAAGCCGCTCTGATTTCGACTAGCAATCCGTTAAACAGACTGGAGATCTTGCCAGGATTGAATCACCTGCTGCAACCCTGCAAGACGGGAATGGTCGATGAATATGAAAGCATCGAAACGACAATTGCACCGCTTGCGCTTACGAAGTTCACCGAGTTCATTCACGCAGCGACGCGATGACTTGTCAAACTTTTTTCAAAGTCTTCGCAAACCACGTATGAATTTCTCCAAGGCTCGGGCGCGATGGCTGAGCACCGACTTGACCGTCGTCCCCAGCTCAGCGAACGTCAGATGGTATTCCGTGATTTCGAACATCGGGTCGTAACCGAAACCACCTTCACCGCGCAGAGACCGCAGGATACGTCCCCAGCAACGCCCTTCGGCCTCCAAACAAACGTTACCTGAAGGGTCCGAAAGCGCAATCGTGCAAACGTAGTAAGCGTCCCGCTGCTTTCCATCGAGTTCGCCCATTTCGTCCAGCAATTTCGCGTTGTTTTTGGCATCTGTCGCCTCTGGATCCGAGTACCGGGCCGAATAGATGCCGGGAGCGCCACCCAGGGCTGGAACGCACAGGCCGCTATCTTCACCGATGGTCCACTCTCCCAAGTGAATTGCTTGTTCGCTCGCCTTCAATCGCGCGTTCTGCATAAAGGTCGTGCCCGTCTCGTCCACGGTCAGCGGGTTATGGACTTCGGCCAGCGAACGCAGCTCGATCCCCAGCGGCTCAAGCAGACCTCGCAGCTCGCCGCACTTCTTCCGGTTATGTGTTCCCAGGATCATCCGCTTCGGCAGGGTCATAGGTGCCTCAAAGCCCCCTTAGTAATTGCGTGTGCTAATACTCACTATGATCGCGGTTTCCAGCAATCCTTCAAGCGGCCTCAGCTTGTAGGAAACGCGATTGGAAAGTCAAATACGTTTTTCAAATAGTCGATTTAATCAATCCACAGGCGAAGTTCATGGATACCCGCACGATTACTCCCGCTCGTTTGGCAGAAAGTGTCATCGCAGTACCTCCTCTAGCCCGCAACGCGGGATTGACCATTGATCGGGCGGAGAACCAACGTTTGGTGCGATTCATCGAAGCAGGCGGTGTGAATACGCTGCTGTATGGCGGAAATGCTGTACTCTATCACGTTCGACTCAGCGAATATGCTCTGCTGTTGCAAACGCTTACGGAAATCGCCGGCCCCAATACACTGATGGTTCCTTCGGTTGGTCCAGCCTTTGGGACCATGATGGATCAAGCCGAGATTTTGCGTGACTTTGCCTTTCCCACGGTCATGATTTTGCCTCAGCGCGAGATTGCTGATGAACATGGTATCGCCTCTGGAGTCAGACGCTTTGTCGATGCTTACGAAAAACCAATTGTTCTGTATCTAAAACATGATCGCTGGCTGTCGCCTGAAATCGTTGGTAAGATGTACCGCAGCGGAATCATCAGCTGGATCAAGTACGCGGTGGTTCGCGAAGACCCCAGCCAAGACGTCTATCTACAGGAAGTGCTGCAGCAAGTCCCGAGCGAGATTGTTGTGAGCGGCATCGGTGAACAGCCCGCGATCGTGCACTTGCGAGACTTCGAAATTGGAAGCTTCACCAGTGGCTGTGTTTGCGTGAACCCAAAGCTCTCGATGGACATGTTGAGAGCCATCAAGAAAGGCGACTACGCGACGGCTGAAAAGATTCGTCAGCAGTTCAGCGGTCTTGAAGATTTGCGTAACAGCATACAACCTATCCGTGTGCTGCATCGAGCGGTTGAGTTGGCGGGAATTGCCAACACCGGCCCCATGATGCCGATGCTCGGCGAGTTGGATGCGGCCCAGACCAGCCACGTGGCGAATGCTGCCGACGCACTGCGATCGATTTGATTTTGAACAAAGAACTCCTTACTGGAAAATTTCATGCCAGCTCTGACTGATGAAGGTCGCCGCGTTGTCGATGGCTTAGCTCAACGACACGCATTTTCGCGAGAGGCGACCGAACACATGCTGGTCGCAGTACTTAACGGCAATGGCCACATGGCTCAGTTCAGTCACTCGGAATTTGGCGGTTCCGGGCAATGGATGCGCGGCGGCATGACAATGATCGGAGACATGTTCAACAACTACTTGAAGGGCCGCGTCGATTCACTTTGCTCCGACATCGCTTCGCAGTTGAGTAACCACGGCGGACTTTATCAAAGTGGTAGTTTTCAATCGCAATCTCAATCTGGTTCAGACTCGCAATATCAAGAAGCAGGTGGATTGCGCGGCAACTCGAGTTTGTTTGCGCCCGATCCTTCGCGCAACTGGTGGCCTCAGGATCTCGGCCAACCCAACGCGCTGGGCAATCAGAACCAAATGCATTACGCCTATTTTGCCGCTCCCAGACGATTGGCCGTAAAAACAGGCAGCTCCGTTTGGGTCTACGACACGCTGAATCATCAGATCGGTGGTTTCGCTCAGCAGCAAGGCAGCAACGGCGGTATTTCCTTTTCCAGCCAATTTGGAACCATTGATCTCAGCTCTCTGCCGGTGGTTTCGCGCGATGGCCAAGCAGCTATCGAGCCAGCGATGCAGCCGGTCGCTCCATCCATGTCGATCCCTGAAATCACGACTCCCAGCACTTATGCGCCGCCAACTCAAGCGACGAACAGCAACGAAGGTGATGTCATCGCTATGTTGGAAAGGCTGGGAGATCTAAAGGCGAAAGGGATCCTCACCGAAGGCGAGTTCAACGACAAGAAAAGGGAATTGCTTGCGCGAATTTAATCAACCGCGCAATGCAAGCTAACCTGAGGCTAGTTCAAGATAATTTTGCCGCGGTTGCAGAATATCGCGAATGGGATTTGATGTCGCGCTATTGGTTGCATTGAAGGTTCGCTTTTCATAACCCGCAGCGTTAGCGAGGGACCTTTCTGAATCGTCAACGCGACGTTGTGACTCGGTCCCTCGCTAACGCTGCGGGTTGTGAAAGCCCGAAACATGCAACATCAAAAGTTAGAAGCGGCGTCGATCCTGAAGGGATCGTAGGCCAAAACTAACTCGCAGGGTGATCGTCGCAATTCTGTGATCCCTCCGGGATCAACTCTCCGTCAAGCACTCTTTCCGGTGGTGGCGCTCCGCTTACCACCGGCTACTGTCTTCTATTCCTTCGGAATGGCTTGAACTCGGCGCACATGGCATAGACCGATGCTACGAACGCAATTCTGTGGATAAGCGGACAACTTTGCGTTCGATTGTCTGCTGTTACTGCGAGCGCACTGCGCGCCATAGTCCGGTACTCACCGCCTGCAATGCTAGCGATGTGTGTGAGCGACTCGGCGTTGTGCCAACTCGTGGAAAAACCTATATCTCGCATTCGTGCTTTCATTGTGCTTCCGAACACTGAATTAAATTCATGCTTCAATTCCAGCAACCTGTAATTCGAATTCAAGACGCCCAGCTGGCTTATGGCAACTCGCCTGCGCTTGCGGGCTTGTCATTTGATCTATATGCAGGGGAAATCTTGGGGCTGTTGGGTCCCAACGGTGCGGGGAAGACAACAACGATCAATTGTCTGGCGGGTCGACAAAAACTCACATACGGACGAATTCAATATTCGCAAAGTGATCGACTATCCGACCAGATGGGAATCGTTCCTCAAGAGATTGCGGTGTATCCGGACCTGACGGTCCTTCAAAACTTGAATGCCTTTGGACGCTTGCACGGTGTGCGCGGGCGAGACTTGAAGCAGCGGGTTGCTCAAGCATTAGCATGGGCTGCTCTCGAGAGTCGCAGCGATTCGCTGGTCAATACGCTGTCCGGCGGCATGCAGAGACGATTGAACATCGCCTGCAGCGTTTTGCATCAGCCGACAATACTCCTGCTTGATGAACCCACGGTAGGTATCGACCCGCAAAGCCGTGAGCGAATTTACGCGATGCTCGATTCGTTGCTTGAACGAGGCACCGCGATACTACTGACAACTCACCAACTCGACGAAGCTCAATCGCGCTGCGACAGGATGGCAATCATCGATGGTGGTCGGATCATTGAATCTGGGACTTTCGAAGAGCTGCTAGAACGCACGATAGGCACTTCACAACAACTGTGTTTGAAATTTGCAGAGCCGCAATCCCAAGTCCCCATGCCCTTGAATCTCAGCCCAGACGGTCTTGATGCGATTGGCTTCATCGCCGGGAACCAGCAACTCCCGCTTTTACTGAACCACTTTAACCGACACGGAATTGCCATCTCGACCATAACGATGCGCGAACCAACCTTGCAGCATCTGTTCCTTCACTTAACGGGCAAGGAACTGCGCGAATGATTTGGACTGTTTGCCAAATATCGATCCTGAGACTTTGGAACAACAAGCAAGAGTTGGTGTTGGCCTTTGTCGTGCCGATGATCTTCTTCAGTATCTTCGCACTCGTGTTCAGCCGAGGTGTTGGTCAGACAGTATCTCAAGTCCGAGTGGCTTTCGTCGATGATGACCAGTCTCGGAAGTCGTTGGCGATCATTCGCGAAGCGTGTTCGCACCCTGAAATCAAGCTGGTCACGGGCATTGGTCGGACATCCACCGATTGGCCTATCGATAAACTCTCAAGAACGCTGATCAGCCGGCGGAATGTTGAAGTCGTCGTTCACATTCCGCATGGTTTTACTACGCAGAATCCCGATGCTCCGACCCTGTCGATTCATCTCTTCAATGAAGGGGTGAACCCGATCGGTCACCGGCTGGTACAAGCCAGTTTGGCGGAGTCCATCGCCATGCAACTATCCGCAATCAGCCTCGCAGCGACCAAACCTGTACGACCGGAAGTGGTCTTTGCATCGACCAGTGCTGCTTCAACTAACGCTGCATCGAATTCAAAGCCATCGACCACAACACAAGGCCTGGAGTCCTCCGAGCCAGCGGTTTTCAAATCGGTCAACGCGTTTGCGAGTAACAAGCATCAACCCAAAGTCGCCATGGTTGCTGCAGGAATCGCAGTCATGTTCCTGTTGTTCTCGGCCAATGGTGCAGGAGCGAGTCTACTGGAAGAGCGCGAGGCGGGTACGCTTGGGCGATTGCTCAGTAGTCGCTTGAGTCTCAACGAACTGCTGATCGGAAAGTGGCTTTACATTACCGGACTCGGATGCACGCAGTTGTTTGCGATGTTCGCGTGGGGACAAATCGTATTCCAAGTCGACATGACCGGCCACTTGGCTGGTTTTGCGGCGATGACTTTTGCGACGTCGGCCGCCTGCGCAAGCTTTGCATTGTTCCTAGCGTCCTTATGCAAAAGCCGACAGCAGTTGCATGGTGTTTCCGTCGTATTGGTACTCACGATGTCCGCCATCGGTGGCAGCATGGTACCGCGTTATATCATGAGCGATACGATGAAGCAGTTGGGCAAGTTCACGTTCAACGGCTGGGCTTTGGACGGATTCCAAAAGGTGTTTTGGTACGATCTGCCGCTCAGCGAAATTCGGCTGGAAGTGTTCATCTTACTTTCGATCACTTTGTTGCTTGGGCTTGTCGCAAGTATCTTAGCGCGTCGGTGGGGTGCAGCGTGAGCAAGTCGAACTGCATATCTCGCTTGAACGTGCCGTTGTGCTCGCGCACAGTCATGAGCTCGCGTAAAGTCATCTTCATAGCCTTGATCGCCAACTTGGTTAGTCTCGCTGCTTGCTCGTCCCAACGCTCTTTCTGGTCACAGTATCCGCTGCGTCCCGCGGTGCCACAGGGATTTGCCAAAGATTCTAGCGCACCCACACCGCAAGCAATTCAATGGCCAGCCGTTCATGCGCCGAATGTGCAGCCTGCACCAGAATCTCTTGTGATTGCCAATCCGCAACCAACAACTGCCAAACAGCAAACTGCGCAAACTGTGCAGCCCGATGCGCATCAACTTGCCATGGCAGCACCTTCGATGTCGCTTCCCCCTGAGGCTGCGCATGCGTCTGCGATCCTGCCTGGGATGGAGACAACTCCAGCTGAATCGTTAGTTCCCGAGTCCCCAACGGTTCCGATGGATTCGGTCGAGCTAGCCAGTGCAACAGCCGCAAATTCAAGCGCGCTAGCTGCGACCAACTTAGCTTCAACCACCGCAGCTTCGACTGCGGCCATGAAGAGCGACGCTCCGCAATCGCAACCTGCCGCCCGATTGGTAATTTCCGGCGTGCGGCCAGGTCGCGGCAATGTCAAAGTTGCGATTTTCACCGATGCAAGTTCATTCCCGCAACCGACATCAGCCATTCAGACATTGGAACTGGCCGCCGCGAATACAACGCTGGAAACAACGTTACCTTCCTTGGCGCAGTTTGCTATCGCTGTCTATCAAGACATCAATGCGGACGGCGAACTGAATCGGAATCGGTTGGGCGTTCCTGTTGAGCCGTTTGCGTTTTCCAACAATGCGATGGGCAATCGTGGTCCTCCTTCCTTTGACCAAGCCGCCATTATTCAGCCAGCCCCGAATGAGGTTGGTCGCCAAGCGTTTATCGTACCCATCCAACTTCCTTGAATCACTCATTGATCTGATATGGATTTGAGTTTAAGCACTATAAACGCTGAATCGTCCCATAGACAATCGACTGTATCGCGCGATTGGGTCGTGCTGCTGCATGGATTGTTTGCGACGCGGCAAAGTATGCGGAAACTGGAGACGCGAATTGCCGAGGTCGGTTATATGGTGCTTAACTGGGGCTATCCGACTTGGTTGCGTTCGACTGAACAGAACGTTAGGCGTTTTCTGCCGCAACTAGAGCTGCTTCAGAGCGATCCATCGGTGCGAACGATCAACTTTGTCACGCATAGTATGGGCGGCATTCTCGCTCGCTGTGCATTGCAATTGGGTGGCGATACCAAAGTCAAGCGACTGGTGATGCTCGCACCTCCCAGTCGAGGCTCACACCTGACACGGATCTCACTTGGTCCGTTTGCATGGTGCTTACCCGCGATCGCCGACCTCTCGGAATCGCCCAGCAGCCTGCCCAATCGACTTGAGGATGCCAGCCAACATGCAGCAAGCCAAGTTGAGATAGGCGTCATCGCGGCTTCACGCGACTTTGTTGTTCCGGTTGCGAACACGAAGATTTCCAGTCAGCGAGATCACTGCGTACTGCGCACGTCTCACTTTGGTTTGCCCAACCACGAAACAGCGGTACGTTACGTTCTCAGTTTTCTGCAAAACGGCAAGTTCTCAGCGCGGACAGATGACATCGCGACCGCCAAGCGCAATGCGGCTTGAGATTGTCGCACAATTGTCTCAATTGTTGCAGCTTGAGATTGTCGCACAATTGTCTCAATTGTGGCAGCTACGATTGGGACAATCGTGCGACAATAAAGCAGTCACTTCAAAGTAAAATTGCGTCGAAGCACAAGTGGATTGTCAAAGCTTAATGTTCGGGATTGTAATATCAACCGGAACGCGCTAGCGTCGGTTTTCGCCGCGGGAACCCGTGCTAGCGCACTGCGACTAATCCTCTAAGTTGAGTGTCGCACAATTGTCTCAATTGTGGCAGCTACGATTGGGACAATCGTGCGACAATGGGACCATCGTGCGACAGTAAACTACTTGTGGCTTTCGATCCATCGGTCCAGTCGCTCGCGAACTCCAGGCACAATGCGACAGACATTGGTCTGATAGAGCTTCACAAGGACTTCATCTGGCAATTCAACACCGTAAATGCGCCACAAACCTTGAGGCGGAAATGGCTTTTCAGAGTAGGGAAAGTACTGGTCGCGAGTTTCCAGAAAACGCCAATAGCTTTGGTAGCGGAGTTCCGGCCACGGACCATCTGTCCCGAACAAAATGCGATCTTGATATTGGATGAGAAATTCTTGCGCTGAGTAGGGCTGACGTCCAAGCTCACTGATACGCGATGCAATCTCAACGTACACATTGGGATAATCATCGAGCAGCTTCGCGGTCTCGGCGAGGTCTTCACCGTCGTTGCCCAGATGAGCTGCGATGAAGAGGGTTTGGGGATGACGTTTTAAAAGTGCATTGCGGGCCGCATGGAGGCTCGCCCGGGATGGAAACTTATCCGCTGGAAAGTGCCAATCGGGATGGCGCGACAGTTCTTCATAACGTTCGTTTTCGGGCGTGATCGGTTCAAAAAAAGCACTTGGGTCGGCCGTGTGCATAATGACCGGCAGCTTAAGTCTTCCACACGCTTCCCAGATCGGATCGAATCGAGCGTCGTCGATAGCGATGAACGAGCCATCGGGGTTGCGATAGTCTAAACCGAACAGCTTGAATACCTTGACACCACAAACTCCCCGTTTCTGCGCATCCTCCAAGGCCAGCACGGTTCGATGAGCGAAATCGGGTCTGTGGCAAGCCCAAGTTGCGTGATTGTCGGCTGCACCATCACCTTGCCAATCAATATTCGCAAAAATCGCAAAGCGATCTCGGTACTTGGTCCACAAGAACTGCATATGTTCATCGAGTGTTGGACCAAGCAAGCCATCCAGACTGACACTGACCGCGATATGCTGGCGATCCATCAATGCCACAAACTCGTCCAGTTGCGATGGATCACGCCTCATTTTGATTCGAAAATGCGAGTGCACGTCGACCACTGGGAACTTGGCGTGCTTGAGGTCCGTCACAGCCACTTTAAGCTTCGGAACTGGCAAGAATTCCCCGAGCTTCAGACCGCCGTCCGCCAGTGTGCCGGCCGATTTTGCCGATGTATTCTCCGTGGTTTGGGTCGGGGGAGTTTGGGTTGGAATTGCGGGTGCAGTCTGCGCGGACAAATTGCACGACGCATGTCCAGCGAAAAATAGCAAGCAAGTAAGTAACTGCAGCCAACAGGGGATTCGCAACGCTCGTCTCTTTTCAGTTGGGGCAAATAGCAGCATTCCTAGCTGATCTCGCCATGTTCAGGTATTGGCAGACGATTGCCGCCCAGTTCTAGGGATTGTAATATCAGCCGGAACGCGCTAGCGTCGGTTTTCGCCGCGGGAACCGGTGCTAGTGTCGCGAATCCTAAGTTCTATACCGCAGCTTTGCCGCAAGCGGGCGAGGACGCCCGCGCTCCGGAATACCGGATGTCCCTCCGCAAGAAAATCCAGGTGAGTTCCAAAAGTCA
>JANRMD010000333.1:0-57116 GCA_033761895.1 Pirellulaceae bacterium | reverse complement strand
CGTCGCGATGCTTGAGCACGCAGTTTGTCATCAGGCAGGCTTGCCCAGAGAAAATAGCTCAGCCGCGACGCCATTTCATAATCGACAAGTGGATGCACATCGGCCGATTGGCTTTGCAGATCCCAGCGATACAACTGCGATGGCGAAACCAGAATTGAGATCAGGGTGTCTTCCATGGCTGAGCGATGATCGGCGGAGGGATGCTGTCGTGAGGCTACGTAAAAATCCTCGATCGATTGGCGTTCGTCGCTGGTGAGAGGTCGGCGGTAAGCTCGCTCAGCAAAGTCGACCAGCGCGCTGAGTTGCTTTGACTGGGCGGCTTGCAGTTCGGTTTCCAACTGCCGCAGTTGTCGGTTGATGTTTGCAAAATGGGTTTCAACTGCTTCAATGACCTGCGCTTCGCCATTCTTGTTGCGAACCTTCTCTAGGTACACATCAGCAAAGCGTTTGATCATTTCTGCCGAATTTGCAGAGCGATCTTCAGCGCGAACGAAGTTGAATTTCTCTTCGTTAATGAATGTCGACTCGGCTCGTTCGTACCAGATAAAACCGCTGTACTGTCGAATCGGTGTGAGGGCAATAAACTCGAGTTCATGCCACAGTTGATCGATCTCCTGCTGCTGCTCTTCAGACAGGATCATATCGTAAAGCGGTTGGTCATCGCGGAAGTAACCCATCATGCTATGAAAGCCCGCACTGAGCAGCCGCCCTTTACCTTCTTCGGCGGCGTCTTTAGCATCGATATGAGCCCGACCGCGTTCGGAGATATAAAACGCATCTGGGAAGACGGAACAGAATTGTTGGTATGCGTCCGTTATCTGAGCCTTTTCTACATCCGTCCCCGATCGATAGGCTTCGAGATCCGCTTTTTCTAACAAGGACCGTTTCGTATCTGCGAGCGCGTCGATGTCGCACTTGCGACGATGCGAAGCCATTTGGCGGTTTTTCCAAAGGACCAACGTCTGCGAGCCACCGCTAAGTCCGGCTGGGCCTTTGAGATTCGTGAAACGGGGTCGCATCGGCTCGCGTTTTTCCTTGATGAACTTGGCTAGCTCGACGCAAGACGCTTTGGCTTCATCCAGCTTGGATGGAGTAAACGACAACTCGTGCCAACGTGTTCGCAGAGTCTTCAGTGGGCCATAGCTGTAGCGCTGGTCGTTGAGCGTATCCCAAACTGTGCGAAGGTATTTTTCACTGACTTGATATTTGACTGACGCTGCCTCGATCGCTTCACTAATCGATTGCTTCTGCGAGTCGATTTGCACTTGCCAACAGGCTAACAAGTAGTCTTCATAGCGAGTCGGTTGACGCAGATAGAAATCCACGATGCGGTGCACACAGTACTTGTCGCGATCGGTGTCGGTGACCACCGGATGCGGAGCAAAGCGAATGCCATCGGGAGTGAGCAACATGTGATCGGCAACCAATCTGGCTGCATCGATGTACTTGGTCACTAGTGCTGGCGAGATCGCAAGGGACTCAGCAGAGTTGTCAAAGCCCGCTTCGTTAGCTGGATCGATTGGAAAATTTTTCGTCGGTTGGATATCGACGCCGGTTAGATCGCGGATCGTGTAGTTAAACTCGGCATTGCTCAGGCGACGCGTGCTCACCGGTCCAGGATCATCACGCATGCGTTGCGCTTCGGATTGTCGGAACTCTTGCGTCCAGGCACTTAGCATCGCTCGTTCGGCTTGCGTGGGTTGTGGTGAAGCATCGGCAGGAGGCATTTCATTTTCGCGTACACGCGCGACGATCTCTTGCCATGTTCCCCACGTGTTTGCAACCGAAGATAGGTCTTTGAAGATAGTCGTATCCAACTTGGCTTCGGGCGCATCACCGCTGTGACATTCGTTGCAGTACTGTTTCAGGAAGGGTTGAACGTTCTGCTGGAACTTCGCTTCCGGAGAAGTTTGCGCAGGGGCAAGTGCAGCAATGAAATTAGCCAATAGCATCACAAGACACGAACGAGCGCATGACGCGATGGCAATTCTTAGGAGCGGACGATGAGAATCCGTTCGATCTCGGAGCATTTTGAACTTTCGTCGCGAAGAGTTCGCGGTGGCGGGTGGGAAAAAATTGTCGGCCGAAGTGCATTCTATTCTACTAAGCCGAATAAGTAAGCGAGTGAAACTAGCTGGTTTCTTGAAAATCATCGGTAGCGGAAGCCGTCAAGGCTTTCGGCGGCAGCAGTGGGACTCGAAATGCTTGACGCATTCCGCTACGTTCGCCAAGATCTTTCTGGAAAAGCATTTACAGCACGCCTACTTTTGCGCGATAATCAAGGGTGTGCGGCTTCTCTTCAATCTTGTCTCTCGTCACAACTGCATAAAGGATCGCTACCATGTTATTTCGGTTCGCTGCTGCGCTGTCGATTTGCCTGAGTAGCTTTTTGACGTCTTGCCTTCAAGCCGACGAATTCAACTGGCGAAAGGAAGAGGGGGCACGCAAGCTGAGAACATCTGCGGCACTTGTCAAAGGATACAAGGTCCTTGCCGCCGCCGTTCAGAACTATCCAGAGAATCGCAAGTGTTTTTCATGCCACCATCAGACGCTGCCGTTGTTGGCATTTTCGCTAAGGGATTCAAACCTTAAAAGGTCAATCAAATTCAGTAACTCGGTCGGTACGCGTGGTGTCATCGACTTTACAGTCTCGTCTTTCGAAGCGAAGCGACCGCAACTACTGGATGGAGCAAAGATTGATGGTGGTGCCCTAGCGGTGGGATATGGATTGTGGGCGATGGAAATTGCTCGTGAGAAGCCCAATGACACCACGAATGCAATGGTGCAGTACTTATTGAAGACGCAAGCCGAAGATGGCGGCTGGGAGCTCGATTCAGTCCGTCCTCCCGCCTCGTCGTCACGAGCTATGGCCACCGCAGTCGCCTACCTTGGACTGATAAAGTACGGATTGAACTCGTCACTAGATCAGACACAAGTTCGTACCGCTTTGAAACAAGCTGCCAAGTGGAGTGCGACGTTGGAAACACCAGCTGACCATGAGGACTTAGTCGGCATGCTGTGGCTGAGCTACCTAGTTCGAAACTCCGATATGGACATCCTTCTTGGAATTGAGCAAAAGGACACCGACGAGTTGCCTGGCGCTGGTATGAAAGATAGCATGGAAGGTGGCATGGGCATGGAAGGTGGTATGGGTATGGGTGGCATGGGGATGGGTGGTATGGATGGGCATTTCATGAGCATCACACTCGCACTCAGTAAACCGCTTCGAAAACAGCTTCAACAGAGCCAACGAGACGATGGTGGTTGGGGCCAAAACAACGACTTACCGAGCGATGCCTATGCGACCGGCATGGCGCTACTGATCGATGATCAGACGGCGAGTCGCTACAAGGGACGCACTGGTCTTTCTTGGGAAAAGAGAAACGAGGCTATCGACTTTCTCTTAAGTACCCAAGAAGAAGATGGATCGTGGCGAGTTGAATCGCGAGTGGTACCGATCAGAACCTTTTTTGACAACGGTGATCCTCACGGCAAGGATCAATTCATCTCCATGATGGCAACCAGTTGGGCTGTGGCCGCACTGGCAAGCTATCGTGGGGATCATCACGAACCGCTGGATGACAGTCACTCAGGGCCGATGATTGATGACCCGAAATCTTATGGCGGTGCTTCCTGGAAGCTTAAGTAAGGGTTCTGCCTTAACAGTGCCTATGCTTATGGAAGAAAAAAGAAGGAACTTTGCGTGCGAACGGTAACATCACCAGAGCTTAGTCACCAGGTACCGCGAGCGGGCGAGGACGCCCGCGTTCCGAAAAACCCGAACTACTCCATAGTAGGCCTAAGAGTTACCGCCATAACTTCAAGCTAGCAATCCACTGGTGTTAACCTGGCGAACTTCTGCAGCCTAAAAAAATAAAATTACACTTCCCCTACCCTGATGCCGATGAATGGGGTGTCGGGCAAGCTGTCGGTATATGGAAGTGCTGGCAGCTTGTTCGAGTGAGGGAAATTGTCGATTTCTACAACAAACTTGGTTGTTGAAATCCTAGGATGTCGCAGCGAGCAGGAGGCTAGCAAATGGCCCGAGCATACTCTGGCGTGCTTGGGGCAGTGGCTATGTGCTTCGCTATTTTGCGTGGACTGGTTCTTGGAAATTTAGCTGACGAGATTTTGGTACAAGCTCTGGTGGTTTTCGCCGCGTTCTCTGCACTAGGCTTTTGCATCGGCTGGATAGCCGACCAAACTGTGTGCGATTCGGTAGAAAATCGTTTCCGAAGTGAAATGGCTCGCTTGACTGCCGCCGCCGATAGCACAACCGAAACCCCTTCGGAATAAACCGGAGAAGTTGGCATGGCTTTCCAGAAAAGTTCCCGCTAAAACTCGCCTCGACTGAAAAATCCTGCATGGCAACGATCGGTGGCTCGATCGACGCGATGTAGCCAACACAGTTGAATGCAACTTGAGTTAGGCGCAATTTACCCTCGGACATTTAGCGCCACTACTGCCAGGAAAATCATGGAGGATTGGATGGCAACGTCGATCGCGCCCGAAGTGGATATTCAAGAAGTTTGGAAACGTTACAAACTTGAACCAGATAATATTGATCTGCGCAACCGTCTAATTGAACAATACATGCCGCTCGTCCGCTACAACGGCGATCGCATTTGGCAACGCTTGCCAGATGGCGTAGAGCTGGACGACTTGATCAGCGCAGGCATCTTCGGCTTGATGGATGCAATCGATGCATTTGACACTAGCCGAGGTGTGAAGTTTGAAACCTACTGCGTACCGCGTATTCGTGGTGCGATGCTTGACGAACTGCGAACGATGGACTGGGTTCCTCGTTTGGTTCGTAGCAAAGCCAGCAAGCTGGGCGAAGCTAAGAAATTCCTCGAGACCAAGTACGGTCGCGCTCCCACCGAGCGTGAATTGTCCGAGCACATGCAGATTCCTGCCGCTGAGCTGGATAAGATGCTCATGGAAGCCAGCGCGGTCAACCTCGTCAGCTTGAACAAGAAGTGGTACGAGACCGACAGCTACAAAGATGTGCGTGAAATCGACATCCTCGAAGACAAGAAGGGCGAAGACCCAACTCGTCGCGTTCAAAAGAGCGACTTGATGCGTCTAGTCACCAAAGGTCTCAACCGCAACGAACGCTTGATCATCATTCTTTATTACTATGAAGAACTGACGATGAAGGAAATCGGCGCGACGTTAGATCTCAGCGAAAGCCGCGTGAGCCAAATGCATTCCAGCATTGTCGCTCGCCTGCAAGAACAGCTCGGCCGCCGCCGTCCTGAATTCGGTACCTAGTCGATTGGGACTGAAAGTTAACAGAACATATAGGGATGCCCTCGGGCATCCCTTTTCTTATTTAGAGCCCATCGGGCACGCCTGTGCTGCCGTGGTTAGTGCAAATTTGCCCTTTCATGCTCGAGCAACCACTTCTTAATCGCAAGTCCACCGCCGTATCCGGTTAACTCTCCGTCGGCACCGAT
Source organism: Pirellulaceae bacterium (assembly GCA_033761895.1). GTDB lineage: Bacteria > Planctomycetota > Planctomycetia > Pirellulales > Pirellulaceae > Aureliella. The sequence goes on along the minus strand of JANRMD010000333.1, from coordinate 51,657 downwards.
GACACGGTGACATGGAATGACTATGGCTAGTTGATTGGCTCCGTTGGCTCTTGCGACCGCACGCACGGAAGTCGGCGAACCGATCGCGATGGCCTGCTGCGAGTAGCTTCGAACTTCGCCGATGGGTATTCGACAAAGTTCACTCCAAACACGTTTTTGAAACTCGGTACCGATGGGCATCAGCGGAGTTTCGAAGTGCCGTCGTAATCCTGAAAAATACTCGTTAAGTTCCCGTTCGATCGATTTGAGGATCAGGTTCGTTCCGGGAATGATGGCCGCTTTCGTTCGTGCCTTGAGTCGCTCGACGCCGCGTTCAAGCCCACGCCGACATGTGAATTCGAGCAGATACAGCGCCTCCTCGCTGGCGATGGCAATCATCGGTCCAAGCCGTGTATCGATCCAACTTGATTTGAGAACGAGCCCTTGAAAGCCCTTGGGTGGCGAGCCGAGGATTCTCGAGAACGCATCGCGAAATCCACTGCCCGATTCAAAGCCAGCATCCAGCTGAGCATGGATGACGCTGCTGCCGTTGCGGATCTGCTCAACGGCAAGACCGACTCTTCGCGCCCGGGCATAAGCGACGAAGGTCATTCCAAAACGTTTCTTGAATTGACGTCGAGCAGTGTAAGAGTCGATACCCAGATTACAAAAATCCTGATCTTTCCAGCGTTTCTCCGGTTCCGCTTCAACGGCCTCAATCATCTGCTTTAGAATTGGCGAGAGTTCATTCGGCAGACTCAGCGGTTGGCAGCGTTTGCAGGGTCGGTATCCAGCCAGCAAAGCGTCGCGTGCCGATGGGTAGAATTCGCAGTTCTCGAACTTAGGCTTTCGCGCCGTGCAAACCGACCGGCAGAAGATCCCAGTCGTTTTGATCCCGTAGTAAACCACCCCATCGTATTCGGCGTTCCGATCCGTCAATGCTCGGTAGTATTCCCGCTTCATTTGACCTGAAAGACTGTGATCAAACATCTGGTTAGTCACTCGCAGCGGAATTGGTTTTGTTTTCGCGATCATCGCCCGTTCTCCTGAAACACCTTACAGTTAAATGACGAACGAGATCATCTCACATCTGCCGACCGGCCGCCGCCGAAAAATGAGCGCGGAATTTTTCGTTCGTGCTAAATCTCTGTGAACTCTGTGTCTCTGTGTTTCATCTGCCCATCTTGAACTGAAACACAGAGGCACAGAGGTGGTCACCAGCAACGAGTGCTTACGTGAGTTCGCTGACAGTACTAACAGGCTGGCATGAAAATGGGGGCAAGAAAATAAAGGCATGCTCTTCCCGACAGTGAGAATTCGCTTTACTTTGTCGCATTCAGTGATCCGCGTTGGGGTCCCGGTCGTGATGGTGCTGATCGATGTGGACGTGGATGTTGGGTTTCGCTTTGAAAAGTCTCTCCCAAGCAGCGTCGCTCAGATGACATTCGTCGATGTACAGCGAAGAGAGTTTTGGAGCTTTTGCCAATTGATCCAGTGCGGCGTCGGTGAATTTTGGTCCAATCAAATGCAGTGATCGCAAAGCCGGAAACGTTGCGATCACTTCTGCAGCGCGATCATCCAACTGAGAGGCACTCAACCGCAACTGAACAAGCTTTGGAAATTTTCCAAGATGCTCAAGCCCAACTGCGGTAAGACTTGATTGAGGCAGATTGATGATCCGCAGGTTGGGCAACTTACTCGGATCTAGTTTGGCGATCCCAACGTCCGTGATGGGACTATCCCGAAGTCTCAAATGCTCAAGCGCGGTTAACTGCGCGATCGACTCGATCGTTACGTCGTCGACAACTCCAGCATCCAATTGCAACTCGAGCAGCTTTTCGTGCAGCGACCCGAACTGCATAAGTTGCTCGCTGGTAATCTTGGCTTGAGTGAGCTTTATTGCGATCGATTCACCGCTGAGCACTTGAGCGTGCTGAGCTTCGAAACTCAATTCGACCTGTTCGGCCGATGCCGCAGAAGAAGCCGCAGATTCGTTAGGTGATTCAATGCCTGATACATTGGGCGTGCTCGCTTGTTTACTACAACCGAGCACGCTAACCATAAGCAACAGCATGCAAAAACGATTACTCTTCCGCCACATTGACGAAGACTTTCAGAGCGGAGTTGTCTTCGACCAGCAACCGCATCATCTCGGCGTAGTTGTCGAGACCATTGACGGGATTGGTGAGGATCTTTTGCAGCACGCCTGGGAACATGACTTCACCGAGAGCCATGTCCTTGATACCCGATTCGAAGTACTCGCGATTCGCATTTACCGAACCGAGCAAGAGTTTGTTCCCGAGGACCCATTCAATGTTGACTTTGTCAGATGGGACTTCCGACTTCTTGCTGCCGCCGGTGATGCTGGTCCAAACTAGGGCTCCGCAATGCCCGAGAGCTTGCATGGCTTCGAAAGCGATGGAGCTGCTACCGGTGGCATCGACGATGATATCTGCTTTGCCAACTTTCTTGACCAATTCCATCAACGGTGTTTCTTGGGTACTAACATAGGTCGCTTCCATGCCAGTCACGATTTCGCTCTTCAAATGCGGGCCTGGCGCGCGGGCCAGCGTGTACACATCCAATCCCTTCAATCGCAGTACCAGTGTCGATAGCAGTCCGATTTGGCCCGCACCGAGCACGAATGCGCGCTGTGGACGCCAGACGCGCATACGTCGTTGAGCTTCATAGGCTTGTTGAATCGCTTTCGCTGCACAACTCATCGGCTCCATCAGCACATGCAAGTGCTTCAAGCCTTGAGGAACTCGGACGACGTACTCTTCCCCGTCCACGATGCGTTCAGTGAGATAGCCGTGCAGCAGGTTGATACCGCGCTCGTAGTAGGTCTCTTCACTGGTCATGTCGTAGGTGCCGATTTGATCGTAGATCGAACCACCTGGGCGGCGCACGGTCGCGGTCACATAGTCGCCAGGCTTGATCGTGCGCACGTTGGGACCCACTGCTTCAACGATACCAAAACACTCATGTCCCAAAACCAAGTAGTCATCGCCGGGAGGTGAGTTGCCGTACAGAGCGTCGTTGATTTCGCGGTCGGTGGCGTCGACTCCAACTTTGAGAACTTTGATTTGGATCCCCTTCCCACCTGGAACACTATCCAACTTTGGGGCAGGGATGTCGCGAAGGTGGACGCTCGAAGGTTTTCCAGGGCGAACAGCGATGGCTTTCATTTAGTCAACTTGATCTCAAGGGTGTTTGGAGAGTGAAAATCTGTGTGGCCGAAAAGCAAACCTAGTGCTCTGTCCCCCGTTAAGAATTTGGGTTGGGCTTATCAACCGATGTGCGTTAGCACCGGTTTCTACCGTGAAAACCGGTGCTAACGCACTGCGGTTAATCCCAAAATCCAATCTGGACAAAGTGATTGACTGCGTATGGCATAAATTTAGCCTCGATGGCGGCGACCTTCGAGGGGTGCTGCCGTTGCCAGGAATGCAAATCTCGTCATTTTGCCGCCAGAAAAGCCGAAAAGCGGTTAAGCAAATGGGATTCGATTTTAGGATCATCCCGATTGAGTAGCATACGTGCTGCATCGGACCGGACTTCTTTGTAAAGCTTCTTGTCCTGAACGATCGCCCAAAGATCGGCTGATTCAATTTCTAAGGGCTTTTCGCGATTCTTCAATTCTGCTGCGAGTTGATTGATGGAATCGGTGTTGATTGTCCCGAACTCACCTTTGGATCTAGCCAGTTCTCTGGATTGCAACATCTGCTCAATCTGTGAAAGCGAAAATGAACTCAATGTGACTTGCGAAGTTGGCTGTGCCGCAACTTGGCGACAGCAAACGACGACGAAGGTCATGTTCACCATGAAAAATTGCAGATGGCTGAGCCATTTCGGAGTTGAAATCATGGTTGCATCCATCAAGAGTATTGAATGACCAGATCGAGGTTCGGCCTTGGTCAAGTGTATCGAATAGACGCGATTTAAAAGCAGCGGTTCCAGATTGCGTAAGACTAGTGCCGCGCGTGGACCCCAGAAACTCACCGAATCCCGCCATTTGACACTGCGTGCTCTAGAAAAGACTTGCCAAGCGAACTACAAAAGATTGGTATCTGCAATAATCAAGTTATGCAAAGCTAGCGCATCAAGTAGCTGGTTTCGTGAGAAACCGCACAGCCGCTGGCGACCGACGAACTGCAAATCGCTCGGGACAAATGGTCCCAAGCTACCACTCACCCTTTAAACTCCACGGATTTTGAGCAATGCGTCACTTTTTTGGTGCTTTTGTCGCATTTTTCGCCTGCCTCTGCGTACCAGCCTTCGCGGTTGAAGGTACTCCTGTTCGACTCGGCTCCGATTCCTTGACAAAAGGAATTCCTGGTTCTGGGACACTCAAATTGGTGGAAATTGACGCGTGGCTGGCTAAGCCGGAAAACCACAAAACGCTGGAAGTCGAACTCCCCCCTGCCCTGCAAGTTGGCAAATCGCAGGTCTACATTCCAGCCGACAACCCACTGACGCTCGCCAAAATCGAACTCGGTCGGCAACTCTATTTCGATAAGCGATTCTCCAAGAACGCCGAGGTGAGCTGCGCAGACTGCCACCATCCTCAGTTCGGTTACGCCAAAGACACGCAATTCGGAGTCGGTGTTGGCGGTCAGACTGGCAATCGCAACTCACCCGTTGCCTACAACCGCATTTTGAGCAAAGAACAGTTCTGGGACGGCCGCGCCGGTTCACTTGAAGCCCAAGCCGTAGGCCCTATCGCTAACCCAATCGAAATGGCATTCACGCACGAGCAAGCTGTGAAGTTGGTCAGCGAAAACAAAGTTTATCGCAAGCAGTTCGAAAAGATCTTCGGCCGTGCTCCCAACATTGATGACATCGGTCGCGCGATCGCTTCGTTCGAGCGAGTACTCGTGACAGGCGATAGCGTGTACGACGCCAACGAACCGTTCATCAAATTCAAAGAGACGTTCAAAGATGACCTCGAAGATCTGGATGCTCTCAAGAAAGATGATCCCGACTTGTATGCCAAGTACGCCAAGTTGAAAGCAACCGCTGACGCTCACCCGATGAGCGAATCAGCGATTCGAGGCCGCGCGTTGTTCTTCAGCGCCAAAGCCAACTGCGCCGCTTGCCACGTGGGTGCCAATTTCACGGACGAAAAATATCACAACTTGGGCGTTGGCATGGCTACCGACAAGCCTGACCTAGGTCGCGAAGCCACAACTGGCAACAAAGCCGATCGCGGTGCTTTCAAGACTCCTACACTCCGCAACGTTGCACTGACTGCTCCTTACATGCACGATGGCAGCCAAAAGACGCTTGAAGAAGTCGTCGATTGGTATGCCAAAGGTGGTCACCCTAATCCGAACTTGAGCGACAAGATCAAGAAGTTCGAGGCGACCGCTCAAGACAAAGCGGACCTTGTTGAATTCATGAAGGCACTTACAGGAAGTCTTCCCAAAGTCGAAATGGGACGATTACCAGAGTAGATTACTCTTCTGTTTGTTTGGACAACTGCGGTGGAAAGACGCCGAGCTCAATGAGCAGGCGTCGATGCTGGATGCGTAAAACTTCGTTGATGCGCAGCACACTGACCGTTGTCCGACCAACATCTGTCAGCCCTTCCAGCGTCGCATCTTTCCAAGTGAAATGTTCGTCCCATTTCTGCGTTCGCGGATTGAAAAGTGGAGTGAGCATATCTGTTGCGGGATCATAGCCAGCGGGATTAGGTCCCTTGAAGAGGCTGCAAGCGGCGCAACACAACGCGAGATTCTCAACGACCGTTGGTCCCTCGTGTTTCTGTGGGCGGATATGGTCTAAATGAAATGGACGCGGGTCATGGTCTTGTGGAAGCTGACAATATTCACAACAACCGTGCGCTCGCTCCCAGACTCGCTGACGCAAAGAAGCCATGTTCGTCAGTTGCCGTTATCGGCACAGTGTTTTAACGACAAGCGAGCCTTTGCTTGCAAAATCGCAAGGACCTGACCGACCTTTACATACGCCTCCAGCTCTTCGCGTTCGGAATCAGATAGTTCACCTCGCCCATTGCGTTCGGCGAGTTCTTCCATTTTTGATTTCGCGTCTTCAGCAAAGGCCCATCGCAGCACCGCGTTCGCTTCAGGCGGAGTCATATCGTCCTTTTCTGGATTGATAACGCGATTCCAGATGTCGATTTCATTGATGGTCTTTGTACTCATACACTCAGTATAACAAATCAAGTAATCGAAAACAACGAATTCACCCGCGAGTCCCTCTGCTCTGTCCAGATTAGATTTTGGAATTACTGTTTCAATGTTGCACAATTGTGCCCATCGTAGCTGCAACAATTGAGACAATTGTGCGACACTCAACGCAAATCTAATCTGGTCAAAGCACTAGTACTAGTTCATCCATACATCGCCGACAACAGCGAGTGTACATTGTTCACCTGCAACCAATGATAAGCGGGCTGGTCGTTTGACTTGCGATAAGCTCTTGAGAGGCCGACGCTAACGAGTACCCGTTGGCAAGCCTTGATTTTTTCATTAGCAGCGGCAACCGCTGCTTCGTCAACCGAAACATGATCGGCGGCGTAGAGCCCGATATCCGTGATTGGCAAGCGAAGTGTGAAGGGTTGGTAACTGCAAACGAACGTAATCTTCTTCGACATCGAGTCGACTTCAATACGCTGCTTCTCCGCCCAAAAGCAACCCAGCGAACGAATGCCTCGCTGCTCGGCAACCACGAAAGTCCGGCCGCCATGGGGCTGCAAGTCCGGTCCAAAGATCTCCGTGAGTGAATCACTGGCGACGGTAGCGATAACATCAAAGAGTTGCTGCGATGAATAGCGTGCTCCCGCTGACCATGAGGATGGGTCGCTCATCCGGTCTTCGATTTCAGGCACTGAGCCCGCAAAGCTTGAAGTTCCCAAATCGAGCACTCTACCCAACTCCAGCGGGCCTCCATGGCAACGCAGCAATTGGAGGCTCAGCGGTCGCTGGCTAATCGGTCGAATATGCAAGCCAGACTGTAAATCGATCCCCGGCCGCGCAAATGAACCCGGCTTGCATGCGAGCCAGATAGTTGATCAAGATCTGCATAACCGAACGCTACAAGTGACGCACTTGGATTCCAGACCAATGTTGTTGCAGGTATTCGAGCACCAATCGGCGGTGACAACATTCGGCCGTCGCTTCGCTGCACAGCAAAACGGTCGGTGTATCAAAGAAGCTTGGGTGCAACTCAGTTTCAATTTCGCGCTCGCGCATGAGGTTCAGAAAATTCCGTTCGTAGACTTCCCATGCGCCGCCAGACTTCTTGTAAGCGTCCAGCAACTCTTGTGTCGGCGCGAGCAGCGGTTGGTGAACGTACTCGGCTTCGCAGATCTCACGCAGGAAGTAAGCGAGATCATCGCGTTTAGCAAAACCAGCCAACTGCGATTTATTGTTCAAACGCACGTCAAGTAAGCGTTTGATACCGGCATTCTTTATTCGTCCAAAGAATTGGGCTGCTGAACTTTGGGTAAAACCGATAGTAAAGATTTCCATGATTCTTGCTCGAGTTCCTCAAACAACAAGCCTTGAGCCAAGTTGGACGTAGCAGCGAGCAGCTCCGCATCGGATTGCAGCGATCCATCCCCACGAATATGCGCCACAGACTCGCCGCCATCCGTTAGCACTCGACTGATCAGCAGCATGCGGTGGCAAACCGTAGGATCTTCTTCGCTGCACATCATGGCCACCCGATATTGTGAACTCCCCTTCCGTAGCCGTTCAATACCCTCTTGGAAAAACTTGGCTTCCGCAACGCGATAGTAAAGCACATGTCCTTTCTCATCGTAGAACTCATCACCGACCGGTCGACCGCCCAGTTGCTCACCCATGAAAAGATATCGGATGCCTTGCTGTTCTAAGGCTGCCTTCAGCGATTCGCGATTGAATTGCGTTGTGTAGCGAGAGTACGGAGAACTGCGAACATCCGCCAAAACCTCAATTTTGTGCTGAGCAAGCAGTCTACAGAACTGCTCCTGATTGGAATGTCCGATGGAAAATAGCATAATGCTAAATCACTTTAGGTTTCGATCATTGTCTATTAAAAATATTGTGAGATCCAAGCCCATCCTAAATGGCGCTGACCCTTTGGGCATCTCGGCTGGGATTCACACATTGTATTACCATATGATCTTCGAGGTTTTAAAGAAATACTGGGTTTTTGAAACGCTCCGGCCGTTGCAGCAAGGCGTCATGCACACTTCCCAGGAAGACACCGGTAGTTTCTTGGGCAAACAACGATCGCTCAAACGCTCCAACTTCAACGAAGCTGCCGGTATGTTTCGCAACCATGCAACGATTGCCGAAGTGGCTGAACGGTTATCGTTGGCAACTTCCACGGTTCAAGACTACTTAGTCAGCTACGTGCAGTTCGCAAAGCTGACCGACATCAGTCCTTGGTATCTCCCGAAGATCAGCAGCGCATTGAAATTGCCGTTCGTTGCGACTCAATCGATACCGAACTGGCTGCTTTGCGACTTAAGTCCATCCGCGATGCGTTTCATGGGCTGGTGGCATACGAGCAGATTCGACTCGTGATCGCGAGCATGCAGAATCGTCGTTGTAGCCATCCAAAACAATTTCTCTAAACGCGGACGCTGGCAGCGTCCGCCACGGTGGGATTACAAGTAGGCGATGGTGGTCGCAACCATTGATTGAGGTTTTCTTTACTAGCTGACGTTGCCGCTGGATCCAGCTCCAATTGCCAGTTGTGCACCGGTTTACGTCCAAGACAGATCGTAAGCTGCTTGATGCGACCGCGGCGGGATATGAGCAATTCAAGCTCTTGGCCAGGCTGATACATGCCCAGCCGATCCGGCCAAGCATCGGCAGTCAGCCTAAAACCATCCAACGCAACCAGTTCGTCGTCGACGTTCAAACCGGCAGCATCCGAGGGTGAGCCACGATAGACACGTCGCACCAGCAAGCGTCCATCCGTAGCCCATGAATCCGAGCCAATCCAGACATCGCACGTTGGCTTGTCGCAGGCCCCTTCCTTTTTGCCATTCGTCACTTTGAAACGCAATCCAAAATGACGAAGGGTATCTGCGAAATCCAATTCCTGCGGCTCTCGCACCTGAGCGTGCAACCACTCACGCAACTCCGTACCACACCGCAGTTCAACCAGTCGTTCGAAATCGCAGATTGTGTAACCCGTGTGACGGAACTCCTGCCAGAGTTGCTTCATTATCGCCGCTAGGTCATGCTGGTCATTGCTAATGCGTCGCATCTCAGCATCGAGCATCCAAGCCAATACCGCTCCCTTAAGATAGTAACTGATCCGAGCATTTTGTGTGTTCTCGTCCGGTCGATAGTGCTTGATCCAGGTATCCCAAGACGCATCCGCCAGGCCCTGAATCAGACGCCCTGGAGCCGTCTGTACCGCTTGAATATTCTTGGACAAGCGACAGAGGTATTCGTCACGCGAACACAGGCCAGTCCACATCAAAAACAAATCGTCAAAGTAGCTTGTGATTCCCTCTGCGATCCATAACTCGCGAAAGTACTGCTCTTGTTTGTAATCGTAGTTCATTAACGCTTTGGGACGCAGACGACGCACGTTCCACGTATGGAAGAACTCGTGACTAACGAGCGCTAACCAATTTAGATACGAATCTCGTTTCTTCATTGCCCAACGGCTACTCATGAGCACCGTTGAGTTGTCATGCTCCAATCCGCCGCCGGTCTCTGTGAGCAAATTGATGAACCAATAGTTGTCGTAAGGAACATCTCCCCAGAAACGTTGCTCTTCAGCCACAATCTTGGCAACATCAGCCGTCGCTTTGTCCAAGTCCCAGAGTTCGTTCGTACGGTCATCGGAGCCCACGTTGGCTAAGTAATGCAGTCGGTCACCCACTTCGAAACTACGAACTGGAAAGCGGCCCACTGCAATCGGCGAATCCACCAAATCATCAAAGTTCTCGGCGCGCAGGCACACTGCTTTGCTCGTGCGGTCGAGTTGCTTGAGCGAAGTTGCGACACTGCCCCAGTTTTCAGGGACTCGCAGGCGAACATCGATCGCATCAGACTGACGGCCCTCGATGTAAGGAAAAGCCGCTGCGCCAGTTATGAAGCCAAAATCCTGTTCGACCCAGTTGGTACGAACCGACATTTCGCGGCAGTACAGTTGATAGCGCACTTGTATACACTCGGCCGATTCGGTGTCGCATTGCCAACTGTTCTTACCGATCCGACGCGAAGCAAGACCATCGAGTGTTGGTCCATCGATGGCTGCGTGGGATGTAACAACAAGAGATTCGATGTTGCGAGTGTACTCGCGAACCATGTAACTGCCCGGCGTCCAGACGGGAAAGACAATGGTTACTGTGTTGCTCGCAGTCATCTGCACCCACAACGAAATTGATAGGAGATGGCGCGAGGCTTGGCTGAAATCGACTTCGTAGATGAGCGACGAAAGTCTATCGACTACATTAATCATGTCTTGGGCGAATCCTTGCCTCTTCCAATGGTTTTTTATTTCAATGCTGGCTGTTTCGTAGCCTAGGCATCCTGCCAGGGTCTGGCCTTGGTTTGACTCAGTGTGACACTTCGGTTCTGTGTTACTTCAGTTCTGTTTACTTCAGTTCTGTGTTACTTCAGTTCTTAGGGCACTCAGGACAATAAGTCACTCTTCGGTTCTGCTCAGGAAGCAAGGTCACTCTTCGATTCTATCAGCGAGCAAGGCCTGTTCTGGTTCCCCCTCGCCCCGTACTCGGGGAGAGGGGGCTAGGGGGTGAGGGGTAGGTTTTATTCCATTTGTTCGTCATCAACCTTTGAACGTCAACCACTTCGAAACCCGCGGCTAGCGCCGTCGGCTCACAGTGACTTCGGCTCACAGTGACTTCGGCTCACAGTGACGTCGGTTCACTGATGCTGGCAGCATCAGCCACGGAAGCTAGCGTTGCTTGTTCCAGCTATCTTGTGAGTATTTTTCTTTCACTAGTTCCTCAGCCATGGCCAATGGCAACTCAACATCACCTTCCACCGCTTGCCACTGCTGTTGCAGCAATCGCGCAGCCACTTCGGCGGAACATCCAATGTTGGCAACGAAGTCATGGTGGGGGCGATGTTGTCGGTATTCTGGTTCTCTTGGTGGATGGTTGAGGTAGCGGTCGATATTCTCCAAATCCATATCCAGCAACAACGTACCGTGGTACAGCAACCAATCGCGTCGCACGCGCAAACTATTGCCGCTGACCTTGCGACCGTCGATGACCAAATCGCAAGTTCCCGCGTATGTCAGTTGCGGTACGATCGGCTTAAGTGCCGCGACCATTTGCTGCATCACGAACTCATGTGCCACATCAACCATCTGCAATTCGGGGCGACGTTTGAGTGACAGCATAACTGCGTATAGCAAACAACCCGGACCTGCCACAATCGCAGCTCCGCCACTACAGCGTCGAAAGACCGGAATGCTGGCATTCTCGCAAGCCACAGTGTTTACTTCCTGTGCATATCTACTGCCACGTCCGATGACAGCAAAAACTTCGCGAGCCTGCCAGATTCGCAAGTATTCTTGATCCCAAGCCCCCTGCTCGGCCAGTTCCAGGATTGCTTCTTCAATAGCCAGATTGGCGGGAATAGTTGGCAGGGTCGAGTCAATAAACAACATCACTTCGGTCCAGGTCGAGCAATCTTCAAACTGCTAGAGTTTAACCGCTCGCCGACAAACCGGTACACTCGATCCGGGGCAGTTGAATGAAACCACAGAGGCTCAGAGATCATAGAGAAAAACAGAGGGCTGTGTAACTCTGAGTCCTCGGTGCCTCGGTGTTTCTAACAAGATCGAGATTGGTACTAAGGAGCTGCATCGACAGCGGCAATTGTGGCAAAAAGATAGTCGGTAAAGATGCAGGCTGGTCTGCACTTGCTGCAGTCGCATCCACCACCAGATATCGCTTGGTCGACGGCGATCTTTACAGAGTAAGGAGTATGGTCAGCCCTTCGCCCCTGTACTCAGGGGAGAAGCGACCGGGGGTTGAGGGGCCGTGTTCTTGGTCGAATTGAGTGATTACCCGAACTCTACACGTTTGCCATGGGAGAGCACTGGTCGAATTGCCTTGACATGTATGTTGCAGGTGCGCGGCTCAGCCTAGGCTTTCAACGCTCAATCCCATCCATGGGATTCACACAATGCGGCAATGGCAAAGACACTAGCTAGCTCGTTGAAACTACTCAAAGCCCCCTCAACCCCCGGCCCCTTCTCCCCCGAGTACATGGGCGAAGGGGTGACCAAACTTCATACACCCCTGCCCCATCATGCCTAAAGCTACGGTGCCCGTCGGCGACGAGGGCTTATGCCGTTAGCAACATAAGTTACCCGAGTCGCAACATCCCTGACAGCGTGCCAGTAGCGATGTGACCCTTTTTGTCTTCTCGACACGTTATATTTAGTTGGATGTCAGTGTCCATACGACGCGGTTTCGAAACGGAGACAGATCATGCGTACTTGCTTTTTCATGTTGCTAACGGTTCTCCTAGGCTCTTGCACACTTATAGCGCAGGAAGTTGAGCAGGCTAACAAGCGAACGCTGAAGGTTGGAGATGTGCCTCCGCCGCTTCAAGCGACCCGATGGCTTGGGGGGCCAGAGGTACAGGCCTTCGAGCCGGGCAAGATCTACATCGTTGAGTTTTGGGCAACTTGGTGCGGGCCGTGCATTGCGATGATGCCGCACCTAGGTGACCTCCAAGATCATCTTGGATCGACGGGGACGATCATCGGCTTCACTGCAGTAGATCCCGGCAACTCAGTCGAACAGATCACGAAGTTTGTAGAAAAGCGTCGAAGTAAACTTGGGTACGCTATCGCCTATTCAGAGAACCGCGACACCTATGACGCTTTCATGAAAGGGTCGGGACAAAGCGGCATTCCATGTTCCTTTGTCATCGGCAAAGACGGGAAGCTCGCGTTTATTGGCCACCCACTGTTCCTAGAAAGCGTCATACCTAAGGTCCTCGATGGGACTTGGGACCCATCCCGGGACGCAGAAGAACTTGCTGCAGCTGACAAACTTTGGGACAAGACGTACGCGACCATGAACAAACCTGGCGACCCGATGGTGCAGCTGGCTGAATGGGAAGAGTTCAATGCAAAATGGCCAACTCTTGCCAACGACCCTTATATGAATGCCGCCAGGTTGAAATTGTTGATCGCAGCCAAGCGACTTTCCGAGGCAGAGAAGTTAGCAGACTCAATGCTAAGCAAGGCGCTCGAACGAAATGATACGTTCGGTCTACGGTCCGTGTGCAACGCACTTGGCCTCGAGCGATCAAACATCCAGCCTGAGCTTGTTAGCCTAGGGACGCGTGCTGCCAATGTAGGCATCGAAATCGAAGGAGAAACATCAGCGTCATTTATTCGCGCTGCAAATGCACACGCTGCCGCAGGAGATATGGCCAAAAGCAAAGAATACGGGCGCAAGGCAGTTGACGCGGCGCAAAACGAACTCACCAACGAAACAGATCCGAAGGGGATACTAGGCATCGCCGCTGCCCACTTCGCAGCTGGCAATTTGCAAACAGCAAAAGAGTATGCCGAGAAAGCGATAAGCAAAGTCGATGAGAAAAATGCAGGTATGAAGCGGTATATTGCTGAACAAGCGAAAAAATTCGGAGCCGAATCAAACGTTTCGCAAGAACTTGATGAAAAGCAATAGATTGCCCTAACGGCAAATAGAAATCCGCGCGCGAAATTTGAGTCTTGCGTTATGCGTGCACTGTTACCTCGAGGCAAGGCAATGCAACCCAATCCATTTGGCGAGTAAGTTTAGCTAGAACAAAGCAACCCGATGGATGAAATTGATCCGCAGATTGAAACCAAGCTAGGTACGGACTGTTATTCGGCTGGCGAACGCGAATGGATGGAGTACGGCCAGCAGTTGCGTGGTCGGTTTCTCAACCCGCTGCTCGATGTGCTGGTTCGCTGGCGAGTAACCCCTGATGCAATCACGGTCGCTTCAGGCTTGTGTGGGGCAGCCTTTTTTCCGCTGTGGCTGGTGCATCAAGCAGCGGCGGCCTTGGTCTGCCTGTTGTTGCATGTCCTCTTGGATGGACTCGACGGACCGCTTGCGAGGCATCAAGGTACAGCATCGCCAAGAGGTAGCTTCGTCGACACCTTCACCGACCAAGTAGTCGTTACGTTGGTCACCATGGCTTGGTTGATTCGCGACCCAAGCAGTTTGCATATAGGTTTTGGAGGGGCTTACATTTTTCTGTATGCCATGGTGGTTGGCATGGCCATGGTTCGCAATGCGCTCGCCGTCCCCTATTCGTGGCTAGTGCGGCCTCGGTTCTTTGTGTTCGTGGCGATAGCTGCTGAATGGATGAGCCATTGGCCGTTGACCCTGCCGACGCTGATCGTCTGCGACTTACTGCTAGCGATCAAATGCGCGAGCGGATTCCTGGCGTTGAGAGCGAAGATACCAGGTCCGAAGTAAACCAACCGGTGTGCTTGCGTTAACACTGAATTTGGGTTGTGTTGGCGTAAGCGGCGGGTTCAGCGGACGAGGCCGTCCGCGCTCCAGAAAACCGGACCAGCGGACTGGAATATCGAGAGAGGGATGTCCAAAGAGGAAATGTCGAAAGGGATGTGGAGTGGCCCAGCCTGGGAGCTACTTAATCCTTGCCGATGTGCTTGACTTCTTCCCAGTACTTATCGAATTTGAAGTCTGGGCTATTGTCCGTGTCGTGGCACTCCACGCACTTCGCTTCAGCCAGTTTTAGCGGCAACCGCATTTGCTCGCGAAGTTTGTTTAGCAACTCAGCATCTGCATCGCCGCTTTCCGCATTGACGTGCTCTGAGCCTGGACCATGGCAATTCTCACAACCACTACCAACCAATTTTGGTGTCTTTTCCAATGACCAGTAACCGGTCTCAAAGGGTTCGTAATTCTGTGGATCCCAGCCCGTCACGTGGCAGCTCACGCACTCTGGATCAAAGTGTCTTGGGATCGCACCGCGTGCATTGTTGGGTTGGATAATTGAATCCGTCGCATGGAAGTGCTTCGACCTCTCCCAAATACCAAAGGCTGTCGTGTGGCAGTCGCCGCACGCCTCGCTGCCAACGTACTCACCTGATTTTGGAGCCGATCTGTATTTGACTCCCAAACCTACAAAGCCTTCGCTCTTCAGCTGCTCTTGATATTGCTTGAAGGCTTCTAGCATTCTCGGTGAGTCCTTGAATTGCGAACTGATGGCGATGCGCTGGTAGCGTACTGGGGTCTTGGCATCGTCGAATAATCCGACGATACAAGCGAACATCCCCTTAGTTCCAACTTGCGATATCATCGCGGTCGAACCTGGGATAGGGTCGAGCACATTGCGAGGCTCGCCATGCCCACCGGCTGTCACGACAAGATCAATGCCTGGAACTTTAGCCGCAACACGCTCCGAGTCCTGTTGGTTGGCATGCGAAAGCAAAACGATGTAATCACAACCTTTGTCCTTGAGTTCTTTAACGGCAGTTTGCAATGAACTGACCGAATCGGACGTTGTAATGCTCTTGTTCGGCTCGAGATCTGCAAAATACTCTTCACCAATATGTGCCGTGATACCGATCTTGCGACCACCCACTTCAACCACCTGAGTCTTGGGCCAAAACGAAGGGTCGATAATACTCATGTTTGCACTGGTGAACATTTCAGGTTTGGCCATATTGTCCGATGCAGCCACTTGAACGACAAAAGTTGTGCTCAAACGCAAGTCATCCAGGCCGAACGCAACGGCCTTGTAGTTCATCTTCTTGAACGCATCAGCCGTCGTTCGGAATTGCATTTCCGCTTGCTTGCCTGTGCGTCGTACTTGATTGCCCACATCTACGGGCACTACATTCCAGCCCCGGTCCGACAGTTCTTGGATCAATGTATCTCGGCGAATGATTCCACCTTTTTGCCGATCCAAACCCGTGCAACCACAGGGCTCCATGTAACCATGCTGTTGTCCGGTCAGGAACAACACAGCCTGCGGCGTGGGCCAATCTTCAGCAATCTTTTGATTCAGTTCGCTGGCCGTGGCAAGATTGCTGCCTACCGGAGCTGGCTGGTTCGCCACTGGATCATTGAGTTGCACATCGGGGGCCTCTGTGACAACATTCGATTCCTTGGAACTCTTCGCTGTGCCTAAATTTTTTGAGCCTAAATCTGGGTCCGCTAAAGTCGGTTCACCCGAAACCGCTAAAGTTGGCTCACCGGCTGCAGCTTGGGTTGGTGCTGGTTCGGCCAGTGCTGGTTCGGCCGGCGCTGGTTGTTCTGCAACCACTTGATTGGGTTCAATCGCCGGCGGGTCGGCTAAAGTCGGAGTACCGAACTTAGCATCTTCAGGGATCTTGGGTTCATCAACGATCACGTCCAAACGCGGATTCGTGGAAGCTGAATTCGTCGAGCTGGGCGGAGTCAGCAATACAGTACCGTCTTCGGCCACAGACTTGGGATCGACGATGGCCGTCGACTTCTTGGCGGTGGGATCGGTGCTGGACTCCGACTTGGCTTTAGTGTCAGCGGATGTTCCAGTTGGAGCGGGCTCTTGGCATCCGACTCCCAAAGCAAGGAAGCCAATGAACGCATATCTTGCCAAACGACGAACTCGAGCGTTTATGAACACCGCAGCCTCCAGAGCTTAAAACATCTACATGCCGAGTATCCATTTCACCCGTGCAACCTGATTGTATAGAAGTTAGCTAGATGTGCCCATTGCGAAAAATTGTAGCGGCATCAGCGTTTATTTTAATGTTGCACTGATTCGCATTCTTCGTACTCCTACTCTCGATTAAAGACTCGATTGTGAGGAGTCGCCATTGGCTGAGCGCGAGTGCTATGCAAGCTATTCACAGCTAGCTATTCACTGGGCTAGCTAACACCGTAGCTTGGGGCCATTTGCCCCGAGCTTACACCAATGTGGCTTCATCCAAATAACTCAAACCAAACGGACGGGACAAATGGTCCCATCCTACGGTTACTCGACCACAGTCAGCTTGATGTAGATCGGAACTTCGGCGGAATTTTCGCTGGGCTTGATGATGACTTTTCCAAAGTTTTTAGGATTTGACCCTGGATAGCTCGCGACTGGGGCTCCCTTGGGGACCTTAAACACAATTGGGAATAGTCGGCGAGCCGCGCTGTCGCGCGATTCACCAATCTCAACTTCAAGCGATCCAGCAGGTACGATGGAGACCACTTTGGGGGCAGCGCTGTCTCGATCCGCACCCTGAAGAGAGAGCTGTAGTCGAACTTGCGTACCCTCCTTGCGACTGACGGTACCCATGGTGAGGGTCGCTTTTTCAGTGTCAAACGATGGACCACCAATCAACTCTGTATCACCAGTGATTCTACCGCTGACAGGCAACTCGATTGGATCAAGTTTGTCCTGCATGCTGGTTGTGGCAAGGATCCGCGAGTTCAAGGGTCCAATGCGCATACCGGGCTTGATGGTAACGGCATATTCATAGGCCTTGAAGGCTTTGGCGTTGTCAGGGTCGATGGCGGGATCGATCTCCGATTTTGTAAAGGTCACGTACCTGCTGGCATCCGGATCGCTCCAGGTCAGCGATTCAACCGTCACACCTTCGAGGTGAGAGAATACGCGAATTTTATGAGTCGATGTTTCTGTGCTTGAGAAATCACCCAGAGACAATGTGGATGGGGAGAAGACGATACTCTGCCCAACTTTTCCCACGATGCCGAGCTGGACTTCACCTTTCAGTGGATCGCTGGTCTTGATGGTGGCCGACTGGGAAAAATCGATCGAAGGTGCTTTGGGAGTCCAAGTCAACTTGATCATGGTCTCTTCACCTGGCTCCAGAATGGACTTTTCCAAGTTGCCGATGGTGCACTTGCAAGTCGTATCACCCACGGAGAGCACGAGTGGACCGTCGCCAGTATTTCGAAATGGGAACTCATGCGACATCGATTCGCCAAGTTTCATGTTGCCGAAGGTGTAGGTGGTGCCACCAGGTACTTCCACCCGCGGCGTACCGACCGCTTTCTTGACGATCTCTGCTTGAGTAATCTCACCGCGAGCTTCGGCATCGGTCGAACGACTTAGCGAAAATCGCTCCTCATAACCCTGATTGAGGGCTTGTGATTGGACCCAGCCAATTCCCAAACCGAGCGCCAAGCCCAAAAAAACGGGAATAATGATTCGTTGCATCGCTAGGGAACTCACAATTTCTGGTTATGGATCGGAAAGGTGCCCACGATCGATTTTGTTCGCAGGGCGAAATCATCAGCGCAGCTTGGCCTCAATTTCCTTACGCAGCCAATTCACCAAAGGTTCTGCGGGAACGTAATCGGATGGCGATTCAAAGCCATCAGGCTTGAGCGGCAACAGAATCATCTGCGCAGGCAATTTTTTGTCGAGATGCGGTGTTCGATCGCTTATTTCACAAGCTTTTTCGAGGCTTTTCGCGGCTGAAGGCCAATCCTCAGCTAGGGCCAAAGCG
The DNA here is from genome assembly GCA_033761895.1 of Pirellulaceae bacterium. Lineage (GTDB taxonomy): Bacteria > Planctomycetota > Planctomycetia > Pirellulales > Pirellulaceae > Aureliella. The sequence goes on along the minus strand of JANRMD010000333.1, from coordinate 33,243 downwards.
GCTGCGAACTGGACGTGTAACTCAACACTACTAGGATACCTCTCCACCGCCGAACTGTAAAAACCCCCTGCTGCGGCGATAAACTCCTGATTCGGAAGTCCCCGCCGAGCCGCGTTCGCAGCCAGCTGCAGCGAAATCTCGCCAGCCAGTTTGGGAATCAAGAAACTCACCACCTCGGGTGGCGAAATTCGTTGCAGTTCCTGCAGGACGCCTGCCGCGCCTGAGGAAAAGGCTGCGTCGGAAGTTGATTCGTTGGCTTTCAGCGCGAGTAACTGCACCTTGTGCATCGACCTTTCGAGATCCAGCGGATCAGCCTCAACCGCTTGTTCGAACAATCGGATCCTCTCTTCATTCGATGCCGCCGCAGCTGCACTCTCCGCCAACATCCAACTCTGCATCACTGGACGCCATGTCTGCAAAACAAAGATTGCCAGCCCCAAGCTCGCCACGATTGGTGCCACCCACCTTATCGCTCCGCGCCGCTCTGTCCCTGCTAGCATCCCCTCATTAGCTTGCCACGGATTCGCTTGCCACTGAATTGCTAGCAAACTCATTAGGGGAATCGCTATCCCCGACGCTTGCCACGATCCGCTCGAAAGCAGGCACAAGACAACCGCCACAATTGCGGCTACGAGATTTGCGGCAGTTGTTTCGGTCGCGCCGCTTCGCCAAGCCAACCAACCGAGTCCAGCCGATATCCCCCAAGCGATCCCATTGGTTGGCAAGTCTAAACCGCCAGCCAGCCCAAGCAGCGCCGCCGACAGCCCGCCTCCGATAACCGCGCCCACAATCAATCCGCGAGCCAACGAACGACCAGTTTGCTCATGCATTGCAACCTCGCGCGCGTTAGCAGACGGAGCATTCGCATCGGCATTCGCACCGCCATTCATATTGGCCGTTCTGCCCCAACACGCGCCGATCCCCTTGGCGACAGCAAACCCAATCCAGCCCATCACCAAAACTGCGATGGGGACCGATAACGTGGCAGCGATGTCCAAGATCCAGTTATGTGGATCCGCGATGACCTCACTCGCTTGCTCGAGTTTATACCGAGGATAGTACGCCTGAAAATTCCCAAGCCCAACACCGGTCCAAACATGATCGCGAATCATGGTCAGTGTCGCTTGCCAATATTCCAATCGATAACTGATGCTCTTCGACGCTTCGCTCCACACCAATTTATCCACGGTCAACAACCAACCAAAACCAGCCATTGCCAACGCACCCAATGTCAAGCCCGCCATTCGAAGCGCTCGCCCCGTTAACTGCACTTTGCCTCGCGTCCACTCCAAAGCCAACCACAGCCCCACAGCCACCGCAATGGACAGATAAGCCGTACGGCTACGAGTCAACAACAGGCAGATCAACTGAGTCAGCAGAGCGATAGATAAACCCGTCACCCCAACCCATTTCAGCGACGCGTTCTTCGTAGCTTTAGCATCGCGTTGGATCAAACTCAAAAGTGCGCCGCTGGTCAACATCGCGCCCACACACAACAGTGAAGCCAATGAGTTTGCCAGGGCGAAATTCGCAAAGGGCTCGGGGCTATTCAGCCGATCTTCGAACTGCGCACGACGGGGCGAACCTAAAGGTGCATCGATCCCATATTCGGCAAGCACACGTTCTGGATCTTCGGCGTACTTGGCTCGACTGGCTGGCATGCTAATCAACACTTGCTCAAGCCCGACGAACGACATGGCGGTGCATCCGACCAGCAACACCAGCACCAGCGTCTTCCTAACCTGTGAAAACTGAAACAGCGCACGACCTATGTAAAAGCAACTGGCGAGCGAAACCACTTGCCAAAATCCATTCCAAACGGCGCGGCCATTTCCATGCCTTGAATCCAACACCGTCACCACGATCAACCAACCCAGCCCACCGCTGATAAGTACGATCTCTGTGCGACTTGGACTGATTCGTGGAAACGCTCCACGATTCGCAAATGCAACTAGCACTGCGAGCAGTAACCATCCCAGGTTTTGAGGCAGAGCTGTGCCCAGGAAGACGCTGACCGAATCGACCGGGGAAAGCAAACTCAACACAGTCAGCGCACCGAAGCCAGCCGCAACCACAGACCCAATCGTCGGCGATCCCCCCTGCCCTTTCGGCTGGCTTGTGGCGGTGTGCTTTGACCCTTTACTCATGCCTTATCCTTGCGTCCAACAGACTCAAGCACTTGGACTAAGGCCAAGACCAACAACGTGATGAGCACCACGAGCCCCGCGCCGATCCAATCCACTCTTGGCAACAAGATCGCACCGCATGAACAAGTGGCTGTAGCCAAGTAGATCGTCAATACAGCCTGCTTCTTCGTCATGCCCAGATCGACCAAGCGGTGCGAGAAATGCCGCTTGTCGCCTTCGAATGGACTACGGCCTTCACGCAAGCGAATGATAATGACACTGCACATGTCGTACAACGGAATCGCCAGCACACACAATGGTGCGACCACCGCATGTGGAGTTGATCCGTGATAGCCCGCGTAGGTTGCTAACAGACTTGCCACGGCAATCCAGAATCCAACAAAGTAACTTCCCGCGTCGCCCATAAAGATCTTGGCAGGTGGCCAATTGTGTTTCAAAAAACCTAACAACGCGCCGACCAAGACCAACAACATGGCGGCCACGAAGAACTGGGGTTGGTTATTGGACGGATCGCGACTGGTCAACAGCATGATGGCTAACATCGTCGAAGATATCGCCGCCACACCACCGCTCAGCCCATCCATATTGTCGAGCATATTGAACGAGTTAATCAAAGCCACGATCCAAATCACACTCAGCAAACCCGTCAACCAAGGCAGATCGATAAACGCAGTTAAGTGCAAACCTTGCCAATAGACACAAAACGCCGCCACCGCAAATTCAACACCAATGCGAATCTGCCAGGCCAAGCCGCGACGATCATCCATCAGTCCCAGAATCATCAGTACCGTCGCACAACCGATCAGGCCCCAGATCTCAACAATTTTGTCGGCCATTCCGTTTACATGTTGCGTTAGTCCGGCAGGCAGCCAGGAAAAGAGCTCGGGTTGATACTTGGCCGCAAGCACACCCGCGGTGCCGATCGCCATGGCGCCCACAACGCCCGCCCAGATACCCAGTCCACCACCAAGTGGAATCGGAGTGGTGTGGACTTTACGCGCTCCAGGTTTGTCCATCAAACCAAGTCGCACTGCCGCACGGCGGACCAGTCCAACGGCTATCAGGCTGATCACGAAGCTGGGCAGTATCGCCGCCAAGACCAAAATGAATAACGCACCGCCGCTCATGCTTTGCCAATTTCGTTAACTTTCCGCGTCCAGGTTCTAGCGAACCCAGCTACTCAGAGCATCGCCCCGTAGACTGCTTTAACAACTCTCTCGCTTCAACAAAAAACGCTTGGAAATCAGGCCGTCTGTAGTCTGGATAGGTCCAAGGTCGCGTTTGCCAGGCCCCGTCCAAGAAGTAGAGGCATTCTTCAGCATATATGCCATCGGCCATGTACAGCCGATGAGCCCGATCTTTTGCGCTCGCTAAGACTAACTTGGTCAGCGTCAAATAACCAGGGTCGATGTTGACCGGTCGCAGTTCGGCAAAATTCCCCGAACTCGCCAATTCCTCTTCGAGCCGATTGCTCTCCAGTTTACGTGTCGGAAGCTGCTGCGGATCGAACAAACCGCCAAAAACCAGAAACTGCTTCTTCAGCCCCGCCCCCATTTCGGCTTCGTAATACCGAGTCTCGCCATGATCGAATCGCGGGCTACGCAACTGAACCCGGCCCCACAACGCAGCCAGTCGCCCCTCGGCCCAATCGAGCGCCGCATCGTGCCGACTAAAAACTGCGGCTAAGAAAAGTGACGGTGGAGGCGATTGCGGCTTGGCCAAGTCGAGACTTTCTACACATACCCTATCAACTTGAAACGGCTCCTAGATGAATGGCAGCTAGATGCCCTACTCGCATCACGAAAGCGAGCTTTTCTGGGTGCACATTTCTTGACGCTCGAACCGCTTCGCTAAACGTAGCCGCGACAAAATAGTCGTGCGAGTCAGGCTCGATTGCAACATACTTTCCGTGATGCTCGACCTCAAGCTTTTCTCGTATTTCGCCCTCAAAAAGTGCTTTGGCTCTGTCAGCAAGGCTCTTGGATTCATCTGCAGTCATTATCGAACTCCTCACGCGATTCAATCCGTCTAATTGAATTCTACTCCAAAACTCGCCAGATTGGACTCGAGGGTCACCCCACGATGTTGGCGCGACACAATATGCTCGATTTGAAACAATTCAGTGAAGAACTTTTGTGGGAGTTGGCAGTACTCACATTGCCCGCCAGACCTGTTTACAACAAAGGCTCGCAGCAAAGCAACCATGCTGTTTGACCTATTTCGAGCGCGCGAGTACTTTGACTCGCAGCAAAGCGATTATGTCCATCGCTTCGACGTAAGTGTCATACTCACGTCGCTCCTCTTCGCTAAGTCGCCCCTCGCTAGCGAGTTCCGCTAGCTCATCCAGCCGTCGCGAAAGTCAGGGTCTGGCGGTAGTGTAACAAAGTGCTCCGCCAATTCAGGAGTTAACGTGTCAGTAAAGTGAAGCAAAAACTTGTGCAAGCTGGCTGAATCAAGCGCGGTCATGATTGAATCTCTACTTAAAAGCCTTCTGCCCTATTTTACATGGCGCGGACCAGCTCTGCCATTTGCCGCGACATTTGCGCGAATCAGGCAACTTAGGCACACACCTTCTCAATAAGCTTTCGCAAACACGGCTCGCCGAGTGCTTGGTTTACCCGTCAAAAAGCAAACCCCAGGTTCGTCATTGTCAGCGATCGGCATGCAGCGAATAGTTACCTTCAATTCACCGAGCAGCGGAGCCAATTCCTCTTCCGATGAAAAATGGCACAGCGCAAATCCGCCGTGAATCTCAGGCGAATCCGGATTCTTGGGTGTGAAGTACGCGCGGAACTCTTTCTCAGTTTTGATCTCCACCGTGTTGTCCTCCCGCATCTTAAGAGCGCGATTGAACAAGTTGTCTTGCATCGACTGCAGCAATTCCGCGATGCCTGCAACTAGTGACGTGCGCTCCATGCTCGCCTGTTCACCCGTATCGCGACGCGCAACAAAGACGGAATCCTTAGCGATGTCCTTGGGGCCAACTTCGATGCGCAGCGGCACGCCACGTTTGACGTGATACCACTTCTTCTCACCACCGCGTAGATCGCGATCATCCAACTCCACTTCAACGATGCGACCCGCGTAGACCTTCTGCTGCAACTCTTCGCGCAGCTTTTTGCAATACGCGAGCACTTCCGTGCGTTGAGCTTCATCGCGATAAATTGGAAGAATGACCGCATGCGCTGGCGCGAGTCTTGGTGGCAACACAAAACCATCATCATCCGAATGGGTCATGATCAATGCGCCGATCAGTCGCGTGCTCACACCCCATGAGGTTGTCCACGCATAAGCCACTTCGCCATTCTGATCCTGGAACTTGATCTCTTGAGCCTTTGAAAAATTCTGTCCCAGGAAGTGGCTCGTTCCAGCTTGCAGCGCTTTGCGGTCTTGCATCATGGCTTCGATCGACAGCGTCATGTCCGCGCCAGGAAAACGTTCGCCGGCGGTCTTCTCGCCTTTGATCACCGGTACCGCCATGTAGTTTTCAGCAAAGTCCGCGTAGACGTCCAGCATCTTGCGAGTCTCTTCCATCGCTTCTTCGGCAGTTGCATGTACGGTATGCCCTTCTTGCCACAGAAACTCAGCCGTCCGCAAAAACAAACGCGTTCGCAGCTCCCAGCGGACCACGTTGGCCCATTGGTTGATCAGAATCGGCAAGTCGCGATAGGACTGAACCCACTTGGCGTACATCGCTCCGATAATTGTTTCACTGGTTGGCCGTACGATCAGCGGCTCTTCCAGCGGTCCCGCTGGACGCAAGCCACCGGTCTCCGGATCCGGTTCCAAACGATGGTGCGTTACGACCGCGCACTCCTTCGCAAAGCCTTCCACGTGCTCCGCTTCTTTTTCAAGAAAGCTCATTGGAATAAACAGCGGAAAATACGCATTCTTGTGCCCGGTGTCTTTGAACATTTTGTCAAGCACACGCTGCATGTTCTCCCACAACGAGTATCCCCAAGGCTTGATCACCATACAGCCGCGGACCGGCGAATTTTCGGCTAGGTCGGCACCTTTGATGACTTGCTGGTACCACTCTGGATAATCTTCTTCGCGGGTAGGTGTGATGGCGGTTTTCGGAGCTTTGTTCATGACAGTCAAGACTTAGGAACGAGTTTAAAATCGGCTCCGCAGGCAAGACGCCGCGAAGCAACGATGAGGACTGGATTAACCGATCCCAGATTCTAAGAGAATCCAAGGAAAAGTGTTATCCCCGATCCGTAACCTAGTGCTCTGTCCATATTAGATCTTGGGATTAACCGCAGTGCGTTAGCACCGGTTTCCGCAGCAGAAACCGGTGCTAACGCACATCGGTTAATAAGCCCAACCCAGATTCTTGATGTGGTCAGAGCACTAGCAAGTGGGTTACAATGAATTGGGTACCGCTAGCTAACCTTGGCCAGAAGCATCTATTCGATTGGCAACATCTTAGCTACAGAAAATGTCATCAACCGTCACAAGCTTCTTACCGCCGAAGAATTTTTTCAGTGGGTTCAATTGCCCGCCAATCGTGGCCACCGCTTTGAACTGCGAGCAGGCGAGGTGATCGAAATGCCACCACCAGGAAAGTACCACGGTTTTGTTTAAGGAAACATCGCGGGGATTTTAAGGAACCAAACCGGATGCAGCATTAGTCAAATGCGCCCAGTCTCCAACGAAACCAAAAAATCTCTGGCGCACTTGGCGGATTCTCGGGACGGAAATCACTACCAACTTACAGAGGCGGTAAGAAATGGCACTTCGCCATCGCCCAGTTTTCAAGTTCAGGAGTTTCCCGATGATTTCCCGCAAAGCAACCCACGTTTTGGCTATTCTCGGCCTAGTTTTGTCCGTATTCGTTCTTCCGCAAGCGAATGCAAACGCCCAAACCGGTACCGTCCGCATGCAAGCTCGACTCGCCGGCGTTAAGGCAGTGGCCAAGTACGAAGAACGTGGTACACGACGCAAGTTCAATTTCCAACTTGAACTTGCCACGCCTGGCCAAGTCGGTACGGTCACCGCTGTTGCTGCTAACGGAAAGACCGTCCGAATGGGCACTTTCACCGTTGACGCACTTCGTCGCGGCATCATCGACATCGATACCACTGAAGGTGATTCTGTCGCCGACCTAAATGTCGGATCGCTCATCACTCTTAGAATCAGTGGCAAGGTCTACCGAGGAACTCTGCAAATACGCTAGTTTCCAGGACAACGCTAGTTTCACGATAGTTTTGCAACGGCAGGCATTCGGTTCCCAGGAACTACGCTTGCCGTTTGGCATTTCTGTTGGTCGCACTTGCCGAGTGCGACTGTTCGCCCAACAATGCCCAAGGTCGCATCGGGCAGAATGCGACCCACACAATTCTCTAGTCGCCTCCGGCAGAATGCGACCTACCTAAACCCCTCTGGTCGCACCTGGCAAGAGAGACCCGCCAAGTGTGTACACAAGTAGAATGCGCCCGCTAAATGCATCTACGCTCAAACTCTGTGCTAAAATAACGGCAATTTTTGCAAGCCTCATCAAAGGATTTTGCAAGCGGCACGAATTAAGTTTGGTCAGAAAACTATCGTGCATTTCCCGTTTCCGAGCTTTGTTAGTGCAGAGGATGATCGAGTGTTTACCAAAAAGCTGTGCTTCGTTTTAGCGAGCCTTACGCTCTGTGGATGCCAATTTCAAACCATGGAGCCAGCGATCCGCGGCTCAGGCACGATGAAGCGCGAGGCACGTGACATCCAACCCTTCGATCGCGTCAATACCTCAGGTGGAACCGTCGTCGAGATCATTTCTGGCCAACAAGCGGCAGGCTGTGAAGTCGAATGCGACGACAATCTGCTCGAGCACTTGGCAACCACCGTTGAAGGCGGCGAGCTAACGATCCGCTTCGTGAAGAACATTTCAAGTACCGAACCAGTCCGCGTTTGGCTGTCCACCGAACACCTTACGAAGCTGCTGGCCTCTGGCTCAGTCCAAGGCAAAGTCGAGGGACTCGATGAGCCCTCAATGGAACTCGACGTCTCAGGCAGCGCAAAACTAAAATGTGTTGGCAAAGCAGGTAAACTCGCCATCAAAGCCAGCGGATCTGCGGACTTCGACTGCCTCGAATTGGCGTCCGATGATGTGACGGTCAATATCTCAGGCAGCGGCAAGGCAAACGTCCAAGCCAATCGATCCTTGAAGGTCGACATCTCTGGTAGCGGTTCGGTCAAGTACCTGGGCATGCCAGAGATCGAGAAGAATATCTCAGGAGCTGGCTCGATTGCGCCCGTGGAGCAATAACGCGTCGTTGCGCGCGCAATAACGCTCGCCTCAGGCAGCAAACTCGACCAATAACTCGAAATCCTAGCTGACAGATTTCCACCTAGTCCTATACAATCGGAGCAAGCCTACAAAATCAAACTCATTTGCAGCCACTAGTGTGATACGATGCCAGCAGAACAGATCCTTCAATCAACCAGCTTAGACGTGCCCAGTCTCGATGTACTGTGTGCGAGGCTCCATGAGTCAGCCGCTAAGCTGGACGCTTATGAGGTCTGGCCGAAAGAGCAGCTGGCGTGGTGCGCTGATGCAGGTGTGTTCCGCTGGTTCGTCGACGAACAACATGGTGGATTGAATTGGTCGGATGTCGAGATCATTGAAGGCTACTTGGCACTCAGCCAAGCCTGCCTGACAACCACCTTCATTCTGACGCAGTGGAGTGCCGCCTGCCGCCGCATTGCAACGAGCACCAATCGCGCACTCAGCGAAAAGCTCTTGCCGCAGTTGGCTTCCGGCGAACTCTTCGTCACGGTGGGCATCAGCCACTTGAGTACAAGTCGACAACATGCGACCCGCCCTGCCCTAACCGCGCAGCGTCGACCCGATGGCAGTTATGTATTGAACGGCTACAGTGCTTGGGTTACCGGCGGTGCCTATGCAGACAACATCGTAGTGGGAGCAGTTTTGCCAGATGGCAACCAAATTTTGTGTTGTGTACCTCGCATGTGCCCAGGTTTGACGACCTACTTGGGCCAACGCCTGGTGGCCCTAACATCAAGCTGCACCGACAAGATTGAATTGCAAAACGTGATCGTCCAACCCAGCGACGTTATCGCTGGACCGGTTGCCAACGTGATGCATGCCAGCGGCGGAGGTGGCACTGGCGGTCTGCAAACATCTACGTTAGCTATCGGATTAGCAATCGCTGCCGCCAACTACCTGAAGTCCGAATCATCCCACCGCCGCGATATCCTCGATGCCGCCAAATCGATCGAGGCAGAGACGCTCGCATTGCGAAACTCGCTGCTAGCGCTCGCGGCCGGAGAAGCCACCAACTTGTCCGCCAGCGATCTGCGAGGCAGAGCGAACTCACTTGTGCTGCGAGCCACCCAAGCCGCCTTAACGATTGCCAAGGGTGCTGGTTTCTCAGCCGATCACCCAGTCGGACGCTGGGCCAAAGAAGCACTGTTCTTTCTTGTGTGGAGTTGCCCACAACCAGTGCTTGAAGCCAACCTGACTGAATTGGCTCGCAGCGATTCGGAGATCTGTTCACTGTAAAGAGTCACTGTAAAGAGTAGCTACAGAGCAATCTCTGCGCTAGTGCGCAAACCCGAATGGTTGACACCTGATGACTATAGCGGTTGTATCGCTTAACGCGACCAGATCGACGTAGCACCAACAACTTAGTTCGCAATAGCGAAAAACACCCCGAATAGGCCTATCTAACTCAATCTGTGAATTAGATTTTCTCGCCACCTAGGTTCGAGCCAAATGGCGCGAACGCCCGCCGCTTCCGCCACGGGTACTCCGGTAGCACAGTTCTCGAAGCAGCCTCCACTGCACCGCTAACTTAGCTAGTGATTTTGGTTCTATGCAGACACTTGCCCCAAGTCGTGCGACCAGACAGTTCATCCCTATCAGTCCACTCTTATTGAGCAGCAAAAATGGACTTAGCGTCGACGTTTTTCTCAAGGTCGATGCGAATGCGACTCCCAAGCTTTACTGCTCACGGCGACTCCAGGTAGGTTCGCGTCAACTGCAATTGCTGCTCGACGCAGGAATATCCAAACTCTATATCGAGAGTGAAAGCTACAAGTCCTACTTATCGGACCTGCACAGCAATTGGGAGAGCATATTAGCTGACGATAGCCCGATTCAAGCCGATCGTACTGCGTTGATGTATGAAGTTGTGCGAGTTATCCTCGGCGAGCAATTCAAGTCCGACGATGCTTCGTCTATTGTGCGAGAATGCCAAAAACTTAGCGGCTCGCTTGTTAACGTTTTGCGGACATACCCCGCGACGATATCGCAACTTCATGACCTGATGCACCACGATTATGCCCTGTGTACCCACAGTTCGAATGTTGCTATCTACATCGCGCTATTGGCTCGTGAACTATCCTTCTCAGATAGCGATGTCGAACAGATTGTTGTTGGTGCGCTGGTGCATGATATTGGAAAGCTACAAACCCAGGATGGGATCTTGGCTAAGCCAGAACGACTGGACGATTTCGAGTACCGCGAAGTCAAAAAGCACCCCAGCGTAGGACTTCGAAGACTCTTGAGCAACCAGCAGCTCTTGAGCTACGGGCAGTTGATGATGGTTTATCAGCATCACGAAAAACTAAATGGCAGCGGCTACCCAGTTGGCATCCCCGATGCTGAAATCCACCCCTGGGCAAAGATGTGCGCCGTAATCGATACATTTGAAGCCTTAACTTCGCATCGCCCCCAACGAAAACCGGTTTCGCATGAGACTGCCCTAGCCGTACTTGAGAATCTATCGCGAACTGAGCTCGACGCAGAAATTGTCCAATGCTGGAAGTCGCTCGTGCGTCGTCCTGTCGAGTGCCGCGAGGACGGAGAAGTCAAGCTCCATTTCCTCAACCATGAACAAGCATGAGCATGAGCATGAAATCACAAGTTGACTTTCCTCCGCTGAAAGTGGTGTTACCCCAAGAACTGCGGAGTTTTTATGCGGAACGAGGCTACCTTTCCAGCAAACCTCACGAGGATCGCCGCTACGCGCGGCTCAACGTACGTACCCACGCTCACATCCGCTTTTTTCCACCTCCAGCACTGTTAGAAGTTGGCCCCGTTGCCAGTGACCATCAACAAGGAACAGTCCTGGTAAAGGACCTCTCGAAGACCGGCATCGCGATACTCTATCACCGCCAAATCTTCCCTGGCGAGCGATTTGATGTGCTGCTTCACGGGCGCGCGATCGACGCAACCGCCGTAAGATGCCGACGCGTGGGTAGGCTGTGCTATGAGACGGGCGCGGTCGTCAATAGCGTAACTGTTGAGCCCGAAAGCGATTCACTCCACCACTGACTGTTCCCATTTGGTCCTGACCAAAATTCAACCGAGATGCGCAACTTTGGTGAGAATTCACCGAAACATGAGTTCAAGATGTAACGATTGCGCGACCTTTAGCGCCCACCAATTCAACTCCACCCCTACGGCGATCCGCAAAACTCCTCTTATAAGTTGCTTCACTTGATCCAAAACATAAGCTTGCTTGCCCCGGCGATTGCAATCTCTGACTCTCGGTCCTCCGTAAATCGCCGACATGCCTACAAGCCTCGTAACTCAACAGTTCATCCCCATCAGCGCAAAGACATTGGGCTGTTGCGATGGTTTGAACGTTGATGTTTATCTTATAGCCAGTGCGGATTCAACGCCCACGCTATTCTGCTCTCGCGAGGTGGCTGTCGAGTCGGAACAGCTGCGTCAGATCATCAAGGCCGGCGTATCCAAACTCTATATCGATAGCACTAGCTACACCGACTACCAAACTCATTTGCGAAACAACTGGAAATCAATCCTCGATCAGGATCGATTCAATGAATCGAATCGAACGGCTGTGATGAGTGAAGTCGTGCGTGCGGTACTCAGCGAACAATTCGCGAGCACCGACACTCAAACAGTCGTCGAAACTTGCAGCGAACTAGGCGGCTCCATAGTCAACGTAATTGCAGAACGCCCTGTCCTAGTTTCTGAGTTGTCGGACGTTATGTATCACGACTATGCGACCTTCACTCACAGTTCGAATGTGGCAAGTTACATGGCGGTGATCGCCAAAGCACTTGGTTACTCCGGAAACGAGCTTCAGCAGATTGTCGTCGCCGCATTGCTACACGATATCGGCAAACTCGAGATCCCAGACAGTATTCTTGCAAAGCCTGGTCGACTGGACGAATTCGAATTTCGTCACGTTCAATTGCATCCGGGGCTGGGATTCCGCCGCTTGATAAATGAACAGCGTCAACTGACCTACGATCAGCTGATGCTTGTTTACCAACATCACGAGAAACTTAACGGAAAAGGTTATCCAGTTGGACTGCCAGCGGAAGAAATACACCCTTGGGCAAAGATGTGTTCCGTAGTTGACATCTTTGAAGCGCTCACGTCACAACGCCCTTACCGAAAACCGATGACCCATGCTACTGCCCTTGCGATGCTTGACAGCCTAGCAGGCACTGAACTCGACGCTGAGATGGTAAAATGCTGGAAGATGCTCATGTAAGTGAAGATCGCGCTTCCTTTGAAGACTTTCCTCCACTCAGGGTAATTCTTCCGGAAGAGTTACAGCGATTCTACGCCGAAAGAGGTTACTTGGCCGCCATGCCTCATGAAGATCGCGCCCACGCGCGGCTCAACGTCCGCTCGCAAGGCTTTATTTGCTTTTTGCCCGCCTCACCCATTCCGCACTGCGACATCATCGCTGGTGATACATGCCAAGGAACGGTTCTCGTAAAGGACATTTCGAAGACTGGTATCGCCATCTTGTATCATCGCCAGATTTTCCCTTGTGAAAAACTGGCGATTTTTCTCCATGGTCGAGCCATTGAGGCTACAGCCGTACGCTGTCGCAGAATCGGACCGCAGTGCTACGAAACCGGCGCGACGATCGACAGCATCGCGACCGTGGAAGAGTACGACTAAACCTACTGTTGACTTATCTGCTACCTGGGGTAATTCGCTCGACCACCATCCGCCGCACCTAGAATTGATTCGGGATAACCTTACAATCCGAAGCAGTGCTGTGTTCGTTTTCCGGGCGTTTCCTACCAATAGCCATGTTATGCCACTCGTTACTGTAACCGATTTAACTATTCGCTTTCGTGGTCCAGCCCTATTGGATGGCATCAACTGTCTCATCGACACTGGTCAGCGAATTGGTTTGCTGGGCCGTAACGGAGCTGGCAAAACGACATTTATGCGAATTCTTGCTGGAACAGTCACCCCGGACCACGGCTCGGCCGTATTCGCACCGGGGGCAAAAGTCGCTTTACTCCAGCAGGATGTGCCGCACGACACCGTTGGCACGATTGCCGAAGTGGTCCTTCAAGGTATCGCCACCAAAGCGAACGCCCATGACGACGCCGAAGCCGAATGGGAGCGTCAACATGCGGTAGATCAAATTCTTAGTCGCATGGAACTGGACGGCGAAGCGAGATTCGAGACGCTCTCCTCAGGAATGAAGCGCCGCGTACTGCTCGCCAAAGCCCTGGTAGGATCGCCCGACCTGCTGCTGCTCGACGAACCGACCAACCACTTGGACATTTCGGCCATCGAGTGGCTGGAGAATTTCTTGTTGCGTTGGCCAACCGCGTTTATGTTCATCACGCACGATCGCATGTTCTTGCGGAAACTGGCGACTCGAATTCTTGAAATCGAAACCGGTCGCATGTTCGATTGGTCCTGCGACTACGACACCTTCTTAAAACGCAAAGAAGATGCGCTCGCAGCAGCTGAAAAACAGAATGCGTTGTTCGATAAACGCTTGGCCCAAGAAGAAGTCTGGATTCGCCAAGGCGTGAAAGCGCGTCGAACTCGCAACGAAGGCCGTGTACGAGCTCTCAAAGAAATGCGTTTGCAACGCGCTGAACGTCGCGAAAAAGTGGGCTCGGTGAATCTCAAGATTCAAGAAGGTGCCCGCAGTGGCAACCTAGTCGTCGATGCTAAAGAATTGTCGGTCGCCTTCGGTGAAAAGCAGATTCTCGATGGCTTCTCCACCACCATCATGCGCGGTGACAAAGTTGGTATCATCGGCCGCAACGGAGCCGGAAAGACAACGCTGTTGCGCACGCTTCTGGGTGAACAAAAACCGGATGCTGGCACGGTTCGCTTGGGAACCAATTTGCAAATCGCTTACTTTGATCAGCTTCGTGGACAACTCAACGCGGAGAAAACAATCGAAGAAGAAGTCGGTGATGGCTATAAGACGGTCGAGATCTACGGCAAGCCCACGCATATCATCGGTTACTTGCAAGACTTTCTATTCACTCCCGAACGAGCCCGCACGCCGATCAAGCAGCTCAGTGGTGGCGAACGCAATCGTGTGTTGCTCGCTAAGTTGTTCGCTAAACCTGCCAACGTCATTGTGCTCGACGAACCCACCAACGACCTGGACGCCGAAACGTTGGAGATGCTTGAAGAACGCTTGATTGGTTATCAAGGAACGATGTTGGTGGTCAGCCATGATCGCGAATTTCTCAACAACGTCGTTACGAGTTGCATCGTGTTCGAACCCGATGGAGTTCGTGAGTACGTTGGCGGCTACGACGATTGGCTCCGGCAATCCGTATCCAAAACCACTGCCGCTGGCAGTGAATACAAATCCAAGAACACTGGGCCAATGACGGCTGGTCAGATGTTTGAAGCCGCCATTCCTGCTGCCGGCAAAGCAGCTCCATCGAAAGCCAAGTTGAACTTCAAAGAAACGCAAGAACTCAACAATCTCCCCAAGCTGATCGAGAAGATTGAGTCCGCGATTGCTGCCAAGCACGAACTTATGGCAGATCCTGATTTCTACAAGAAACCCAAGAATGAGCTGGTGCGTGAACAGTCGCTGTTAACCGACCTAGAAAATCAGCTCGCCGAAGCCTTCGAACGCTGGGGCGAACTCGAAGCTCGCAAATAACGAAACAGCGCACGCAGTCTCTTGGTCGATAGAACGGTAGCGGAATGCGTCAAGCATTTCGAGAGTACCGCGGCGGACCTCGAAAGCCTTGACGGCTTCCGCTACCTAATGATCAACAAGCCCACTCACCTTTTGCCGCTTCCAGGCTTTAGGTTCCGCTACCCGTCCAACCCGACCATCTTCAGCAACTTCAGTGCGTTGGTTGTCGGCGTTGGTCCAGGGCGCATCTTGAAATCAAATCGCATCTGCTCACGGCCATCGACATTCTCGAAATACTCGCGGAAGTGGACAACTTGGCTGACCGCGAGAATCTCGGGTTGCGTGGCGAGATCGAGGTCATGAGTTGAAATGAACCCTACCGCTCCAAAACCAATCAGCTTCTGAAGCACCGTGACGACTGCGATCTGCCGTTCACGACTATTTGTGCCTTGTAGGATTTCATCGAGTAGGAAGAGTACTTTGACATCCGTGGCTTGAGCGTGCTGCGAGGTATCGACGACTTGTTTAAGTCGTTTTAATTCCGCCATGAAGTAAGACACCCCATCCTTCAAACTGTCTCGCACTCGAATGCTAGTCGCCAAACTATAGAGTTCCGTTTCCATCTTGGTCGCACACACAGGACTGCCAGTACGCACGAGCAATTGATTCAAACCGACGGCCCGCATGAAAGTACTTTTGCCGGCCATGTTCGAACCCGTGACCAGCACCAGCGGCTGACCAGCGGTAATCGAAATGTCGTTAGGCACCCGCGCCGCATCGGACAACAAGGGATGCCCCAGCTGTTCAGCCACCATTGGCGCACCACCGGCGATGGCGGGTCCAGGGAAGGCCCAGTCAGGATATTCGTCCGAAAGCGTCGCGCCACTTACAATCGCTTCGCAGCGTCCGAGAGCATCGAACCAACCACCGACCGCCGTACCGAATTGCACTTGCCAGCGTTCGAGCACTTCGAGCACGCGGTAGTCCCACATCAGTGCGAGTTGCAAGGCGAGGTAAACAATGTATAGCATCGGATCACGCTGCAAGTTAGCTAAACGCACAACCCAAAGTAGCTTTTGAAATCCAACCACTGCACTCTGCGGGCCTTCAGTAGATACTTGCCGAATACCATCCAGTAATCCACCATCGGAAGGCAAATGTTCAAAAGCTTTGAAGACATCTGAGAATTGATACACGGCGCGATGCTGTCCAGTGACTCGCAGGAAGATATCGTGAACCCAGCTGCCCCAGAATATCGTCACTAACAGATTGACCAAGAAACCACTCGCTAACAGTGTGGCTCCAACATTCGCGATGGCCGTCGATTCATTTGCCAATCCCAAAACCAAAGTGATCACGCCACCGAGTACCAATGCTGGCCCGATCCAACTCAGCGCATGCGCTGCGCGGTGCCGTGGCAACCAACGTGGTTCGGCCGCCCACTTCGGCAGGCCATACACATCTTCGGTCCCATCACTGCTGGCCGTAACGGTTTTGATGATCGATAGTCGCAGCGCTCGTTTATCTCGCAACGCCAAGACAGCTTTCTGTCGTTCGGTGACCGTGTTCCAGTCTGTTGCCTGAGTCAACCAACTTTGCAGCGTCCGTTTGCCTGGCAATGTCCCCGCCAGGTTTAGCAACTGCAGTAAGCTTGCAGGGCCGCCAACGTCGAGGTCATCGGTAAATGGTAAGTCGCTGAATTCAGGCAACAACTTTTGCGGTTCGAGCGATTCCCAATCCCGGTTGAGTCGGGCCAACAATCGTTGAAACAGGTTTTGATGGGAGGTCAGCTCTTCGACTTTCAATCGCAAATGCTCATGCCATACGATCGCGACCATAAATGCCGCTGCCGACAACCAGCCCGCCAACAACAAGTACCGAGCGTTTTCGACCCCAGCATATCCCAACATCAATCCGATAGCCGCTGCAAAGAACAGCCCCGTGCGGACCCACACCATCCGCCGACTGCGAGCCTGCATTTCTGCCAATTTCTTGGCAATCAGATCTAACTGCGATTCATAGTGCGATCGAGCCGATGAGGGCTGTGTGGCTTGAATACTGATGACGAACTCCTAGCTCAACTGCGGGATCTGCTCTTCCGGGGTCTAATTTCCGGAGTATTGGTAGCCGGGTTCGTGAGAATCCGGTCGTACCAACCAACCACAACTCTGCTCGTTGGTCGGTGGGCATCTAACATAACAAGTTGCCCACGTTTTGGTCGAGGTCCGACCCGGCTAACTTCAAACTGAGGCAAACGATCGACGCAGGACCGAAAAACGGCCAGTTCTAATGATAAACGATCCACGCAAACCAAAAGCAAATCGGCAGCATCCCAAGCAGACCGATGGCAGCATCCAGCCAGTTCTTTGTTCGCAACCCTGCATACAAAAGTGTTGGGGCAACAATCGTAGAAATGGTCACTCCGTAAGTCCACATGACAAGGCGAACAAGTTCAGCTAACTCTCCCGAGGACTGCGGGACCAACGGAAAGAGCACGGCGAAAGCGATTGCAATCACGATGAGCGTGCGGGTGTATCGACGACGATAAGGAAGCTCATGCAATCAAACTGTTCCTTTTCAAGAGTGAGAGAGTCAGTCACTTTTTCAGACCACCAAGTGCCCTCAGACCGATAAGCCTATAAGTATAGGGTAGAATGTTTCGCGATTTACGGAATATAAAAAACAGAATACTACTTTTATCGGCACCATAAATGATCGCAACATCCGATACGACACGGACACAGCAGCGAAACTTAGCGTTGTCTTCTGCCGCCTACAAGCGTCGCGCTTGGATTGCAATTACTGGGTTGTTGCTCTTCTTTATATTCTATGTGGGGCTGGCATCCTGGTTTACCTTCATTGCGTATCGGTTAATTGCGGGTGTGTTCTTGGGTGGTGATGGGGCATTCTGGGGCTTCTTGGCTTCGTTACCAGCCATCAGCGAACATCTTCGATCCATTACCGGCGATCCCAAACGTGGACTATCGCCCATCGCAACGAGAGAACGTGTTTTTGAAGAACGATTAGCGCAACCACCTCGGATGTGGCTGACACATCCGTCCAACGTTGAGCGCGAGGAACATGCAAAGCGTGAATACGTCGCGTCCAATGAAGACACTCGCGAGGCTTGGACACTGAGGCCCACGCAGTTGCTATCAGCGCAAAGGACCAAGCAACACAGATTAATGCTGCTCTTTCAACGGGTGCGGATCCCGCTTGGGTTGATAATGTACTGTCCATCCCCGTCGCCGAAGTCGAGATAAACTATGAACGACTTTACTTGGCAGCAATTGCCGCCAGGCGTGGCCTGCCCTTCGAACATTACTTGGAGATAAACAAGGAGGCTCCTGGGGCCGAGGTCTCACAGGCTCTGCTCAATAAACTTCGCAAATGGTTGGCGACCGGACGCGACGCGCCAGCCGAGCCATTCGATAAAGAAGACTTCAAAGGCTTACTCGCTGAAGAACGCGGCGTTCTAATCCAAGCGTGGATGTTGTACGCTCCTGAAAAGGCGACAGCCGATTTGGCGCACGCAGCCCAAACGCTTCTGTTTACACACGAACGCCCGTACCTTGCCAATTCCTGGTAAGGCATCGCAGGCACTAAGGACTTGAGTATTCGCAAAGAAGTTGGGATATCCCACAATGCAGGGGCAGAAAAGTGCTCATTATCCTTGGGTGCGGGCGAATAACCGTTACAAAACTCCCCTGCCCACTACCACTTTCGGGCAGTGGAAGTTAGGCTTTTTCGTTTGTCAACCAAAGCCCAACTGAATTTTTAGGAGTGAAAATATGGCACGACCTGTGACGCTTTTTACTGGCCAATGGGCCGACCTTCCGCTCGCACACATGGTGAAACTCACCAAGCAATTCGGCTACGACGGTATCGAACTTGCCTGCTGGGGAGATCACTTCGAAGTCGATAAGGCGATGTCACAGGATGACTACTGCTCCAAGAAGCGTGCCTTGCTAGATGCAAACGGTCTGCAATGCCATGCCATCAGCGCTCACTTAGTCGGACAAGCGGTTTGTGACATCATCGATGAACGCCACAAACTGATCCTTCCAGATTACGTGTGGGGCGATGGCAATCCAGCTGCTGTGAACAAGCGAGCCATCGAAGAGTTGAAGCAAACCGCGCGAGCCGCTCAGCGATTCGGCGTCAGCGTCGTTAATGGCTTCACTGGCTCAAGCATTTGGCATCTGTTGTACTCCTTCCCACCAGTTTCCGAAAAGATGATTGACGCGGGCTTCAAACTGTTCGCTGAACGCTTCAATCCCATCCTCGATGTGTTTGGCGAATGCGGTGTTAAATTCGCACTCGAAGTTCACCCAACTGAAATCGCCTTCGACATTTACACCGCCCAGCGAGCTCTCGAAGCCGTTGGACATCGAGAAGAGTTCGGTTTCAATTTCGATCCAAGTCACTTGATTTGGCAAGGCATTGACCCAGTTGAGTTTATTCGTGCATTCCCTGATCGCATCTATCACATGCACGTCAAGGATGCGATCACCACGCTCAACGGCAAGAGCGGTATCCTGTCCAGCCACATTAACTTTGGCGATCCGCGACGCGGTTGGGACTTCCGTAGTCCAGGACGTGGCGGCGTGAACTTCGAAGAGATCATTCGCGCACTCAATCAAGCCAAGTATCAAGGCCCGCTCAGCATCGAGTGGGAAGACTCGGGTATGAATCGCGAGTTTGGTGCCAAAGAAGCCTGCGAATTCACCAAACGTTTGGACTTCAGCCCAAGCGATCGCGCCTTCGATGCCGCGTTTGACGAGTAAGTTTGATATTCCGTAGCCTAGACATCCTGCCTGGGTTGCTGATCGTAGCCTAGGCATCCTGCCTGGGTCTGTGTAGCGGAAGCCGTCAAGGACAGTGCTTTCAATATTGCGGCCTCTACAGTACTCTCGAAATGCTTGACGCATTCCGCTACCAATCCTGAATAATCCGCGTTAAGCGAGCAAACCCGATAAACCCAGGCAAGATGCCTAGGCTACGTGTTACCCTGGCAAGATGCCTAGGCAACGCTTTACCCTGGCAGGATTGCCTTGGCTACTTGGATTCTGTTTTATGTCCACGATCTCGATCCGCTTTAATGGTGAAACGCTGGAAGTACCGTCAGGTACTTCCATTGCTGAATTATTGGAGCGAGCCGCCATTCGGACCAAATTGGTGGCTGTCGAAGTGAATATGGAAATCGTGGGGCATGACGACCACGCGACCCATCAATTGCAAGCGGGCGATACAATCGAGGTGGTTACGCTTGTTGGCGGCGGTTGAAGCGATCTACGCAAGACGAAGAACAACCTCCGAAAGGCTTGGCGGCTTCCGCAACGACCTCAAATATTTTCGCTCCGCAAAACATCAAACCCAGTTTCAATGCAAGACCAACTTAAGATAGGTGACCACACACTTCCTACGCGTTTGATCGTAGGCAGTGGCAAGTACGATACGCTTGAGATCATGCGTGATTCACTGGCTGCTTCAGGCGCAAAAGTTGTGACTGTTGCAGTGCGGCGCGAGAAGATGTACGACCGGCTGGGCCAAAACATCCTCGACTATATCGACCCTAAAGAGTATCTTCTGCTGCCCAACACGGCGGGTTGCTACAACGCCGTGGATGCGGTGCGAGTTGCCAAACTGGGGCGCGAGATCCTGCGAGCGTTAGAGAACCCGGGCGCCAATTGGGTCAAACTGGAAGTTCTGGGCGATAGCAAAACACTGCTTCCGGATCCAATCGCTACCATTGAAGCCTGCAAGACGCTGGTGGACGCGGGCTTCCAAGTGTTATGTTACACCAGTGATGATCCGATCGTCGCTCGTCGACTTAAAGAAGCTGGAGCAACTAGTGTGATGCCAGCCGGCAGCCCTATTGGCAGTGGTCAGGGCATCCTCAATCCAAATAATCTGCGCATAATTCTTGAGTATCTCAAGGAAGGCGACCCAGATTATCCAGTAATCATCGACGCAGGAGTTGGTACAGCCAGCGATGTTTCAGTTGCGTTCGAATTGGGTGCTGATGGCGTGCTGTTGAATTCAGCAATCGCTCATGCTCGCGATCCCATTCGCATGTCGATCGCCATGAAACATGCCGCAATTGCGGGCCGTGAAGCTTACCTGGCGGGGCGCATTCCCAAACGCCTTTACGCAACCGCAAGCAGCCCCGAAGAAGGAGTAATCACCAGTCGACCGTACACTTCGGATCGTCCTCCTCAGTAGTTGCTCGTGACAAATGACGACGCGTCGCCAAACTGGTTTTGTCGCTCTTTCGCCTGTTCGTCTATTGGGAATCTTGCGTCATGCTTGCGATCGCGGTGTCATCGCAGAATTGAATCAGTGTGTACAATCGGCACATCGCACTTCATTCGTTCCCTTCGTGGAGATTTCATAACAATCGAGCTATCCAGATCAGCTCTTTAATATATAAAATGAGGTAATTACTGAGCAGGCGAACACAGGTTGACTTTTGGGGAAGAATCAACAGCATTATGCCGCTTCTGAATCGCGAGACCGACATCTTTCCAGCGAACTTGCTCACTAGTGAGCAAGCGTTGAAAGACCCATGGTGGGCAATGTACACCATGGCTCGTCGAGAAAAGAAGTTGATGCGTCAGTTGATTGACGAGAAGATCGCCTTCTACGCCCCCGTGATCGAACGAAGATACCGTTCACCCAATGGTCGCTTGCGAAAAAGCTACGAACCACTTTTTGCTAATTATGTGTTTGTCTGTGGCGGTGAAGAGGCTCGTTATCGGGCCGTTTGTACCGGTTGTGTCAGTCGCAACATGGCTGTGCCCGAGCCCGAAAAGCTGGTGGCAGACTTACTTCAAGTCTTCAATTTAGTTGCCATGAATGCCCCGCTAGCACCTGAACGACGTCTGGAACCAGGCATGAAAGTCAGGATACGTAATGGCTCTTTTGCCGGCTATGAGGGCGTAATCGTTCGCCGAGACAAAGAAGTTCGCCTGCAGATTTCAGTGCGATTTATGGATCAAGGAATTTCGGTTGCCATCGACGACTGCCAAGCAGATCCGATTTAATCCGCCCACCCGTCACTCTTCTGCCGATTTCCACAGAGGATAGGCTGGCGGGTAGTGTAAATCCCTTTCCAGTATAAGTGGTAGAAACTACCATCTTATTTGTCAACTCGAGCTTATTCCGTCTTTTCAGGGCAAATTGTGTTCTCATCCGTCTACGTTGCAGGTCATCGAGGCATGGTCGGTTCGGCTGTGTGCCGCCGCTTGGCTCGCGAATCTGGCTGTCGGATTATCACCTGCACCCGCGCCGAACTGGACCTTGAGAACGCCGTCGCAGTCGAGCAGTTCTTCGCTGCCCATAAGCCCGAAGCGGTGGTGTTTGCGGCTGCTAGAGTCGGTGGCATTCATGCCAATAATACTTTTCCAGTCGAATTCCTCGTCGAAAACCTGAACGCACAACTGGCAACGATCAATGCGGCCTATCGCCATGACGTAAAGCGTTTATTGTTTCTTGGTAGCACTTGTATTTATCCGCGAATGGCAACGCAGCCCATTACTGAAGATCAGTTGCTCGCGAGCCCCTTGGAACCAACCAACGAAGCTTACGCGCTAGCGAAAATCTGCGGCCTGAAACTTTGCCAATATTACCGTCGTGAGTATGGACGACTATTCCACTCAGCGATGCCCACCAACCTATACGGGCCAGGCGACAACTATCACCCATCCAACAGCCACGTGCTCCCTGCGCTGCTTCGACGCATCCATGAGGCTAAACAGAACAATGCACCGAACATTACGATTTGGGGGACCGGCTCTCCTCGCCGCGAGTTCCTTTATGTCGACGATCTGGCTGATGCCCTCGTGCACTTACTAAAGATCGATAATCCGCCGGACTGGGTTAACGTCGGTATGGGTGAAGACTTGAGTATTCTCGAACTTGCTCACATGGTCGCCGATCAAGTTGGCTACAATGGTCAGATCTTGACCGACACAACCAAGCCCGATGGAACTCCCCGCAAGTTGACTGACATTTCGTTGATCAAGTCAACCGGATGGAGCCCAACTACGTCGCTGAAAGAAGGCATAAAGCACACTTACGCGGCGTATTTGAATGAACTCTCGCAAGGAACGCTACGCGAAAACTAAGCGTTTGTGCCTGCATCCCGTTTTTGAATTCTAGCCAATTTAGCAATCTGAGGTTTTCATGTCACGTTCAGCTCTCATCACTGGCATTACCGGTCAAGACGGTTCCTACCTGGCCGAACTACTGCTCGATAAGGGCTACATGGTACATGGCTTGGTGCGCCGCACCAGTAGTTTTTCTACCGGTCGTATCGATCATTTGTATCGCGATGTCCACGAAAAACCACGCCTGCTGTTGCACTACGGCGACCTGACCGACGGCCAAGCTCTCACAAACTTAGTCCAAGAAATCGAACCCGACGAGATCTACAACCTGGGCGCGCAGAGCCATGTACGCGTTTCATTCGATCAGCCCGTCTACACGCTCATGAGCGACGGTGTTGGTGCTCTGAACGTGCTCGAAGCAGCCCGCTTGTTGAACAAACGCAAGCGGGTCAAAGTCTATCAAGCCTCAAGCTCTGAGATGTTTGGTATGGTCCTTGAAACACCTCAGAAAGAGACCACACCTTTCAACCCTCAGTCCCCTTACGCTTGCGCGAAGGTCTACGCCTATTTCCAAACCGTCAACTACCGACGCAGCTACGATCTATTCGCTTGCAACGGCATCCTGTTCAATCACGAATCACCTCGCCGTGGCGAGACATTCGTAACTCGCAAAATCACCCGCGCCGCCACCCGTATCAAAGTTGGTCTGCAGAAGAAACTGTATCTCGGTAACCTCGATTCAAAGCGTGACTGGGGTTACGCCAAAGACTACGTCGAAGCCATGTGGATGATGCTGCAACACGATCAACCCGAGGACTTCGTCATCGCCACCGGCGAAACTCGCACGATTCGCGAATTCCTCGACATGGTCTTTGGCCAGCTAGAAATGGACTGGCACGATTACGTCGAGATCGATCCCCGCTACATTCGTCCTTCCGAAGTAGATTTGCTTCTGGGCGACAGCAGCAAAGCCAAAGCGAAACTCGGCTGGACCGCCAAGACCGACGTTCGCGAGTTGGCGCGCATCATGGTCGAACATGACCTTGATCTCGCCCAACGCGAACTGCACGGCTCTAGCTTTGCAGTGAAGTAACAGGCTAGAGGCGTGAGGCTTGAGGAGCACACAGCCGATCTCAAGCCTCAAGCTCGTCCTCTGGCTCTTCTTCAAACATATCGCTGACGGCTCCGTGGCTGACCGTGTCCAAAAACTTGATCAGCATGGTCGCGTACTGGCCACGCAGCAAGGAAAAGTCCAGCTTTAACTTGAACACATCTTCGCGACCGACCACTTCATCCAGCCCAGACTGCCACTTCAGCCCCTTGGGCATGAGCATCACGTCGCGAACACCTTTGGAAAAGAAGGTATCGCGAGGGTACTTCAAACGGATCTCGTGTCGCTGCATTCCGTATTGAGCCAGCACACCATCTAGCAACTCGCCAATCTCCGGAGCCCAGTCTTTTTGCCGGGCCGATGGCAACGGAATCTGCAACCGACGAGCTTTGGCTGCCAGTGCAGCATCCATGCTTCCGGGAAAAACCAATTCACTTCCCGCCCCCTGAACTTTTAGCAACTGCTCTTCCGGCAGCTGGTTGCGCCACCACTGGGCAACGACTTGATTCCAAAGCTGACTCTGAAACGCCGCGACATAGATACTCCGCAAATCGATTCGTACCAGCGCGAGAGCTCTGCGAAAATCCGTTGGATGATCGCAAAGATAAGTCACAATGCTGCGACGATGGGAGCGGTCTAGAACTCGCTTGCACTCAATCCAGTCGCCCCACAACTTGCGAAGAATCTCTTTTTGCTCACGCTCGCGCGGCCGGTCATGTGAGTTTTCTTCCGCGATCATCAGGTACAACGCACGCTCGTAATCACCCAGACACCAAGGCTGGGCAACAAACTGACGACTTGTTCCCAGCGAACCAAAACGCTGATCGTCAAAGTAGTTTGGGATTCCAGCAGCCAACGTCGAACAAGCTTGTTGAATCCCTTCCACCTTGTCGGCACGCAGACCGCGGAGTGTGATTTCAAACGCGTTGGCCTGAATATCCTTCGCACCAAACTCGCGTGGGGCTTGGCCGATGTAGGTCAGCGTAAAGCTCCGTTGCTCGATGTCGCGCTCAGGTCCGCGATAGATTGTAATCGTTTGCGAGGTCACCGCATGACGATCCTTGAGTCCTCCGTATCCGATCTGCGACCGCGAGAGATTCCAGCATTTGATGATCTCTTGAATCGCTTCTGGCGTGCCCAGCCCAGATTTTTCCAGCAGGTAGGTGGCGTGCGAACCACCAGGCACGGGAAACTCAGTAATCTCGCGAACCACAAAGTCTTCGCGAAGTCGTTTTACTTTCATCGTTAGGCTACATTCTTTAAGGCAGCGCGCACAACGTCGAGCACTCGCTGCTGCACGTCTCGCAACTGGCCATCAACGAACGCGCCTGCAGCCGCTTTGTGCCCACCGCCACCGAACTCACGAGCGATCTGATTGCAATCTGCGGTGCACCGACTGCGGAAACTAATCTTGAAGCCACCTTTGAGTTGCTCAACAAAGATCACAGCAAACTTCGTCCCTGCTACAGCCAAGGTGAGGTTGATTGCGTCTTCGGTGTCGCTCGGTATCGCGCCGGTATCACCAAAATCATCGGCCAAGACATACGTATGCATCAGTTTGCCGTCTAGTTCTGGTTCCGTGCGAGCCAGAATGCGGCCCCGGAGTCGCAGGCGGCCAAGCGTATCGCGCTCATACAGGTCGGAGTAAATCTCCGCTGGTACTGCGCCGTTCTCAAGCAACTTGGCAGCGACCCGATAGGTAGAGGCGGTAGTCGAACCAAAGCGGAACCAACCTGTGTCCGTTGCAATCGCGGCATACAAAGCAGTCGCCATCGGTTTGGTGATCTTTACGTTCAGTTTTTCGGCTAGAACTGCGACCAAATGCCCAGCCGCTTCGGCGCTGGTGTCTTTGAAGAACTCGGTACCTAAATCGTCTTCGCCAACGTGATGATCAATACACAGTTTCGTTCCCTTAAAGTTCCGGAGAACCTCACCCATCGGCCCAAGTTGCGCCCAGGCGCTTGTATCAAGCACAATCAGGCAATCGCCTTCCACTTCGCTTTGGGAGGTCGTTTCGCCAAGGACTTCGATCATTTGGGAAGGGTCAAGAAACGACAAGGACGGTGGCGTCGGATGTCCGTTGACGATGCGAACATCTTTTCCCAGCTGCTTGAGAATTCCCGCCATCCCCAACTCGCTACCCAGTGCGTCGCAATCGGGACGAATATGACTAGTCAAAATGAAACGTTGATGCGGAAGAATACGTTTGGTCAGAAGGTCCCAGTTCAAGGACATATTGTGGCCGATGCTGCTTTTGGAATTGAGTTCGTAAAGCTCATATGGTGCTAGAAAATGGATTACTTGACAACCGCACGACTGGTCGTCACCCGTCCAACGCGACATATTTCTTGAAAATCGCGCGACAAGCCTCGATGTCGACCGCGATTTGGGCCTTCAATTCACCCGCCGAGTCGAACTTTCGAACATCCCGCAAGCGATCTAGAAAAGTGCATGCAAGTCGCGAGTCGTACAGCTCCCCCGTCCAATCGATCAAATGCACTTCGACTTTTACCGAACTATCGCCGAATGTTGGATTCGGACCAATATGAATCGCCGCAGCGCACAACCCATCGCCGATCGGCACGCAACCAGCATAAACCCCGTGCGGTGGAACCAGTACCGGGATATTGGTCAAGTTTGCCGTGGGCGTACCAATCCTCCGCCCACGAGCCTCACCATGCCCGACTTGCCCAACGATCTGATAGGGTTGAGTAAGCAGGGAATTTGCTTGTGAGATACTTCCCAAATTGATGAGCTCACGCACTCGCGTGCTACTGATCATGCCCGCTTCATCGTTCTTCGCAGGCACAATCGCCAACGCTAAACCAGCGTCAGTGCAGAGTCGTCCCAACATCTCCACATCGCCAAGCCGGTCGTGACCAAATCGAAAATTCGGTCCTTCGACGATGGCCCGTGCCCCCAACGTCTCCACTAACACCTGCTGAAAAAACTCCTCGGCAGTCAATCGCAACAAGGCCATGTCGGTTGGATAAGCAACCACCAAGTCCACACCCAGTTTGTGAAGCAACTCCGCTCGTCGCTCCATGTCAGTTAAAGCAGGCGAGAGCTTTCGCTGCGGAAACAACACAGCCATCGGTGGCGGGTCAAAAGTGAACACGATGGCCGGTGCTGTGAATTGCTGTGACGAAAGCTGCTGCGCCTTACGGACCAGCTCGCGAACCAATTGCAGGTGGCCGCGATGCACTCCATCAAAGTTACCGATCGCCACCGCGCCGCCACGCAACTCGTTTGGAAGGTCTTTCAAACTGTGAATTAGCTGTGGCATCAAAAACAAAATCTAACGAAACGTGCAGCCCAGATTCTAGTGGGCAAATCTTCTCGAGCGAATTACCAACAACTTTCCTCGAAACCCTCCCTCCCCGCAAGGTGCCCCCTCAGCAATGAATGGATATAGCTGGTAGCGAAATGCGTCAAGCATTTCGAGAGTGCTGCGCCCTACTTCACACAATATGCTCGACAATCACCTTACCAATGGCCTCAATCAGCTCCGTTGGTAATACCACGTGTGTCCCGTTCGTTTTTTGCGCCGCCTCAGCAGCTTGGCCATGCACATGCACTGCCAAATGTGCGGCCTCGCGCGGCGGCAAGCCCTGACAAATCAGACCCACAATGACGCCTGTCAAAACATCGCCACTGCCGGCAACCGCCATTGCGGGCGTGCCAGTTGTATTGAGCACTGCCGACCGACCATCCGTGACTAAGGAGCGATGCCCTTTGAGAACAATCGTTACCGCTTCAAATTTGTTCGCCGTATCGATCGCACTTCGGCACTGGGCGAGTCGATCTGCTGCAGCGACACCGCTTAGTCTCGCCCACTCGCCTGGATGCGGGGTAAGCACCACGTGCTGTTTGGTCCGTATAGGCCAACCTCCAGATTCAGCGAGATTGTTTAAGCCATCCGCGTCGATGACTAACGGACAAGCCACACGCCGCAGCAATTTGCTTAGCAGTAACTGCAATTCGCGAGAGCGCCCCATACCTGGCCCAATCGCAATGCAACTCGCTTTGGCAAACCACGGTTCAAGCTGTTCGATCGCGTTTGCAGAAATCCGCCCCTGCTCATCGTCCGCTACAGGAATCGTCATCAAACACGGCGATACATTCGCAACCGTTTCCAGACAACGGTCCGGAACAGCGACGCTAACCCAACCCGCTCCAGTTCGCAACGCCGACAAACCTGCCAGCGCAATCGCGCCGCTCATGCCACGACTACCGCCAATCAGCAATGCATGCCCAAAGTTACCTTTGTGACTTTCAGTTGGTCTCGCCAGCAACCTTGGCAGTGGCGGACATGGCAGATCAAAACCGGTTTCCATGCTACGCCTATCTAATTGCGCCGCGATATTCTAAATCGCGATTACAAAGCATCATAAAGAACTACGCTCCGAACTTGCCCATTCGGCCAGCATTGGAAAGCGCAAGCAACATTAAGTACTGAGCTTCAAATTGCCCCAGCCCACCTGTAATCGCAGTGGTCTCGCCAAAGCTGCTGTGATGATCAGGTCGACAACAATCCGATACCAAAAGGGTCGGCACCGGATGCCAACTGTGGCCCTTCAAATACGCCGGCGTCGAATGGTCACCTGTTACGATCAACACATCTGGCTTGAGTGCCGTGATGGCTGGAATCGCAGCATCCACCTCTTCGGTTCGCTTGACCTTCTCAGCAAAGTTACCATCTTCGCCCGTGCTATCAGTGTACTTAAAGTGAATAAAGAAAAAGTCGTAATCATCCCAGACTTTCTTTAGCGTCTCGATTTGTTCGTCGAGCGTCGTGGCTTTGCCAACAATCTCCATACCTACCAGTCGGGCAAGCCCCTTGTACATCGGATACACGGCAATGGCGGCCGCTTTCAGTCCGTAAACACTCTCATAAGACGGCAGGTCAGGACGCGCTGCAAAGCCGCGCATCGTATGGAAATTTGCCTTCTTCTCATCTTTCAGAATCTGTTTGGCTTGCTTCAAAAACTCCTTCGCCACTTCAGCCGTCTTGCGACTCGCATCGTCTTCCGCAACTGGGTCGAGCGGTGGGACACCCGTCGCCTGTGGATCCGTATCTTTGACATTGCCCGCGAGGCTGGGACCACGGAAAACAACCACAAATCGATGCTCCTTCACCGGCTCGACGAAAATCTCGATGCCAGGAATCTTGATCTGACGCAGCGAAATCGCCAGCGGCGCGCTCTCTTCACTGCTGATCCGCCCTGCCCTGCGATCGGAAATGTTCCCCGCTGCGTCGATGGTGCAGAAGTTACAACGAATCGCCACATCACCTGTTTGCATGGCAAAACCAATACCGGTCGCTTCGAGAGCCCCCCGGCCGATCTGGTACTTGAGCGGATCGTAGCCAAACAGACCCAGGTGCCCCGGCCCACTACCGGGTGCAATCCCAGGCTTTACGGGGATACTCAGACCCTGAACGCCGCGCTTTGCCAACGCATCCAAGTTCGGAGTCTTCGCCGTTTCCAACTCCGTCTTGCCACCCGGTTCCATCGGCAAACCACCCAAACCGTCAGCCACCAACATCACAATTTTGGATTTGGTTTTGATATTCAGTTCGCGAGTCAGATCGTGCATGTCCATGGTTTGTGTCTTTTCTAAAGCGGGTTTTGCTTGGATTTTCGAAAGCCAAATTATCGCCGCGATTGCATTCACTTCCAGGGGACGTGCGAGATCTGCCCTCCGTAAGTCCGCAACCAAACGAAGGAGTGACCGTTGCGAAATCCTTAATCCTCCGCGGTCACAATCTTGCTCCTGTTCGGACCGCGGGCGTCCTCGCCCGCTGAACCCGCCCCCCAGCCCAACCTTAGAAAGGGCAACTGGGCGCGAGCGGGCGAGGACGCCCGCGTTCCGAAAACCAGACCAACGACTCGCAAGCCCCTGAGAGGGACAATGGCCTCCGCTTTCGTTCGACGATTCTCGGTTTCGAAACAACTCGAACCAACTGCATCTATTCCGATCAAGGCTCCTTCGACTACCATAGAGCTTCCCTCCTGCCTTTCCCGACACCATTCCCGCCTCGAAGTTCTCCCTGAAAATGCATATCAAACGTCTTCTGAAATTAACCCTGACGACCATTGCAATCACATCGATTTGCCACCCAATCGCACACGCCCAAGAACTCGATCCGAGCCGCTTCGAAAAGACCGTCATCAGCAGCAACCTGATTCAGCCTATGGAGATGGCTCTGGCTCCAGACGGAAAGATCTTCTTGATCGAACTCGCTGGACTCGTGAAAACGATCGATCCGAAAACCGGCAAAGTCGAAGAGGTTGGCAAACTTGAAGTCACCACGGCCCAAGAGAACGGCTTAATCGGATTGGCACTCGATCCAAACTTCGCCAAGAATGGTTGGGTCTACCTGCAGTACTCGCCACCCAACTTCTCAGGGCAATATGTTAGTCGCTTTGATTTTCGTGATAACAAGCTCGACCTTGCTAGCGAAAAACGTTTGTTCCAATACGAAGAGCAACGTCGCGAGTGCTGTCACCATGCAGGCTCAATGGAGTTTGGTCCCGACGGCAATCTTTACATTGGCACTGGCGATAACACCAACCCCTTCAATGACTCAGAAGGCTTTGCACCGATCGATGAACGAGAAAACCGCGAGCCATGGGACGCACAGCGTTCTTCCGGAAACACCAAAAGCTACAACGGCAAAGTCCTTCGCATTCACCCCGAAGCAGATGGCACTTATTCAATTCCCGATGGCAATCTGTTCCCCAAAGATGGTTCGATCGGTCATCCTGAAATTTATGTCATGGGATGTCGTAACCCATGGCGATTGAACGTCGACCAGCGTACCGGCATTCTTTATTGGGGCGACGTAGGTCCTGATGCTGGCTCAGATGGTCCACGCGGCCCGCGCGGTTACGACGAAGTCAATCAAGCTCGTACAGCCGGCAACTATGGCTGGCCCTACTTCATCGGCAACAACCGAGCTTACTCGATGGTCAACTTCGCGACCAAAGAGATCGGACTACCACAAGATCCTCAACATCCGGTCAACAACTCAGTCAATAACACAGGTGCTAAAGAACTACCACCCGCTCGACCAGCCTTCGTCTACTATCCTGCCGGCGGCTCCGAAGAATTCCCCGCAGTCGGCAGTGGTGGGCGCACCGCCTGCGCCGGCCCAGTCTATTACTTTGACGAGAAACTCAAATCCGACAACAAATTCCCCGCTGAATACAACAGCACCCTGTTCGCTTTCGAATGGTCTCGCAACGCAATTTATGCAGTTCACATGGACGCCGAATCGAACCTCAAGTCCGTCGAACGCTTCTTACCCAACATGAGCTTCATCCGGCCCATCGATCTGCAATTCAATGCCGACGGGTCGCTGTACGTGATCGAATACGGTGAAACCTGGGGCGTGAACAAAGACGCTCAATTGGTTCGAGTCGACTACGTTCGTGGCAATCGCGCCCCCGTTGCCGCAGCCAAAGCCGAAGGCAACATCGGCCGCGAACCACTCACCGTCAAACTCACCGCTCAGGGCTCCACCGACAAAGATGGTGACAAACTGGCTTATCAGTGGAAAGCGATTCGCACGGAAGCAACGCAGCGTACCGAAAGAATCCTGGGCTCTACTGAAACCACGGAAGCTCTATTCACCCAACCCGGTTCCTACACCGTCGAGTTGGAAGTGAAAGATCCCGCCGGCGCTCGCAGTGTAATCACCCTTCCAGTGATCGTTGGCAACGCGCGACCCGTCATCGACTTCGTAACACCCAAGACCGGCGACTTCTTCGATCCCAGCGAACCGATCAAGTATCAAGTCGTCGTTTACGATCAAGAAGATGGCACCAGCAACTTTGAAGAAGCCGATGAAAAAGATCTGAAGCCGATCGAATCGACTGCTCCCAACCGAGTCTTCGTCGAAGCCTCCGCGGTCAAAGCCAAAGACGACCCAGCCAACGACCCACCAGGCTTGGCACTTATTCGCAAGAGCGACTGCTTCAATTGTCACGCTGCCAATCGACCACTGGTCGGCCCGACGTTTGTCGATATCGCTAACAAGTATCGTGACCAACCGCATCAGCTCGACCAATCCGTGACCCGCGTCATTCAAGGCTCCACTGGCGTGTGGGGCAAAGTCGCTATGCTGCCCCATGCCCAGCACACTCGCGAGCAAGTCCAGCAGATGGTCGAGTACGTTTTCTCCGTCAAAGCCGACTCGAGCAATCCTAGCACTCGCGGCTTCCGCAATGAACTCGCATTGAAGCAACCTCTCGACACCGTGCAACTCGAAGCCACTTATACGGATCTTGGCAGGGGCGACATCCCAGCCCTCTCCGGCACCAACTCCATCGTGCTCCGCAGCCGGCACATTCAAGCCGAATCGGCTGACGAGTACAAAGGCACTCAGCCGCTCGGCGCCGACCAAGCCGAAGGCAAACGCTTCATGGGCGCTATTGAACACGACGGGTTCTTACGTTTCAACCAAATCTCACTCGGCCAAACCAAGCAGATCGTCCTCCGAGCCGCCAGCGCCGGCGCGGGCGGTATCGTTGAAGCGCACGTTGGCTCCGTCAATGGTCCCCTGCTCGGCAGCGTCCCCGTCGAAGTCAACGGCGACTGGCATGCGTTCACTGAAAAGGTCATCGACCTCAAAGAACCTGCTGGACGCGAAGACGTTTACTTGGTCTTCAAAAATGAAAAGAACCGAGGCGGTTTAATGAACATCGATTCCGTCGAGTTTCGGCGCTAGTCAGCATCTTTGATTCGGTCGAAGTAAGGAACACTAATAGCCGCTAATCTCCACTTATCTTTCGTCGGTAGCGGAATGCGTCAAGCATTTCGGTTGCAAAGGAAAAGGGGTCAGGAGCCATTTTGGTTGAATGAGTGATTATCGCCCTGGAGATTTGCTGGTCCTGCATGGTCGCGGTTCGCGCGGAAGTGAATCAGTGCGGGGTGATCGCTTTGCGGTGGACATGGCGTTTCACGAGTTACGGTCGATGCAAGCAGCGGGACGCGTCGATACCTAC
>JANRMD010000332.1:0-3235 GCA_033761895.1 Pirellulaceae bacterium | reverse complement strand
CTTGGCGATGGTCCGACCCTCACCACAAGTTACTACGAATTCACACCAAACAGATCGGAATCGAGTGATGTCGGCAAACATCGTTGCCATCGCAGACGCAGTAACGGCAGAACTGAATGGTCACTCATTCAGCCAGCCATTCGCTGCGCGGCGATTGTACCTACCCGTTTTCGACCTTCAGTCGATGTCGGATTTGAAGGTAACGGTGGTACCGCGAGGCATCTCAAGTTCGGCACTCGATCGATCGCGGGATAGCTTCGATTACCAGATCGATGTCGCGGTGCAAAAGAAAACGCCCACCGATGTAGCAACGATCGACGCCTTGATGCTCTTGGTGGAGGAGATCGGCGATCACTTCAGGTCAAATCCGCTCTCGAGTTACCCAGGGGCACGATGCACAGGGGTTGAGAACACCCCGGTCTATGCTCCCGATCATTTGCACGAGCTACGCCAATTCACCAGCGTCCTGACACTCACTTTTCGACTTTGGAGATAGCCGATGACTACAGGAGACGTTGGTCCATTTCGCATGCAATTCACCAATTCCCGTGGTGTCACGCGAGACATTCCGGGTTTGGATGACTTGGACGATATGTTCAAGGTGAAGTCGATTCAAAAGAAGTTTCGCGACTCATGGACGCGACCTCTGACCGACCTTTGGGAAGTTATCACCAGCGGCGGTTCGACCGCCAGTGTGTCGGGTGGCGTCTTGACGATTGGCTCTGGCACAACGGCAGGCGGTTTTGTCGAACTGCTCTCGAAGGAAACGTTCACGATTCCGTTTCGAGCGATGATTGCCGTCCAATCCGGTGCCACGCGCCAGGCGAACACGCACCACATTATTGAAGCAATCTCCGTTGACCCGAACACAGGGATCGCCGACGGCAAGCACAGTCTCAATATCGATGTCGGCGGGGCAGCCAGTACCACAGTAACCCAGATGGTTTACAGCGTGCAAAACGGAGGACTGGCTCCGATTGCCTCTGCAGCCTCTACCATCGTTACCACAGCCACCTATTCGATTCTCGAATTGGAACCATTCTCGGATGAATGTTACTTCCATTCGCGAGCGATGGATTCAACCAACGGACGTTCGAACTCCTACGTGCGTCATCAGCAGATCCCGGATCCAACTGCAACGTACAAGATCCGAATCCGCTCGATGAACCACCAAGCGTTCCGCGCGGTGAGTGGTGCTATCGCAGGTCCAGGAAACGTCATTCGCCTAACTTCAACGGCTCACGGCTACACGGGAACACAAACAATTTGGGTCGATCATCTGGCTGGTGTCACCAACAATGGCAACACAGTGCGAGGCAATTACGTTGCAACCGTTATCGACGCCAACACGCTGGACCTGACAGGAACAACATTTGGAGGTGCCTATGTCGCGGGATCGGGACAAGTGGCTCTCGCTGCAGCTCCCGCTGCCAACATCAATTTTCAATCGCAATTCATCAACTGCCAAGACTACGCTGAGCTGACCGCAGAGATCACCGCGGGTCGAGGGCAAACTGTCGTTGGTCAAGGACTGGGAGTTATTCTCACTGGCGCAACTGCAAGCTCGACCAACATCGGAACTGTGACGGCGAACGTCGCGGGGCAGGCAGCTCATGATGCAGTGGTTTCAGGCAACCCGGTTCGCTTAGCAGCTCGCGCTCTTACCGCGGCCTACGCAAGCGTCGCAACGGGCGATGTGGCGGACTTGGTTTCAACCTTGCAAGGTGTGCTCGTCACGCGACCTTGGCAGATCCCAGAACTGGAATGGGCTTTTGCTTCGGCTGCTGGTGGAGTGATCAACACCACCGACGTAGTCATTGCTGCTGCAGCTGGTGCTGGTCTGCGTCGCTACATCTGTTCGATGCAGCTTTCCAACAACTCTGCGGTGGCGACCGAAATCGTTCTCAAAGATGGTGCAACGATTATCTGGCGAGGCCATTTGCCAGCCAATGCTCCGATGGCTGAGATCTTCTTTGAGAATCCACTGAAGACCACTGCCAACACCGCATTGAATTTCGCCTGCATCACCACCGGAGCTGCTGTCTACGTCAATGCCCAGGGATTCACCGCACCATAAACACAGCCATGATCGCAGTCAAAGTCACTACCAAGAGTTCGATCCAACAGGTCAAGCGAAAAGCGGAGCAAGGCAACTTCAAAAGCCTTGGTCATGCGGCTGCCGCCATTCGCTTGGTGGCTCGTCGTTCGATTCGTAGACGCCAGTCCGCTGCCATGCCTGGCAGTCCACCGAACACTCGTCGTGGCCAACTGAAACGTTCGCTCATGTACGCCATTGATAAGCAGCGAGGCGTGGCCCTCATTGGACCTAGCTTCGAGGTAGTCGGCACCGCCGGCAAAGCCCATGAGTTCGGTGGAAAGTATCGTCGTGAACGATACCCCAAGCGTCCGTTCATGGGACCAGCACTGGAAAAAGTCAAAGACCGTCTGCCATCCATGTGGGCAGGCAGCATTCGATAAGGAGCAACAGATATGCCTGCAAAATTGGGCTTGGATGCCAAGCTTTACAGAAACACGGGAACTTACGCGGCCCCGACGTGGGACCTGATCGGCAACGTGCGCGATCTCACGTTGAACCTAGAAACCGGCGAAGCCGATGTGTCCACCCGCGCCAATAACGGCTGGCGTGCCACGGTGGGCACACTCAAAGATGCATCGCTCGAATTTGAGATGGTGTGGGACACAGTCGACACCGACTTCACCGCCATTCGTGATGCGTTCCTCAATAACACCACACTTGAGTTCGCCGTGATGGACGGACTTATCACGGGGGCAGGAAGCAGCGGTTCCCAAGGCTTGAGGGCGACATTTCGCATCGCCAGCTTCTCGCGCAATGAAGCCCTCGAAGAAGCCATCACGGTTTCGGTCACCGCTAAGCCTACCTATGCAGTGAACCCGCCATCGTGGATGACCATTCCTTAGTCTGCTCTTTCATCTTGAGGAATTTTGAACATGCACAGTTTTGTGGACAACTCGCGACGGACCTGGGAAGTCGTGATCAATGTCACTGCGGTGAAACGGATCCGTGGTTTACTTGGGATCGACCTGTATGCCTTAGTCGACGATGGGTTCAAGTCCCTCGGCAGGCTGCTGTATTCTGCCTCGCCTATTTTGAAGAATTATCCGCTGAAGAAATTGCTCTCGCGCTTGAGATTTCCACGAACGCGGTTGGCTTGGCACTGCATAAAGCACGCGCTAAGTTGCAAGAGTGGATGAT
>JANRMD010000331.1:0-5055 GCA_033761895.1 Pirellulaceae bacterium | reverse complement strand
CATCACCTATAGTCCTGCCAATGAAGCCAGTTCAATTTGCATTGGAACGAGCCCAATCCATGCACGCTCCAAACTTCGAGACCCGCGGCTAGCGCCGTCGGCTCACAAACTCACTAGCCGCAGTACTCTCGAAACGGCTTGACGCATTCCGCCACCCAAAAAAGGTAATGTGGACAGAGCATTAGGACCTTCACGACCGGAAAAATCAGCTGGGCGTGACGCGTGCAAGAAGGTGGTCGATTCGAGCGAGCACGCGGGGCTTACCGAGAATCGCCATCGAATCGAACATGCCAAATCCAACGGATTTGCCCGTTACAGCCAGCCTCAGTGCATGTACGATCTGATTGAACTTGATCCCTTGCGTCTCAACGAATTTTTTGAAATTCGCCTCTGTCGTCGCCGCATCAAACGGCTCTGTTGCGGCCAGTTCTACGCGAAACTTCTTCAGCAGTTCGACTGCACCGGGGTCTTGCTGCACTCGTTTCGCAAAAGCCGCTTCATCGTACTTGAGTTGGTCATCAGCGGTGAAAAAATCATCGAACTCGAGGATGTCACCAGCGATCTTGATTCGATCATCGGCCGCAGCCACAACTTTGGTTACCCAATCGACGTCTGCTTCCGTCGGCGGATTGGCAACCAACTGAGCTTTGACCAAAAAAGGGAGGACTCGCGTGACACGTTCGTTAACCGATAACTTGTGCATCCAACGTGACTGGAACGAAATCAATTTCTGCGGATCGAAACTCGCCGGAGCTTTATTGACGCGAGCCAGCGTAAACGACTCGATCATCTGCTCACGGGTGAAGTCCTCGGTGCTATCGTCCAGCGACCAGCCCAGTAACAGTAAGTAGTTTAGGATTGCATCGGGCAGAAATCCGATCGCCTCATAAAAGTCGACTACGACTGGATTGAAGGCTTCTTTGGTGGCCTGCAAACCTGTTCGTTCAGCTATCCGTTGGCCCTGCTCAAACAGAGCCGCAAAGTCCTTCTTCTTAAGGTAGGTATCCAGTTTGCGTTTGCTCAACTTCGCAGGTCCTGCCGGTTCAGCCACGAACGGCAAGTGTGCGTAGACAGGCAGTTTGTAGCCCAGCGATTGAGCGATGAAGATCTGTCGCGGCGTGTTGCTCAGATGCTCGACGGCGCGAACGACATGCGTGATCTTGAATGCTTCGTCATCCACGACGCTTGCCAAGTGGTACAAGCAGGAACCGTCGCCGCGTTGCACCACATGGTCTTGTTCATCTGCCCAATTGAATTCGACTTGTCCACGAATCTCATCGTGAAAGATACACTTGCCTTCCCGAGGCATCTTCAATCGCAGGACCCACGATCGACCTTCAGCGGCAAACTTTTCAGCTTGCTCTTCCGTCTCGGCCATCCACTGACGATCATAAACGTAGGTTTTTCCAGCCGCTTCGGCCGCTTTGCGTTGTGCGTCAAGTTCTTCGGGGCGTGCGAAATCTTTGTATGCATGGCCGCTTTCGAGCAGCTGCTTTGCGGCAACTTTGTAAAATTCGCTGCGCTGCGATTGGAAATAAGGCGCTTGTGGTCCGCCAACATCGGGGCCCTCGTCCCAAGTCATACCCAACCAGCGGAAGCCATCCAGAATGGGTTGGAGTGCTTCTTGGACGTTGCGTTGAGCGTCAGTGTCGTCGATTCGCAAAATGAACTGGCCGCCTGTCTGCTTCGCGAGCAACCAATTGAACAGGGCCGTTCGAACGCCGCCGATGTGTAGATAACCAGTCGGACTTGGGGCGAATCGAGTGCGCATCGTCATGAAATTTAGTCTTCCGTAGGATGGGGCCATCTACCCCGTCCGTTCTTCTTATGTCTTTACCAGATCACGAAACACGCTTGGGACAGTGGTCCCAAGCGACGGCTTCGTAGGATAGGGCCATTTGCCCCGTCCGTTTGTACTTCTTGTCTTTAAAGATACCCAAAGCACACTCGGGACAATGTTCCCAAGCAACAGGTTCGCTTGGGACAATCCGTCCCAAGCTACCGGTTGATAATCGCCAAACTTGGAAAACTACTTCTCTTCAACCTTGGATTGCGCACCGTTTTCAAGTGCATAAATCCGATTGCGATTGGCGATGTAAAGTGTCTTGTTGGCCGCCAGCGGCGTGGTGTACACAGCGCTTTCCATGTTGATCTCAGCGACCATGTCTTTTTCCTTCGAGACCTTGAAGATCGCAATATCGCCATCTTCGTCGCTGATGTAGACACGATCTTCGACGATCAGTGGCGAAGCCCAGGAGGCAGCGAACATGTCGTAGGTCCAATAGGCCTTGCCGGTCTTGGCATCAACGCAGTGGAACACACCGCTGAAGTCTGCGACAAATAGGAGGTCATCTTTAATCGCAACGGTACCGCAAGTGCGGTGCATAGTCTTTTCGAAGTCTTCCGGATCGTTGCCGATATAGTGCCAAACCGCTGCCGTGTTCGGATTGTCGCGTTCGAAATCACCATCCTTAGCAACCATCGCCTGCAAGCGTTTGTGGGGAATCGGAACACTTGGGTTTTTCGAGTTGTAGACCAGTGTTGGGCTGACGTCGCCGCGTTTGGTTGGATCGATGCACCACAGATGCCCTGGACCTTCACCGTGTTCTGGATCTTCGCCGACAGCCACATAGACGTAACCATCGTAAACAACTGGGGTGGCAATCACGTGATTGCGAGTGGCTGCACCACCCAGTTCATAACGGGAATCTTTGGGATTGCAGTCGAATTTCCACAGTAAATCGGCTTTACCGTTCTGTCCGTCCGCCGAGTAGCTGTACAGATAGCCGTCGCCGCCACCGAAGATGACTTGTGCAACTCCAGCGAACTCACCGTATGCAGGTGAGGACCATTGTCCATGTAGAACGTTTGCGCCTGGTGCGTTATCGGCCCACAGCAATTTACCGCTATCGCGATCCAAGCAGATAAAGCTTGGTGCGGATGATGCAGGTAAGTTCACGTGCCCTTCGTCTACACCATTGGCAGTGTTCACGAACAGTTTGTTGCCTACGGCTGTAACGGAGCAACTGCACATATTGTGCTGAGAAACGCCCAGTTCCTTCATCATGTTCATGCGCCACACAACGTCTGCTTCAGTTTTATCGTTGTTGGGTTCATCTTTGATTGCGCCATCGTTCTCATCGTCGAGGAAACCTTCGGTGTCCAAACAAACGACTTCACCGCGGCTGGTGACGTACCACAGGCGATCGCCATCAATCATCGGAGCACAGCAGATGCCTTGGTTCGGCCAGTCATGAACACGACCTGTCGGGAGTTTTTCGCTCGAGTGCTGCCACAAGAACTTTCCGTCTTTCTCGTCAAAGCACACCAGACATCCCAAGTCGACAGTGTTGGGATAGCGCTTGATGTAGCCGTTGCCGTTGTTGGTACCAACATAGACCTTGCCGTTAGCGACAATTGGATTGCCGTAAGTTTCAGATCCGAGTGGCATCGACCAACGGACGTTCTTGCCTTCTTTGACATTCCAATCGGTGACAATATTCGGTTCGTCGGTAACGTTGTTTCGAAGATAGGATCCGCCCCATTGCGGCCAATCTCGCTTACCAACTTTCATGACGTCGATTCGCTTGCGAGCTTCGGTGACGGCATCGTACTTGTCTTGAGCATTCAGATTGTTTTCCACCAGTCCAGCTGACGAGAGCATCAGACCGCAGATCGCTAGTGCTTTGAGTTTTGTTGAACGCATGTAGGGTTACCTTTTTTAGGATTCTTTTTGCTATGTATTGGCTACTGGTGTAGCTGGTTTGGGGAGAAACCAGCTAGATCGAATTACTTAACAGGTGGGACTACTTATTGCTGTACACTTGCACGTTATCAATATAGTACTCACTCAAGGCGGAATTGCCGAAAAAGCCTGGACTTCCGGCCTTATTGGGCAGAGCGTCGGTAGCTTCGATTGTCCATTCTTTAGGTTCCTCTTCGCCGCGTTTCCAGACCTTGGCGCTCAAGGTAACACCCTTGTCTGTGTTCTTGCTCTGGAACTTGATCGTATACCACTGGTTAGCGGTCCATTCGAACGGAATCGTCTTGGCAAAACGCAGTTCCAAGCGCGAAGCCCAGGAGCGAATTTGCAATTCGTTCTTACCCATCAGGTCTACGATGTAGCGTTGATTGATCAAGCCCATATCCGGCTTGCCGGTTGGTCCTTCTTTAGCATTGAAATCGGCTTGCACCGTGTAATCATGCAGGTTCGTCCAGCCCATCCAGCTCTGGCTGCGCGTGCCCTTAGGAATAGTACTGACTTTGACCAGCATCGGTTCACCATCGAGATCTTTTGGCTGATGGCGATAAGCGGCCCCAATCCAAGTCGGCGGCACTTTCTTG
This sequence comes from Pirellulaceae bacterium, assembly GCA_033761895.1. Classification (GTDB taxonomy): domain Bacteria; phylum Planctomycetota; class Planctomycetia; order Pirellulales; family Pirellulaceae; genus Aureliella. The sequence continues at coordinate 711 of JANRMD010000331.1, read as the reverse complement.
TCGCTGAAATCGAACTTCCAAGGTAGCGGAGGAATAATGCGAACTCGAGCCTTGCTGGTCAACTCACCAGCCTTAGCGGTAATCGTCACAACCACGTGATCCGTTCCGGCAGCAGCGGTGTAAACACCTTCCGGAGTAACCGACCCCGTTCCATCGACAGTGAATTCGGCTGGAACAACTTTCAAGAACTGACCTTTTTTGTTGTAGGCTCGGACTTGGTAAGGCGTTGATTGCCCTGGTGCGAGCATCGCTTCGACGGGAGCAATTTGAATATGTGCTACCGTTTGATCTTCCGAGCGTGGGGATTCAGCTGGCTTGGGCGGGAGTGGATCAGAATCGACAACACTGTCGGCTTTGCCGATGCAATACAGGCCCTTGGTGGTTGTGACATAGATCAGTCCTCGCGAGATAACTGGCGAAGCGTGGATTTCTTCGTCGTTCAAGCGAACTTTAGCGATTTCCTTGACACCTTCTTCAGTAGGTTCGAAAACCCAGAAGATTCCAGTCTCGTTGGTGCAATAGAGCTTACCGTCACCGTAAACGATCGAACTCAAGCGACGGCCAATTGGTTTCTGCTGAATAATCTTGCCTGTTTCAGCATCGATTACGTCCAGCTTTCCACCGTCTTCGCAGACATACAACCTACCGTTCACAAACACCGGTTGACTGCCTTCGACACTGTGAGCGTTGATTTTCCATTTCAATGATTCC
>JANRMD010000330.1:0-2647 GCA_033761895.1 Pirellulaceae bacterium | reverse complement strand
CCATCAAAAGCAGGCACGCTTTAAACTACTCGAGGGCGACCTGTTCAATTCAGATTGCCAGACGATTACGAATGCTACGAATTGCGTCGGCGTGATGGGGAAAGGGATCGCCCTTGAGTTCAAACGGCGTTTTCCGGAGATGTATGCGGACTACATTCGACGCTTTCGCGACAAGGAGCTCAGGCTTGGCGAACCCTATGTTTACAAATCCGCGACTGGACACTGGATACTTAACTTTCCAACTAAAAACCACTGGCGCCAACGTTCAAAGCTTAGCGATATTCAATCTGGATTGGATTTCCTCGCGTCTCATATAGAGGAATGGGGAATATGCTCAATCGCAATACCCCCGCTAGGTTGCGGACTCGGGGGGCTAGAATGGCCAACGGTGCTAGCGGAGATTTATGCAAGACTTCGATATACTGGAATTCGGATCGATATATTTCAGCCGATAGGAGAATGACCGTGACAATGCGTTCACATGGACCACGGCGAGAGCGCATGGAAGATAACGTGGCTTATCATATGACAACAATTGAGCAAGCCGTAGTGATTGCACTTTTCGGCCTTCGGTCTCGTAATGCACTTGCGTGCTTCGGAGTCAATCTACCCGGCTACAAGCTCGCGAACCCAGAGATTGTATCTAGGCGCGAGGAGCATGCGGTTTTTGAACGATCAATTTGTGACTACGTTCCCCTGTACTGGGTTTGCAGAACGCCAATGCAGTGGGCGCGAACAATGTCCGATTGGAATAGAGTTAGCAATGAGGATCTTGTCTTCTTCGTATTCAATGTGGGCAGGTTAACGACCTTGCCACGAGTGGTGACGACGGATGGAAACGCCGCTTGCAAGGAAACTAGGTTTTGGCATGGCTGGGGGGCCTGGGAGCATCTTCACTGGGAGGCACTCAACTACGATGGCCCTTGCGGTGATGATTACAAGCGATGGAAACAGGCGGAAATTCTCGTTTTAGATGAAATTCCAGCTAGTTTCATACAAGCAATCAACGTCTACACCGAGTCGGCAAAGAAGCGCCTGATCGATGCCATCAAGACGGTAGTTGGGAACGTGGAGTCGACCGAAGTAACTCGAGAAATTTTTGCGCATTTGCAGAACGATTACAACTTCGACGTCATCGTCGACCCAAAGAAGTATTTCGTTCAGTCCTAATTCTGTGCGCTATTCATCTTCGTTCTCATGATCGCGGTTTGTGGAATTCCGAAACCCCTACGATGATGAATGGATGAGATGTCATTGGTGCCAGGCCGCCGCGTCTATCTCTAGAAAATCGTACACGAACCATCCTTCACCCACCTGGAAGGAGAGGCTGAATTACGCCACAATGTGGACTGTCTGGCCCTGGACTCAACACCTGAACTGCTGCGCATAGTCGGTGACCAAAGGTGTCTAAAACTGCATTCACAGTGCTCGCTAAGGAAGATGCACCAGGGAAGGTGACAGCCGCATCATACGGACTACAGCCCAAAAGCATGAGTTTACAACCCGAAAAACTAAAAGGCTTGAGCATTCGACAGCCTTGGGCCGAAATGATCCTACAAGGGGTTAAGACGGTCGAGTACCGCAGCTTACCTACCAAGCTGCGAGGCAAAATCTATATCTATGCCAGCCTAGGAAAAACGGATCTCGATCCAGCCGACCGTGCTGACATTGAGCTAGAACTTGACAAACCAATTGCCTCGCTGCCAACCGGTGTGGTAGTAGGCACAGTCGAAGTCACTGACTGCCACGGAAGCGACGGAGAGTTTGAGTGGCATCTCGAAAACCCCGAGAGGTTGAGTTCGCCACTTCGACCGATTGAGCAACCTCAACCTGTCTGGTTTCATCCGTTCGGTCGACCCGAGCAACCTGCCAATCCCAAAGCATCGACGCGCACAGCTTCAGAATCGAAGCAAAGCACACCCTCAACAAACAACCCATCCCGTTTCAACCGAAGTGTACTTCCTGTCGCCCAGATTCCGTCGACACCTTACCACGCGAAGTATCTTGCTTACGACTTGACCAAGCGCTGCGCATCGGACAATCTGGAAAAACTCACGTCGGTTCTATCCGACGCACAAGTCGACTTAAACCCACATCAAGTTGAAGCAGCATTATTCGCCTTCAGCAATCCGCTCTCAAAGGGCGCGATTCTCGCGGACGAAGTTGGCCTCGGAAAAACTATCGAAGCAGGACTCTTGCTCGCCCAGATGTGGGCGGAACGTAAACACCGCTTGTTAGTCATCGCCCCAGCCAACCTTCGTAAACAGTGGGCGCAGGAACTGGCCGATAAGTTTTTCTTGCCATCGGTTATCTTGGAAGCTCGAACGTTCAACGAATTCATCAAAGCCGGGAACCTCAATCCATTCCAGCAGGACGCAGTTGTCATCTGCTCGTACCAATACGTGCAGCGCATGGCACCCTACGTCTCGCAGACTCTCTGGGATCTTGTCGTGATCGACGAAGCCCACCGACTGCGCAACGTCTACAAGCCGACGAACAAGATAGCCAACACAATCAAACAGTCGATTGCACCCTATAAAAAGGTACTACTCACAGCGACCCCGCTTCAAAATTCATTGCTCGAACTGTACGGTCTAGTCAGCCTCATCGACGATTTTGCTTTCGGAGATCTCAAAGCTTACAAAGC
>JANRMD010000329.1:0-8696 GCA_033761895.1 Pirellulaceae bacterium | reverse complement strand
CCTAGGCGGCTTCCGCTTTCAAGTATTTGTGTTTGCATAAGCGGCGGGTTCGGCGGACGAGGACGTCCGCGCTCCAAAAAAACCGGTCCGACGGATTGGGATCTCGACAGGCACTGTCAAGAATCATTTGCTTTGAAAGTCAAGACTGCTCCCGGCAGCTAATGATCGACAAGCCCTCAAGCATTTCGAGAGTACTGCGGTGTCCCTCCAAAGCTATGACAGGCTGTGAGATTGTGAACCGTAGGCGCTAGGGCGCTAGCCGCGGGTCTCAAAGTTTGGAGCGTGCATGGATTTGGCTCGCTCGTGATCAATCCAATGGTGATGATGCTCTCGTACGAGGAAGAAGAGGAGGAAGAAGAGAAAGAGTAACCAACTTGGACTTAGATCAGGTACAATCAGCGGGTTCCGCTTGATCCCACCACCGACTTGTTTCATCACCTCTCCGAGAAACAAACATGACTAAGTCCTTTGCGTACTTGTGCGCATTCACGATTCTGCTTGCCCATGCCTCTGCCACCGCCGCTGATGACCGCAGCGCGGCGGGCAAATTCACCGTCGAGCATCCGACGTTGCACAACCTCGGTTTTGAATGGTCCATTCAGGGCGACGACAATCGGAATGCCACTGTTGCTGTTCAGTTTCGTGCGGTGGGTGAGTCGCAATGGCGCGCGGCCTTGCCGTTGGTACGTATTGGTGGTGAAAACATTTACCGGCGTCGCGAGAATCTAGATTACGTCGTTCCGCAAGGCTTCGCAGGCAGTATCCTCAATCTCCAACCCAATACAGAATACGAATGCCATTTCGATTTGGTAGATCCCGACGGAACGAGTGGCCAAACCAAGCAGGTCGTTAATGTAAAAACGCGAAGCGAACCGCTGGCCTTTGAAGGCGGACGTAAACTCCACGTTTACCCACTCGATCATGAAGGCCCCAAGGAGGAACCCAACTTTACAAGTCTACTTCAAGCCTACTACGGCGCAGGCCTGGGCGATTGGAGCGTGGTGTGGGAACGTCGCATTCAACCCGGCGATACGATCGTAATGCACGCAGGGCTCTACAAGCCCGAGCGTCGCAACTACGTCGATCCGATGATGACACCTTTCGACGGCAGTATGTCGCTAACGGCGAAAGGGACACTGGAACGGCCAATCACTATCCGATCTGCGGGAGATGGTGAAGTGGTCTTCGACGGTGACGGCAATCACCGACTGTTTGATGTGATGGCATCGCAGCACCATATTTTTGACGGGATCACTATTCGCAACACCGATGTCGGTATTTTTGCGGGCCAGAAAGAGGTCTTGGGTGCGACCAACCTGACCGTCAAGAACTGTCGCTTTGAGAACGTAGGCTTCGGTGTCTGGACCGAGTTCGCAGGCTCCCGCGACTTTTACATTGCAGACAATCTCTTTTTGGGACGCGATGATCGCTTTCGTTTAGTCGGTTGGACTGGGCCATTGTGGTCAAGCGCTGGACCGTATGGTTCTCACCAACTGACCAGCTACTATGCGGTTAAAGTTTATGGTCCGGGGCATGTGATTGCCAGAAATGCAATCGCTTACTTTCATGATGCGATCGGCATTTCAACTTATGGTACACCACCAGACGACCCAGACCAGCGAGCCTCGTCAATCGATATCTACAACAACGATATGCATATGCTCAACGATGATTTTGTTGAGACCGATGGCGCAGTTCACAATGTGCGTGTCATGAACAATCGAGGTGTAAACGCAGCCCATGGAGGCTACAGCGCGCAGCCCGCCTTTGGAGGCCCAGTCTATTTCATCGGCAATTTGCTGTACCACGTGCCAAGCACAAGTGCCTTCAAGTTCTCAGCCAAGCCAGCGGGGCTGTTCGTTTATCACAACACGATCATCGGCGAACAAGGCTCGACCGATCCGACCTCGAATGTCCACTTTCGCAATAACTTGTTCTTGGGCAGAAATACTCCTGAGCGCGGCATCATGACTTGGGCGAACGCCACCGATGCCTACAGTTCAGACTACAACGGCTTTCGGCCCAACCAAGGCGTCACTGCCCAATACAAATGGCTGAGCCCCAAGAAGGGTGAACGTATATACGAACCCGAACCGGAGAACTGGAAGAGTTTTTCGAAGTTGTCGGAACTGAGCGCAGCTACCAATCAAGAGAAACACGGCATCGAAGTAGATTTTGACATCTTCGAAAAACTAACTCCGCCAGATCCAACCAAGCGGCATGCCGTCTATCACGCCATGGACCTGAATTTCCAACTGAGTCCAGCCAGTCGAGCCGTGGATGCTGGCGTAATGATCCCCACGGTCAACGATGGCTTTGCGGGCAGAGCCCCTGACCTTGGCGCTTTGGAGGTTGGTAAACCAGCGACGCGCTATGGCCCAACGTGGCTTAATTGGCAACCGTTTTATCGCTGATGCGTGAATTGAGATCGCATTCGGCTTGACATTTGCGATTCGTTGTTTCTGAACCCCCAAAAGTCGTTAAACCGCCGAGGCCTCTTTTGCTTTTCGGTCCTTTGCGTTCTATTTGACTGGGTAAATACGATACCTCGAACGCTCCCCCCACCCTTCGTATCCGGACAATAAAAATGGCCGCTTCTGAGACTCATCCAACCGCATCGCACGCAGGATCGCCAGTATCGCAGCCCGCCGAGTCATCGCATGGGTCGTCGCACGGGTCGTCGCATGGGTCCACACAAGGGCGTCCGGGCACGCGGCCCAGCGAACTCCCTGAACCGTCGGTGCAGTTGACCGAGGGCTGGCACTGCTCACATATCTTCTACCGCTTCAATCGCAGCGAATTGAATCGACTTTCACCAGAGCAGCGATCATCGGGCGCGAAAGAACTGATGGCTGCGCTCGATCCCGCGCGAGCCGACGTTCCAACTCGACTGCAATCTTTCATCATCAGTGGTCATAAAGCCGATTTCGGCGTGATCATGTTCGATGCCGATCCATTGAAGATTGATGCCGTGCATCAAGCCATCATGGCCAGTGGACTGGGGCCAGCCATCGAGCCGGTCTACTCGTTCGTTTCGATCACTGAGATATCCGAATACGTCCCATCGCCACAACAATACGCAGATCGATTGGCTTCCGGAGGCGAAGACCCCAATTCCCCCGCTTTCGCCGCCAAAGTGGCCGCTTATGAAAAGCGATTGCCAATGATGAACCAACATCGCTTGTTCCCTGAACTGCCGACTTGGCCCGCAATGTGTTTCTATCCAATGAACAAAAGCCGAGTTGTAGGCGCGAACTGGTACACCACCGCTTTCACAGCCCGCAATGCCATGATGGCCGAACACGCACAAAGCGGCATGGCATTCGCCGGCAAAGTAACCCAAGTTGTCACGGCCAGCGTGGGATTGGACGACTGGGAATGGGGTGTCACTCTGTGGGCTCGCAACCCACAGTACTTGAAGGAGATCGTGTACAAGATGCGTTTCGACGAGGCCAGTGCCAAGTTCGGTGAGTTTGGACAGTTCTTCGTTGGCTACCTCGCCGATGCCACAGCCATTCTAAAGCACTGCCGTGTTTGAGCAGGATTAACTAAGCTGCCTTCGCTGCAGAGTTTGCTTTGCGGCGAGCTTGAACGACGTACGCTTGACCGGCATAAGACACACGATGGGAAGCGACAGCTAAACCGCTTCTTTCCAGTCGAGTGACCAGTTCATCGATGGGATAGAAATGGAATCGCCCACGACGAGCCTCTTGCTTCAGCCAACGACCGTAGAACTGCATTCGAAATGCATTGGCCAGGACCCGTCCAGCGTGCGATACTTTGTGACCACCTTTGAGCGACCGGTAGAGCACTTTCCAGAATCCTGGATTCGGAACATTGATTGAGAACACGAACTGGCCCGACGGCTTGAGCACCCGAGCAATTTCGCTGAGCAGATGCATAAAGGCTTTGTCGTTGTATTGCCCCGTCACCGGATCACGCGACTCTGCGTAAGAAATCGCCAAGCCCGAGATGACGCCGTCGAACGAACCACTGGCGATATGCGGCAGGCCATGGCTGAAATCGACTTGCTGAAAAGCGATCTGAGACGCAGTTGCTGGTGGCGAGACGGTCGAGCGTAGACTTGCGATCGCATCTGCATTTACCGCAGCACAATCGGTTGCCAGAATGCGCCCGAGTTTACCGTTGCCGGTTTGCCACAAAGTCGCCGTCAATTGGCCTGAACCGCAGCCCAGGTCCAACCAGTGAGCGCCTTCGTTGGCTTCGACGCAGCTAAAGGTATCGCGCACGAGTTCTTTGTAGGGGCGGCCGTTCTTTTGATCCCAAAATGCCTTCGCACAGTTAGCATCATGCCAGTAGTTCTTCTCAAAGCTCATCGCGAATCCTTCGTTAATTCAAGCCGACTTGCGTAGTTCGGTCTTATCGAGTTGTTCAAGTTCCTGGACACACTCATGGGTCAAAATTTCTTCCAGCCGTACGAGTGCGCGGGCAACTGTCGAGCCATCGAGCACTCGGTGGTCGTATACCAAACGCACGTTCACATTACCCTCCGCATCGATCGGACCGTAGTTCAGCGTACTGGTCAACGGCGACAACGGATGCAACGACTCTGCGCCCAAGCTGGCATAGACACTGATGCCGAACGTACCAAAATGTCGCGCACGATAGTAGCCCGATCCGTTCAGCCCGATCCACCACACCGCCCGACGCAAAAAAGTCGGAAACCAGTACATCTGCCTGGCCAAGCGATACGAGCGTAAGTTCTCGATCGGCGCCTCTCGGGCTTGACGCAAGCACTTATCCAGCTCCCGGAGGTCGGAATCAAGCAGCTTGCCGACGCGAAGGAAAGCGACCGCGGGTTCGCCGTCGACCATTTTCTCGATCGCGATACTAGCCAGCGACTGCGGATGCTCGTACAGATGAGCCCACGGCATAGCCAGATAAGAACGACGCAGTACGGGGAATTCTTCGCATAGAAGCGCGTACGCCTTCGCAAAGATCATCACCCAGCTCGGCGGCTTAGCTAGCATTTTGCGAGCGAGTAGTGTCCTGCCCAGGGCCATGTGGCGCTGGACGGGAATGCTGGGTATTTTCCGCGAAAAATGCAGCAAATCGATGATGTATTGTCGGGGTAGCGATAGCCGAATGAAGCGGCCCGCCCGGCCTGATCCTTGGCTCATGGGTCCATCCTTTTAATACTAGTTAGCTATGTGATAACAAAGTTCCGCAGAGTTCACCACCTCAACTGCTATATGACGGGAACCTGTTTGCAACTGGGGCGTAGATCAACCGTAGCTGCACCTAGCTGGCTGCTGAAGAACAAATCTGAACCGTTCGCGAGGGAATGCGGCTTCGGTAGACTTCACGAATCAAGTAACTCAATGCTGTCATGATGATATGTGCATTCAGTATTGCTATACTGACATTGCCTTTACGGCGTCCGAAATTACATAGCTCATCCAAGTCGCTACACTCTCATAAAAAACATGCACACTACAAGAGTTTTTCGCCAACTGCGTTGGTTGCTAATGCTAACGCTAGCTTCCCTCAGCGGCTGCGGCGGCTGCAAACGCGACAATGAAAAACTGACCCGAGAGGAATTAGAAAAGCGCGCCAAAGAACAAAAAGAAGCGCTCGAGATGGGCCCCTTGTTGACGCTGCCGATCGACAGCCAGACGAAAATTGCGACCGTCAAACCTGGACACTGGTTCGAAAGTCAACAGTTGTTCAAATCGAACCGCGAGGACATGCAAGTTGTCGCGGTTGGAGATCTCGAGCGTTCCAATGCGCCGGTGAACCTCCCCGGCACCAACATGATCAATGAATACTCGCGCAGGACAAGTCTGCCTAAGGGCCAAACGAAAACCGTCGACCTCCAATTCTTCATTCCCGAATCGGGAACCAAGAACGATGATCCGTTCTTGACTCCTCCACGCTTAATGCTCCGCACCCAGTTGCGCTCCTGGCCACTGATGACACCGATTTTTCAGACACCTTCCTTGCAGGGTGCCAATGAACTCGGACGCTGCGAATTTCAGTTGGCTGTGGTCAGCCCACAAGCGCTCTCGTACGAATACCTAACGGTCCTCGACGCAGTCTATTGGCGCGGTGATGACCTCGGCGAAGCTCCACGCACTCGCAGCTATCAAGTCTCTCTGCTCAAGCCGCAAGACGGCAAGTACGCGCTACCGCATTCGATGCTAACGATGACCGCGCTGGCGGTGCTGGTCTGGGACGACGTGTCGATCGATGAACTCACCACCGATCAGCAAGAGGCCATTGTCGATTGGTTGCACTGGGGTGGTCAATTGGTCATCAGCGGTCCGAGCAGTTGGTCGCGTCTTCAGAACTCCTTCCTATCCCCCTACCTGCCAGCCACCTCGGCTGACGCGGCTGAGTTCACAACAGAGTCGTTCAAGGAGATTTCTGATACCTGGAAAGTGCCTGACTTGAGCAGTCGAGAGCAAACGCCACTGGATATCCTTGGACCTCCCGTTGGCGGATTGAAGTTCAAGTTAAGCGACGGTGGACAGTGGTTACCCCGAACCGGCGAGATGGTGGCCGAACGACAAGTCGGCCGCGGCCGTGTGGTCGTAACTGCTTTTCCTTTACGTGAACCACGCATTACCAAATGGAAGTATTTTTCTAGTTTTCTTTCAACCGGCTTGCTCCGCCGCGCCTCCCGCATGATTACCAACTCAAACGAGGGAATGAAGATTCAGAACTGGGCGCCACCTTTTGCTGCTTACACCAAAGATGCGCGGATGCATTCCAACTTCAGAATTCTATCGCGGGATCTGCCAGTATCAGACAATAACACAATACCCGCGGTGAACGTCAACCAAGATACGCCAAACACAAATACTGTCAGTGTCAATCCGCAGTTCCCTAGCAGCTTGAATGTAGACACGACCTCCACTCCCGCCGATCTGAATGCACAGCCGATTGTTTCCGCACCTCAGACAGAGATGGGCATGAATGCGGCCAAACAAGTCGATAGCAGTGATCCTGAAGCCATGCGTTGGGGTGGCAATGGAGCCGCTTGGAATGACTATTCGGGCGTTGCCAATCAGTCGCAGGCCGCACTCCGCAAAGCAGCTGGGATCAAACTGCCCGATCGCTGGACCATTATCTACTTGGTCGGCGGTTACCTGCTATTCTTAGTACCGGTGAACTGGGTTGTCTTCAAGCTGCTCGGTCGCCTCGAATACGCTTGGATCGCTGCACCGATACTCGCCTTGGTCGGCGTGGCCGTAGTGACCCGCGTCGCACGTCTGGACATTGGTTTCGCTCGACGCACGACCGAGATCGCCTTACTCGAACTTCAAGGCGAACACACTCGCGGCCACCTGACGCGCTTCGTCGCCTTGTACACCTCCTTGTCGACCAATTACACCGTCGAGTTCCCGGAAAGCGGTAGCGTCGTTTTGCCCTTGGGCGACGTTACACGTGTGTTGCGACGCGCGGGTAGTTCCGTGCGCAACCTGCGAACCAATTATGGAACCTCATCAGGTGTGCAGCTTGAACCACTAACCGTGTACTCGAACTCGACGGAAATGTTGCATGCGGAGCAAATGGTGCCGCTCAAAGGTGGTGTCAGCCTAGAGAAGTCCCCAGACTCAGAGCAACAGCAACTAATGAATGCCACCGAATTGGTGCTCAAGAGCACTATGGTGTTGAGAAATGTTGACGGCGAGATCTCCTATGCTTGGTTAAGCGATGTCGAGCCGAAGAGTTTGAAGAATCTTGACTTCAAACCAGCGGATGCGGGGCTGTGGAAGCACTGGAATGCGAACCAGGAGACTGCATCGTCACCTGCCGCCGAAGGCCAAAAAGAAGCTGCGGATACGCTCTGGATTGGTGGTATCTTGAAGGATCTAGTCAATCGCACCCCTTTGATGCCCGGCCAAACTCGCTTGTTCGCCTACACCGATGATCGCCCCGGCGAGCTGACGATTACACCGCAGGAGGATCAATTCGATGGTCGCTGTGTGGTGGTCGCTCACCTGAGCTCCCATCAGCTGGGCCCAGTCACCCCAGACCGTTCGATCTGGAGCAACCGCACGGAAGGCACTCCACCAGTCGACAGTGGCGAACCCGATCCGAGCGAACAGTGAACGTAGGCTAATTCTAGGATCATCGCGTTCTAGGATCATCGCGGAGCGGAAGCCGTCAAGGCTTTCGAGGACCAGCCGGCGGGATGTTGCGACTCGGCGAAGCATAGGCTGCTAATAAACTCAGCCCTCGTCGCCATTCGTCACCGCGTCTCAAGTTATTGAGAAACCGAACGATCCGCAGACTAAATCACTAAATCTGCGGGATTAACCGATGGGCGTTAGCCCCGGTTTTTGCTCTGGTAACCGCCGCTAACCCTTCAAGCATTCGAAAGTACTGCGGTGGCCCTCGAAAGCCTTGACGACTTCCGGTACCCAATGATCGACAAGCCCTCAAGGCTTTCGAGGACCGATTGGGACAATCGTTGGGAAAGTAGCCACCGTCGCCAGACGGTGGACACGATGCAGCGTTACTAACCACCGTTTGACGGCCCGAAATGCTTGAGGGCTTGTCGATCATTAGTTCCCGGGAGCAGTCTTTACTTTCAAAGCAACTGATTTCTTGACAGTGCCTGTCGAGTTCCCAGTCCGTTGGACCGGTTTTTGGAGCGCGGACGTCCTCGTCCGCAGAACCCGCCGCTTATGCAAACGCAAATACTTGAAAGCGAAGGCCGCCTAGGC
>JANRMD010000328.1:0-15058 GCA_033761895.1 Pirellulaceae bacterium | reverse complement strand
TTCCAGACTCAAAATGATGAAATTATGCACCGAGGCGCCCCGCTACGCTAAAATTCATGAGCGTATGCAATATCCGGGCTAGCGCCGTCGGCTCACTAACCTGCCGCAGTAATTCAATCGCCCACAGCGTTTGGGATATGTTTCTGCTTATAATGTTCGCTTCTATTATTCTCAGCGAGAATTAGGAGTGTTCTGAAACCATGCGAGTATCGTCCATGCGAACGTTGCGTTGTCTGACTTTGGTGTTTGTGTTTGTAATTGCTGTGTCCGCTTATCAGAACTGCGAGGCGCAGTCGGAGTTACCGGCCGAAGTTGCTGCCGCTTTGGCTAAGTCCGGAGACAATCGGGTTGAACTCGAAAGGGCACTTGCACAAGTGCCTGACGAGCAACGGGCGGGTTTGCATTTTTTGCTCGAGCACATGCCGGTCAGCGATCTGAAAAGCTTGAAGTCGGACTTCCTCATTGAAAATCTGTCGTTGGCTTATAAGGTGAGGCAAGAATCAGCCTGGGGCAAGAGCTTGCCGGAAGATGTTTTTTTGAACGACGTTTTGCCCTATGCGAACATTAACGAGCGACGTGATGCGTGGCGCAAAGAGTTTTACGAACGATTCTGGCCCATCGTTAAGGACGTCAAAACTCCGGGTCTAGCCGGCGCCAGACTGAATCAGGCGATCTTCAAAGAATTGAACGTAAAGTACTCGACGAAACGTCGTCGAGCGGATCAGGGGCCGCGGGAATCGATGGAGTCTGGCTTGGCTTCCTGCACTGGCTTGTCGATTCTATTGATCGATGCCTGCCGTGCTTGTGGTGTACCAGCCCGCTTTGTGGGAACGCCGCTGTGGTCGGACAAGAGCGGCAATCACTCGTGGGTTGAGATTTGGGATGATGGTTGGCACTTTACTGGTGCTGCAGAAGCGAATGGGGATGACCTCGATAAAGCCTGGTTCGCAGATCGCGCCACCACAGCACAATTGGATGCACCTGAGCATTCGATTTATGCAGTCAGTTTCCGCAAGACCCCGTTGAGTTTCCCGATGGTCTGGGATCGCAACAACAAGGACGTGTTCGCAATCAATGTTACCGAACGCTACTTGAAGATCGATCGCGCGGTGCCTGAGGGATTTGTTCAGCTGCGTTTCAAGACGCTTGGCCCAAGCGGACCGGATCGATGTCAAGCTAACGTTGTCGTTCGAGATGAAGCCGGAAATGTGGTGTTTCGTGGGCAGAGCAAGGACGAACGTTTTGATACGAATGACCATTTGTCCGTTCCACTTCCCAAAGGCAAAAAGTTCAATGTGGAAATGCTGCAAGCCGGTGTGACTGTGTCGCATTCGTTTGTTGCAGACGAAAATGGAAAGCTGGTAACGTTGAAGGCTGAAGCTCCGAAGGCTGAGGCTCCAAAGGCTGAGGCTCCAAAGGCTGAGGTTCCAAAGGCTGACGCTTCGAAGGCAATTGAGCAGTTGATGGAGTATCTGAAGAAGCCTGCTGCGGAGCGGACCACGTTGGCTGAGCAGGCGTTTGCAAGTGTACCGCTGAGCAAAGCCGAATCGCAACAAGCTTTGGAGCTGCTGGCTGCTGATCATCGCGAACAGATTCAACAATCGCGGAAGGCTGAATTGGAAGCGAAAATCATCAAAGCGGATGGAGCTGAAATGCCCTTCGAAATGACGGTTTTTGGCGACAAGCCTAAAGCGGGACGCAGCTTGGTGATCTCCATGCACGGCGGCGGAGGCGCTCCCAAACGCGTTAATGATCAGCAGTGGCAGAATCAGAAGAAGTTGTATGAGATAGAAGAGGGGATCTACCTTGCACCACGTGCACCAACGGACACTTGGAACATGTGGCACCAAGGTCACATCGATGCTTTGTACACTCGCTTGATCGAAAACCTTATTGCTATCGAGGATGTGAATCCGAATCGCGTGTACATCACGGGTTACTCGGCAGGCGGTGACGGTGTGTTTCAACTCGCACCGCGAATGGCGGATCAGCTTGCTGCAGCAGCTATGATGGCTGGGCATCCAAACGAAACGAAGCCCGATGGCCTTCGCAACTTGCCGTTTACCTTACATATGGGAGGCAAAGATGCGGCTTACAATCGCAACACGATCGCGCAGAGTTGGTCTGACAAACTTGCGGAACTCAAGCAGGCCGACGCGGGTGGCTATGAGCACTGGGCAAAAATCTATCCTGAGAAAGGTCACTGGATGGACCGCGAGGATCGCGAGGGTGTGAAGTGGATGCTGAAATTCAATCGCAATCTTACTCCCGAGAAAGTGATCTGGTTGCAAGACGATGTGATTCATGCTCGTTTCTATTGGTTGAAAGTCGATCCAGCCAAGGCCAAAGCCGGTGATCGCGTCGTGGCCACGCGTTCGGGCAATAAGTTTAGTGTTGAGCAGGCACCGCAAGGCAAGCTGACCTTGCTGTTGCGCGATGACATGCTGAACCTGGACGACGAAGTGATTGTTTCGAAGGGGGAAAAAGAACTTTGGCGTGGTAAACCGGTTCGTACGCTGAAGTCGATCGCAGAAACTCTTGCTGATCGCGGTGACCCAACGGCAACCTTCAGCGCCCAGGTTGAGGTCGAGATTCCTGAGTGAGTTGGCTTCGTGCATGCTAACTCATTGCGAACCTTACATTAGAAAGCCATTGGATGTCCAAGATCAATGAGAAACGGGCGATCGATTTAGTGATGCAATTGATGGCTGTGCGCGGACCAAGCTGCGAAGAGACGGAAATCGCTACAGTGATTGTGGATCGTCTGAAATCCATTGGAGTCCCGGAAGACGCGATCAGTTTCGATACTGCACATAAACGCACGCCTCGCCCCGGTGCGATCGGCAACTTGGTGGTGAAGTTGCCGGGAACGAAAAAAGGACCGCGGCTGATGTTGTCCGCGCATATGGATGCGGTACCGATTTGCATGGGCTGCAAGCCGAAACGAATCGGTGACGTGATCAAGTCGGCTGATCCCACGACGGGGCTAGGAGGCGATGATCGCGCAGGAGTGGCTGCCGTACTGGTGGGATTGATGGAGGTGCTGGAGAGCAAACAGGATTACGCACCGTTGACATTGTGTTTTTTCGTTCAAGAAGAAATTGGTTTGCAAGGGAGCCGCAATCTGGTGGTCAGTAAGCTTGGTAAGCCGGCGTTTGCGCTGAACTTCGATGGCGGCAATCCTCGCAAGTTAACGATCGGTGCCACGGGTGGTGAGAAACTAAAGATCAAGCTTTACGGGATACCGGCGCACGCAGGCTTGGCGCCTCAAGATGGCGCGAACGCGATTACAGCGGCGAGTCTCGCGATTGCGGCGTTGCACAAAGACGGTTGGTTGGGCTTGGTTAAGAAAAAACTGCCAGGTGCGAAGGCCGTTTCGAAAGGGACGAGCAATGTTGGGATCATCCGCGGTGGCAACGCCACCAATGTGGTCACCGACTATGTTGAAGTCGACGCTGAGGCGAGGAGTCATGAGAGTCCGTTTCGCACGACGATTTCGAACGCCATCAAGGATGCCTTCATCAAAGCCGCTTCTCAAGTGACTAGTGCCGCTGGTGTGGCGGTGCGAGCTGAAGTGGAACAACGTGTGGACTATGAGTCGTTTCGTTTGGAAGAGGACTCCGAGCCCGTGCGAAGAGCCGCAGCTACGGTCCGCGCTTCGACTGGTGAAGAACCCATTCTCGCTGTGACAGACGGTGGAGTCGACGCGAACTGGTTATTCAAACATGGTATTCCTGCCGTGACGCTGGGATGCGGCCAGCGCGATGTGCACACCAATAAAGAGACGCTGGATGTGCCCGATTTTCTGGCTGCTTGCCGGATCGCCAAAGCAGCAATTCTTGAGGGGTGAGTAATGAGTAATGCAAAATGCAAAATGAAGAGCCGATCAGCCATTTTGCATTAACAATTGATCATTTTGCAATAATCATTGGCCCTCACCTAAGCGTAAGACCTAATTTGGATCACTCTTCGCTGGCTACCCGTTCAACGAATTCTTCGTAGAGGCCTAATTTCGGCAAATTTCGCCTATTGAACTTGGCGAGTAAATTCGCTATAAATAGCGAGAGAATTCGCCAATTGTGGCGAGAGACTTCGCTATTTGCGATCTTTGATTCCTGCGACCAGGGTGATTCCTATGGCAAGACGGACTTCTCAGCAGCCTACCGAAGTCGAGTTGGCGATCTTGAACGTTTTATGGGATCGCGGGCAGGCGACGGCTCGGCAGATCCATGAGTTGGTGGGTGTACAGCGGGAGACGAACTACTCGACCACGGTCAAAATGCTGAGCATTATGCTTGAAAAGGAGTTGGTCAAGCGAGACGACTCGGTGCGGCCGCAACTCTTTCAAGCTGCCTTTAGCCGCAAGAGGACAGGGACGAAGATGTTGCGCGATATGGTCGAAAAAGTCTTCGATGGTTCGGCCACTGCGTTGGCTATGCAAGCGCTGTCGCTCAAGCGAGCGAGTTCCGCTGAGATCGCCGAAATGAGAGCCATGCTCGATAAGCTGGAGGAACAGAATGATGACGCCATATGAGTTACTCGCCTCATTTTCCGCCATGCTTGGAATCACCGTGCTTCAGTCACTGATTCCGATAACGTTGATATGGGCTGCAGTTCAAGCATGTTTGCTGGTCATTCCACAGCGCATGCCGTCGGTGAGATACGCGACGATGATGCTGGGGCTGGTGCTACTGACGATTCCTCCAGTAGCGATTCTTTCGCGACAATCATGGTTTCGGGCTCCGGCACCTGGTGCTGAGCTAGTTGAGGGGCGTTTGTCAAGCCTAACGCAGCGAGAGACAAATTCGGTCGTGTTGGAGCTGCAACCAACATCAGCGAATCAGAGAGTTCATTGGGTTGAGCAAACGAAGAAGACATTTTTACAGTTCCAGCCCAAACGAGAGCACGTTGGCTACTTCTGGTTACTCGGGCTGGTCATCACGAGCTCACGGATTGCGATTTCCGCCAAATCCCTGAGGCGCTGGAGCCGCAACGCAACCCGGTGTGACAATCGCCTTGATCAGTTAGTTAAGCGGGTTTTGGCCGACATGGGGTGCCGCAAACCAGTAGCACTGCTGATTTGTAAGGAGAAGCTCGTACCCATGGCATGTGGCTTCTTGAAACCGGTGATCATTATTCCTGCGAGTCTCATGACGAGTTTGACTCCGAGAGAGCTTGAGGCGATTCTCAAGCATGAAGTGGCTCACCTGATTCGCAACGATCTATGGCATAACGCATTCCAATTGTTGATCGAGTCATTGCTTTTTTATCATCCCTGTGTGTGGCTGCTGAGTCGTCAGATTCGGCGTCAACGCGAGATCTGCTGCGATGCACTTGCCGCGCCCAGTCACTCGGAGCGACTGCACTTGGGCAATGCGTTGCTGAAACTAGAACTACTTTACGTGAAGCGGTCTTTACTATCCGCTGCTGCTACGGAAGGTGATACGATGATGCGAATTCGATTTCTGTGCAACAAGACCCAAGCAACTGCGTCAGCAAGTT
Organism: Pirellulaceae bacterium; assembly: GCA_033761895.1. Classification (GTDB taxonomy): domain Bacteria; phylum Planctomycetota; class Planctomycetia; order Pirellulales; family Pirellulaceae; genus Aureliella. The sequence continues at coordinate 9,556 of JANRMD010000328.1, read as the reverse complement.
CATTGGCAACTGTCGGTCTTGTTGCTGTGACAGCGTTTGCTTGTTTGAGTTTAGTGAACCTGCCGAACAAACAGGTTGCAATTGCTGAGCAACCCGTTACGCTTCCCCAACCAGAAAGTCCTCTTACGCTTGGGACGATGGTCCCAAGCTACGGCGAAACCCGTCCTGCGGATGCGCAGGTGGAAGAAGGAAAGACGGTCGAGGAAAAGCAGGCAGTCAAAAACACAGCAAACCAGAACGCTCACGCCGATACCGCTACGAGTTACGAACTCGTGGGCAAGGTGGTCGATAAATCGGGGAAGCCACTAGCGAACGCATCGGTGTTTTGGGCGGACTTTCTCGGTGATCAAATTTCGACATCGAGCGCACCCGATGGGCAATTTCGAATTCTATTGCCAAAACAGGATGAAGACGGATTTCATTTTTTATGGGTGGTCTTACCAGGTTACAACACGAAGGCCGTCCAGCCATTGTTGGGTAGTAAACTCGTGCCGGACTGCGTCGTTGTTTTGGAAGCGAGTCAAGAGACTGAGATCCAGGTGCTAGATGCAGACGGCTTGCCATGCAGCGGAGCGCAAGTGACGCCGTATTACCACGAAGTGCCGAACGGCGTTTTTGATTCAGATCAAAGCACTGGCCTAGGGGGCAGGGTTCCACCTGGAGTGGCGAAGTTACTAAACGTTACGACTGATGCATCTGGCAAAGCTGTCCTGCGTGGGTTAAAGAAGGATTTTCTGAGTTCGGTCAACGTAAAATCGGGAGACATGGCGGTACAAACTCATCGCCAGGGGAAGATCAGACTCGCACCTGTGGCCAACGTTCGTGGGAAGATCGATGCTGCCGATCTTCGTCCATTGGCAGGAGGAAAGCTAAAGGTGAGTACCAAGAGCCAGAACTTCAATGCCAACGCGGACGATCCATTTGAGAATGGTAACGGTGTGACCTCTTTGGTTGAGTGCGAAGTTGCAGAGGACGGTTCTTTCGAAGCTCGAAACGTCGTAGCAGGCGTGGTATCGTTCCATTTTCGCTGGGATCCCAATAGTCCAAAACAATTGCGAATGCCTGAGCCTCAAAGCGTTCGACCGAACGAAGAGCTCTTCGTTTCTCTAAAGGTAGTTGATGCTGTAAAGGTCCAAGGCAAGTTAGTCAAGGAAGATTCGCTCGAGCCGGTTGCTGACTGTCGAGTATCTATGAATTTTGGGGTTCGCACCGAGCGCGGTTTGCGTCAGGAGCATTCAGTGATCTCAGATGAGCTTGGCCAGTTCGAGGCTTATGTGATTCCTGGGGAAGTTGAAATCGATCCTGAACCTTCACCGTCGGTATGGGAAAAACTCCGCTATTACGATTTCCCCTATGCCCGCATCACGGTTTCACCCCATGACCCCGCACGTGAGTTGCCACCCATGAATTTCCTTAAGCAAATCGAGCTAAAGGTTTTGGTGGTAGACGAGAATAATAGCCCGCTTGCGAAGCATCGCATTTTACGACTAAACGAGCGCTCATTCCAAAGTGTCGACGCAGGAGGACTCACCGATGAAATGGGATATGCAACCGTCCATTTTCGTCGCAATGATCCCCATCCAGACTTTACGGGTGATTGGGTCCTTGCGAAAGAGAAGATTGATCGATTCGAGTGGATACTCCAATCGCGAAAACTTCCAAGATTGAGGTTAAAGCAAAGCTCGCCACCTATTTTTGAGTTGGTTGCACAGAAGGCTGGTAGCAAGCCCAGAGCGACGCAGTCGAATGAGTGATGAGTAATGAGTAAGGCAAAATGCAAAATGATAGGGCGATCAGGCATTTTGCATTAGCAATTGATCATTTTGCAATAATCATTGGCCCTTTGCTAAACGCAAAACTTCATGCTGGTGTTACTCGGCATGAAATCATTTAACTGGTAGCCAACGGAGAGTGTTGACTTAATAGCATTACTCTGAAAGAGTTCCGTCATTCAGCCCAGGGTTGCGAGCAGAGCGAGCTACCCTGGGAGCGTGGCTCTCCATCGGCAACGCAGTCGAATGAGTGATGATTATTGAATAACGTAAAATGCAAAACGAAAAGCTCGGCTACTGGATCTCGTTGAGTAGCTTCAAGCATTCTTCGACGACCATTTCGCCGGTGCCAATCTCAGAAAAACTGTGTAGGCCCATCCAGGTTTGATAGCCGCCGTTCTTGAATCCTTCACGCGTGGGTAGGTAGCCTACATAGTCGTTCGATAGTCCACAGACAAAGGTGTTGCGATGCGGTGAACGACGTTTGATTTCCAGTCCAAGCACCGTGAAAAACTCGGCGGGGACGGCGGCCAAGTAAACATCGCCTATACGGACGACTTGAATCCACATCGGACGGGTCTCGCCTTGAAATGGCTTGAGTTTCATGCGACTGTCACGGAAGACTTGGATGATGGCATCCGCGTTGGCTGGAGCATACTTCCGGCAATACTCGACAACGGCAAGATCTTCTTTCTGTTCATCGAAAGTGCGGACTTGAAAGGTGATCTCGCGCTTGATGGCTGACAAGCGATTCGACTTGATCGGTTCAGCATGCTTCAAAGTCGTGTTGAAGGCGTCCTTGATTCGCACCACCATCTCGTTGCAATCAAGCACGAGGTTGTGCGTTGATCCGGCGGCACCTGAAAGAAAGTTGACGGGGATTCCATGCTCTTCGGAGAGTTCCTGAGCGGCTAGTCCGTAAAAGCTGGGCGAGCGTTTTCCGCTACGCGTGCCGATGCAATGCGTTGAATGATTGAATAGCAATCCATCAAGCTTGCCTGCTTGTTGACGGAAGCCGATTACGGGTAAGTCGACGTCGAAGGGGTCGGTTGGACGGACAAAGTCATCGCGGGGGCCGATCCAATAGATGCGGCCATCTTTCAGCAATTGGCGGCTGTTCTGACCGACCGTAGCTTCTTGACCGAGTCGAAAGATACCTTGGCTGGGAGCGGCTTTGGCGGCTGCTTCATTGGCTTTAGTGGCGGCTTCAATAATCGCAGCCACGGTCCGTTTGCAAAACTCTTCATCGCGTTCGTAGCCGTGAATCGTTACCGTCGACGGAGCGTGATGTGTGTGGCTGGCGTTGATCAAGATATTGTCAAAAGGGATACCACACTTCTGCTCGATCCCTTTGGCGGCCTGGTCCATATAGTCACGATGCATCATCAGGATATCGACACCGACGATACATAGTTTTGAGTCGCCCAGTATGACAGTCGCAGTGGCTTGCAGTTTGCCTTCTTGGCCTTGCGTTTTTCCAGGCCCGATACCACCCCCGATCACCATGCTGTCGTCTGCGATCATCTCCGAGGTTGCTGAACCGACGCGCCATGGGAATTCTTGCGAGTGGGCAGAGGCCAAGGGTGTTAGGAATACGCAGGCACAAACAAAGCGTAGCAGCCAAGTGAATTTGGTTTGATTTGTCATGATGTACTTCTCTGGATTTGGAATAGAGGTGGGAATAGCGAGGCGGCGGGATCGATGTAAGGTAGCGGAATGCGTCAAGATACGCTTGTTTTTGCGAGCCGACCGGGAGTGAGCCGACGGCACTAGCCGCGGATGACCGAAGTTTCTAGCGTGCATGGATTTCATTCGTCCCAATGGGATAAATTCGGAAATGAATTGCCTTAACGAGTCTACCTCGATGGACCCTTTCTCCTTCGGTCACCCGCGGCTAGCGCCGTCGGCTCATAAACTAAACAGGCCGCTAGCGCCGTCGGCTCACAAACTAAACAGGCCGCCAGCGCCGACGGCTCACTAAACCAACCGGTACCGCGTTAGCGGTGGTAGAGACTAATCGTTGTCCTTTTGCATTTGACATTAAATCAACAAGCCTTGACGGCTTCCGCTACGTTCAGTTGCACGTTTTAGTTTGACTTGAGGTAGGCAACCAAGCTGGCGAGTTCCTGGGGCGTTAACGAACGTTCGAATCCTTCGGGCATCAGCGATTTACCAAGATGCCGCAATTCTTGAATGTCATCGCGCAAAACGCTAACCAACTCTCCGCCTGCCTTTTTAAGCGTCACACTGGTTGATGTCTCACCGGCGATCAGGCCAGATAGCACTTCGTCATCCTTTGTCAGGATAGCATAACCGAAACCATCGGCGGCAACCGAGCGGTTAGGATCGAGGACATCGACGATGATGTCGGACGGAAGTCTGCCCGCGACCGCTGTCAGGTCAGGTCCAACGCGATTACCGGCTTGACCGATCGCATGACAGCTCTGGCAGTGCTGGACGAACATCTTTTTACCTAGTTCCAAATCCAGTTTGTCGGAATAGGCGTCTACATAGGTGGAGAGCAGTTCATTGCGGTCGACGGCAGTACGTGCGGCCACGAGTTCCTCCAAGTTCTGGCGATCGGCTGCGTTGAGTCGATTCAAAAGCAGTTGTCGCTGCAAACTGTCCAGCTCTGCCCACTGCACTTTGCCCTCTCGAATGGATGCGGCAAGTTTGGAGGCCAATTCTTGACGCGTGATCAAGCTGTCAACAATGGTCCGCCGAACATCGGGGCTGGCTTTCGAAAGCGTATCGATCAGCAGCGAAGTGCGGTTGTCCGTTCTTAATCCCGCAGCTGAGCGAACGGCCCATTGCTGAACCAATAGCGGCTGATCGAGCGCCAGCGACTCGGCTAATGCTCTCTGGAACGTTGGCGAGTCGTAGAACTCCATCATCCCCAAAGCCAGCAAGCGTTCGCTTAAGGATTTTTGGGGCGATACATCATCGGCCAGGCGAGTAAGCCGCTGTTGAAACAACTTGTTGGTGTTCGCAAACGCAGTCACCCAAGCGGAACCGTGTCGCCGCGCGAGTCCTAGTGCGATCAGGGATTGCCAATAGTCTCGATTGGATGCCAGCGAATCGTAGAGCGATTCAAACTTGGTCTGTTGATCCGCATCTGTGGAGGCAACAACCAGCAGTAGCCACTGCAACTGTGCATGGTCCATCTCGTCCGGTTTTTCAATGAGCTTGGCAACCTCTTGGATGAAATCAGGTGCATGATCACCCAAGCTGGAAAAAACAGCCTGCCGTATCCAGGCATCCGAACCATACTTCTCAAAAGCTCGGGCGAGTGGTGGCACGACGGGCTTGGATGCGAAATATCCCAGTGCGCAGATGGCTTGAAAGCGGACTGCGGGATCGTCATCGTCCAGCAGGCGCAGCGTCTTTTCGAACCATGCATCATCCACTGTTGTTGAGTCACCGAGGAATTCTTCAGTCCATTGAAGTCCAATTCTGCGAACGGCTGTAGATGGGTCGTCCAGCATGCTTGCCATCTGGTTTGACATCTGGCCGTTGGCTTCAGGGTTTTTGCCGCGAAGGCCATAGAGCACTGCGTATGCATGCAAGCGTTCAAGTTCCGTTTGGCCATTCTGGGCATGTGACTGCACTTGAGCCAAGTCGACTGTGCCACGTTCGATTAGCAACCGTTGAGCTGTCTCGCGTTGCCAAGCGTTGGGCCAACTGAGAAGTTGGAGTAATTGCTGATCCCGCATCTGATTGAGTTTGAACGGCGCATTTGTTTTCTTGTTGGAGTTTTCTTTGGATACGACGCGATAAATGCGGCCATACTCTTTTCCAACGGAGAAGTCGACCGATTTGCGAGCCCGTTCGTCAGCGACCCATTGAGGATGCTCGACCCAAGGACGATAAAAATCAGCGATGTACAGGGCTCCATCTGGACCGGTTGCCGTGTTGACAGGGCGGAACCATGGGTCTTTGGCCGCTAAGAACTCGCGATCTATTTCGTCTGCCGCACGTCGAGCGATGAAGGTTGTGCCGTTAGTTTCGAGAACATCTCGATGCACCAAATTCGAAAGTGGTTCGCACGCAAATGCATTGCCGCGAAAATCATTGGGTAACGCACTGCCGCGATAAATCGATAACCCGCAACTGGCATTGAAGTAACCCGGCGGTTCCGCATTGAAACGTTTGGTCGTTTGACTGATCGGAAAGACTCGCGGCGTCGAACCTTCGACGGACAGTTCGGAAGTGGTTGCTGTAATGGGCGCTTTGGCATTGCGACTGAGATAACGCTGTTCCATCACCACGTGTCGAATCGGAATTGTGTTCCAGGAGATGAAGCGATTTCCAAAGTCGTCGAAGGCTTGACCGAACTGAGTGAATCCGCCGGTGGTCTCGAAGCGTTTTTCAGTCGGATGGAAACGGAAGTCGCGATTGCGAATCGAAATGGGCGTGCTGATGGCAACGCCAGCATCATTGACGAACGCCACTTCTCCATCGCTTCGTCCGTTAGCACCGTAGATCCAACCGTCCAGTCCCCAGATCAAGCCATTGACTCGCAGTTGTTGGTTTCCTTGACCAAATCCAGTGAGCATCACAGTCCGTTGTTCAGCGACTCCGTCCGAGTTTGTATCGCGAAAGAAGATTATGTCGGGAGCGGCAGCGACTAGAATCCCATCTTGATAGGGAAGCACACTGGTTGGGTACGCGACCTGTTCGACAAACAAAGTCGCTCGATCCATTCTTCCATCGTGATCCAAGTCTTCGAGCTTGCGGATCCTGCCCCCTTCTTTTTCGGCTGGATAGTCGCCCATTTCCGCCACGTACAAGGCGCCACTGCCATCCCAGCACATGGCTACTGGATCTTGAACCATCGGCTCGGCAGCCACCAGTTCAACGCTAAGGCGATCGCTGAACTGCATCGTCTCCATCGATTTCTGAGGTAACAGAGGCAATGGAATGTCGCTGGTGGATGCCGTTTGTGGGTTGGTACTTTGTGTGTTGGTACTTTGAGTCTCTTGGGCGAGCAGATAGGCAACGCAGCAGCTGCTGAGCGTCAAGATTCCGAAGGCCAAGATTCCGAAAATACTGGGAGCTACGAATGGAAAGTGCTTGATCTTCATGGGCGAAGTGATGATGAAGAAAGGAGAGGCGGATGGGAGGTGGTTCATTGTAGCATGCTGAGGTGAGAGATAAGGCAAGGGGTAAGGAGTAAGGAGTGATGCAAAATGAGTAATGCAAAATGAGAAATGAGTAATGCAAAATGAGGAGTTGGGCAGGAAGGACTCTCTAGAGCTGCGTGAAGTCGGAATTAATTGACAGAAGAGGGTTTACGACTTTTGGGTGTCGAAAAACGAGAAATTCGAATTGTCAAGTAAAAATTGTCAAGCAAAAACCGACACTCCTCGCTGATCGCACACTAGCAGGTTGCTGAAAGTCGATGTGCAGTGAAATGCAGAAGAACAATAACCCGAAGCGTCAGTTTTGATGTTGCGAGTTTGGGGCATTCGCAACCCGAAGCGTTAGCGAGGGACCGAGTTAACTCGTTGACTTGACGATGCAGAAAGGTCGCAGAAAGGTCGCAGAAAGGTCCCTCGCTAACGCTTCGGGTTATGAAAAAACAAGATCAATTCCAGATACCAAGCTCGATGAGTTGCTTGGTGGCGGTGCCTGACCAATCGCGGTTGGCGGCTGGCGAGGCGGGGCTGGGGTGCAAGATACGACCGACCTTGACTGTAGAACCTGCGAGTCGCTCGGATAAAACACGTGTAGCGCAGTCTTCTGCAAACCCGCCTACGCCAATGACCCACTCGGGGGCGAGTGCTTGGATGAGCTTGGAAAGATGTTCATCGCAAACATCTTCCAGTGGCTTGCGAACAGCGACAGGCAATTTGTCGGGCGTCAAGTTCTTCGCAGACTCTTCCATAAAGACTAGCGGGCAATAGTTGGCTACGAAGTGCTGCTCAAAGAACTTTTCGGGCTGCTTGTAACGGGATTGAAACAAGCCCCACAGCCTTTGGCCGGAAACTTCGGAGCGTTGGCAGCTTAGTCCTTCGATGGGGCGTTTGGGATGTTCGCGCTGTGGTTTGTGGACGGGTGCATCGATGCCAAGGAAGTCAACTACGGCGCTGACTTCACCGAAGGGGACACCTGTTTGCGCCATTCCCCATGGGCCAGGATTCATGCCCAGCAGTAACACGCGGCACGATTCATTGGCAAAGCGACGAAGGTATTGTTCGTGGGTTGCCCAAGCGTAGTTGAGTGGATTGTAGACCCACGGCACTTGTGGGCCGAAATTCAACTCGTCGACACGGTCCCGCAGTTCTGCGGCGGCGGCGACAACACGATCCGCAGTGGACTGCGGCGATTTACTCTTCTTCATCGTGTGAGCTGGGCTCCGGGGTGGCTGCGTTGGTCGTTGACTGGGACTCGCTGGCTGCTTTCTGGATTCGATTAAGCCAGCTAGCCAAGTCGCGCGGCATGGGCATGTTGAATTGCATCTTCTCGCCCGTGAATGGATGTTTGAAAGCGAGGCGATCGGAATGCAGAGCGTGACGAGGTGCGCCACTGCGATCGTTCATCACCGTACCATCTGCTGTTCGATTGTAAATCTTGTCGCCGCACAGCATGTGACCAGCTTCGGATAAGTGGATGCGAATCTGATGCGTGCGACCGGTCTCAAGTTTGCAACGAATCAAAGAATAACCGGCTGCGTTTCCGGTCGCGGCAATGTGTTCTGCGGAGACGATATGCGTGACCGCTTCTTGACTATCTTCACTGGTGTCAGCGTCATCGGTCGCTTTTGCGGCGTCAGCCATTTTGTGCTGTGCGCTACCGCGATGACCGTCGCCGCGATCGCGAACCAAATGCGAGCGGATGGTTTGAGGTTCAACTTTGCCGATAGCTACAGCTACGTACTCGCGTTCGATCGTATGCTGCCGAAACATGGCGGTTAGTTTTTGTTCGGCGGCGCGCGTGCGAGCGAACAGCATCAGGCCGCTGGTTTCGCGATCAAGTCGATGCACCGGATAGACTTGCATCTCAGGTGGAATCAGTTTCGAGTTCTGAATGTGTCGCGTGTTGAAAGGCTGTTTGCTCTCCAGGCGTCCGCGGTTCATGCCTTTGGGAGGTAGCGGTGGCCAGCGGAGATGTTGGACCTTTGCCAAAACCGGCGGCAGGAGTTCTTCGAGCGTTGGTTGCAGTTGACGGCGCTTGGTAGAAATCTTGCGTTCTTCATAGTGTCGGACGCTGGTCACGCCGGCAGGTTTCTCGACGACTAGCAGGTATTCGTCCCAGTAAGCCAGCCGCAGGTCGCTGGATTCGATCGGTTTGGCAAGTGGTTGGTGCCATACTTTGACGACATCCTTCTCTTTGACGCGGCGAGCGGCGTCGAGGCACAGGTTGCCGTTGACTTGCACGTGGCGATTTAGCAGCAGCTTTTTGGCTTGACCCCAGCTGCAATCTTTGACGATTGCCTTGAGTGCAGCGGCGAGCGCCAACCCATTTTGAGCTTGAGCGATATGGTAGACTGTAAACAACTCGGGCTGCCGAGAACGGTTAGATTTTGCCATAATACAGTTTATCGCAGAAAATAGATTTCCAACTAGGCCGCCCCTCGTAGGGTGGTGTAGCATTTTGAGCGTAAAAACGGACACTTCTCGCCGATCGCCACCACCCTAGCTTGCTAGGCGGAGCGATGACTGAATAGCTAACTGCAAAGTTGACCGAAACCTCCCGCCCCCGCCCGTGGGGGTTGGGACCAGTGGGTGGCAGCCCAACCCGGCGGGCGGGGGGGGCGCGGGCGCCCCCGGTGTTTTGGGTAC
>JANRMD010000327.1:0-29949 GCA_033761895.1 Pirellulaceae bacterium | reverse complement strand
TCGTAGCGGAATGCGTCAAGGGCTTGTCGATTATTGCGCCACGGTCAGTGTGAGCCGAGGGCGCTTCTTGTAGCCACCGTCGCCAGACGGTGGACACGCTGCAGGGTGACGAACCACCGCTTGGCAGCGGCGGCTACCAGCTAACATTCGATATTCTAGGTAGCGGAAGCCCTCAAGCATTTCGAGGACCAGCCGGCCGGGATGTTGCGACTCGGCGAAGCGTAGGCTGCTAACAACCTCAGCCCTCGTCGCCATTCGTCACCGCGTCTAAGTTAGTGAGAAACCGAACGATCCGCAGAGTAAATCAGTAAATCTGCGGGATTAACCGATGGGCTTTAGCCCCGGTTTTTGCTCTGGTAACCGCCGCTAACCCTTCAAGCATTCGAAAGTAATGCGGTGGCCCTCGAAAGCCTTGACGGCTTCCGCTACCCAATAATCGACAAACCCTTGACGCATTTCGCTACGAGATTGGCCGAAATGCTGGATAGCTTCCGCGACCAGTTGAACTTACCGGGGGAAAGCGTCACTAAGTTCTGAAATCTGGCGTATTTACCGTCCTAGCTTGCGTTGACACCCTGCGGGGAAAAAAGTACCATTGGCAGATTACTAACAGGGCCTGCTAACGATGGTAGGTTCTATCGGCCGTTTCCGCCGATGCTCTTGGCTGGCATTCGAGGTCTGCGATTTGGAAAAATGAAGAGTCGCTGAGTTCGGTGTGCTGGTTCATATAGCAGCCGCTGTCGGATTTTGGAAACCGGCCGCAGTACTGCAACCGCCAGCCAAAAAAACTTGGACGCATGAATCCTACCGAACTACTTAGGCTTGTTGATTCGCTTCATCGCGAAAAAAACATTGATAGCGAACTCGTCTTTTCGGCTATTGAATCTGCTTTGCAGACTGCCGTGAAGAAGCACTTCGGCGAAGAATCGGAACCCACGGTTACGATCAACCGACAAAGCGGCGTCATCACCGCCGAATGCAACGGCATTGAGCTCAACCAAGAAGAAATTGGTCGCATCGGTGCTCAAACCGCCAAGCAGGTGATCATTCAAAAGATCAAAGAAGCCGAGCGGGATTCTTTGCTCGATGAGTTCCACGATCAAGTCGGCCAGCTGATTACCGGCACCGTGCAACGTAGCGATCGCGGCGTAACGACCGTCCAGCTTGGCAATATGGAAGCCATTTTGCCTCGTGGCGAACAGATCGCAGGCGAATCGTACCACAACGGCGACCGGATTCGGGCGGTGGTATATGAAGTCAAAGCGGCCGGAAATCGGGTCAAGGTGATCCTGAGTCGCACCAAGCCGCAGTTGGTCCAGCGGTTATTCGAGCAAGAAATCCCTGAAATCGCCGAAGGTGTGATCCGCATCAACGCGATCAGTCGCGAACCCGGCCATCGCAGCAAAGTGGCCGTTAGCAGCTCTGACCAGCGCGTGGATTGCGTGGGCGCCTGCGTCGGCGTGCGCGGTAACCGAATCAAGAATATCACCAGCGAATTGGCTGGCGAACGTATTGACATTGTGCGGTGGAGCGACGACCCCCTCGTCTTGATCCCCGCGGCGCTGCAACCTGCCGAAGCGGAGCAGGTTTTGCTGTGCGATATGATCGGCCGGGCAATTGTCTTGGTCCGCGAAGATCAGCTTTCGCAAGCGATCGGCAAGTACGGCCAAAATGTCCGCTTGGCGAGCAAACTGGTCGGCTGGGACATTGAAATCATGACCGCCAGCGAGTTGGAAGAGCAGATTGACCGGGCGGTCGCTGCCTTCATGGAAATCGACGGGATGACGGAAGATTTGGCGCAAAGGCTGGTAGAGCAGGGATATTTATCTTACGATGATTTGTCGGTGATCGAACCGGATGCGTTGATGGAAATGGGCGGCATGACCGCCGAGCAAGTCGATGTGATCGTCGAGCAAGCCGAAGAAAAAGCAGAAGTGGCTGAGAAGGTCGAAGAAGCTGCGAAGCGACAGAAGAAGGAATTGGCCGCTGCAGGCCATTCAGCTCAGCATGTTGCAGAACCAGTTCTCGAAGCCGATCCTGTTGCGGAACCAGTCGAAGACACACCGCCTGCAGCCGAAGCACCAGAGGAAACTATGGAAAAGAATAATGACACCGATCAGAAGTAACTCTCTGGCCGGCAGTGACCTGATTCATTCAGGCCGACGATTCGTTGCGTTATCCCAAAGGAGGCGCGCGATGTAACTGACACCCCGCTTGTTGAGTGGTTGTGTCAAAACGTAGTACCCGCGCGGAACTACACAATGAAGACCACTCCCTTCCCATACTTGTCCAGCGATTAGCACTTGATGCGACGTGCTGCGATGGCAAGTAGAATTTGTTAGGAATTTGTTCACGTGCCGAAAAGAATCTACGCACTCGCCAAAGAGTTGCAGATTGACAGTAAAGAGCTAGTTGACATTTGTACTCGGATAGGAATCCTGAACAAAGGGTCTGCGCTGGCGAGCCTAGAAGATGACGAAGTGGCTCGTATCTCGAAATATATTAGCGGCGGGCCTGCAGCGGCACCAGAAAAACCTGCAGCACCAATTGGTCCGATCCGCGCTCCTATTGTGGAACGTTCTGCCCCAGCCGAGATCGTTATTCCGACTCCGCCTCCGGCTGCCACACCGGCACCAACCCAACCCACCAAAGCCGCGCCCGTTTCTGCTCCCGCTCCAGCACCTGTAGCTGCACCGGAACCTAAAGTTGCGCCGCCTGCTCCGATTACTGTAACGCCAGATCCGCTTGCGCCTGTGCGTACACCCGTTACGGTTTCACGTTCAAGCTCGACACCTCGCAGCGACGAACCGCAGCGACCTTCACGCGACGACTTTGCATCCAGTGGCTCTCGCGTTCGCAGCCTCGATGCTCGTCGAACCAATTCGAGCACGGCCCCTAAAGCGGATGGAACGGCAGCGGAGAAACGACCGCAACAGCGCCGCGAGCCGGTGATCAACCTTGCCAAGCTTCCCAAGGGAAGCCAGCCGACGATAGCGCCTCCAAAGTCGAATGAACCCGCGCCGCAGCGCCCTGAAATCCGCCTCACAAGAGATGCGATAGCAGGTGTCAAGCAAGGTATGAAAGCGCCGCTGGAAGCTCTTCAGCAGCACGAGAAGGAAAAAGAGAAAGAAAAAGAAGCCACCGCTAACAAAGCCAAAGGTCGCCCGGGAACGGCCGCTCCCGCAGCGCCCGCCCAAGGTGGCCTCAGCAAGTTCAAAGCCGAAGCCGACAAGGCTAAAGGCAAGCATCGCGGAACTGATGAAGACGAAGATGCATTGGCCCGGAAAAAAGGTGTTGGTATCGCTGCAGCTCGCGATGAACGCAAGCGCCGCGGCAACCGCCGAGCTGTCGAAACGGGCGACGATGACGGTCGCCGCCGTCGCGACTACAAGACGCTGGTGCACCGCGGTACGAACACCGCAGCACCGCGAAAAGAAAAAGCCGTTTTGGAACTGCCATGTACAGTGCGCAGTTTCTTGGAGGCTTCGGGTCTACCAGCCGGCAAGGTCCTTGGCACACTGATGCAGATGGGTAAAGGCCTGACGATTAACGCCAGTCTGGATACCGAATCGGCCGAAGCGTTGGCCCTAGAATTGGGCGTCGAACTCGAATTCCGCCAACCTGCTTCGCTCGAATCCGAACTGATTGATGGGATGGAAAACGAAGTCGACGCAGCTGAGTCGCTCGAATACCGCCCGCCGATTGTTACCTTCTTGGGTCACGTCGACCACGGCAAGACTTCGTTGCTCGACTACTTGATTGGCACACGGATCGTTACTGGCGAAGCGGGTGGCATTACCCAGCACATTCGGGCCTACCAAGTTGAAAAAGACGGCAAGAAGATTTCGTTCGTCGATACACCAGGCCACGAAGCGTTCACCGAAATGCGGGCTCGTGGTGCAAATGTAACCGACATCGCTATTCTTGTTATCGCTGCTGAAGACGGCATCATGCCTCAAACGGAAGAAGCCATCAGTCACGCAAAAGCGGCTGGTGTTCCGATTGTGGTTGCCCTCAACAAGATCGATTTGCCGGGCGCAGACGTCAACCGCGTGTTGACTCAGATGACCGAACACGGCCTAACGCCTAGCGAATGGGGTGGTGATGTTGAAGTGGTTCGTACGAGTGCCATTACTGGCCAGGGTATGGACGAACTGCTCGAAACGCTGCTCACGGTTGCTGAGTTGAACGATTACAAGGCCAACCCGAATCGTCCCGCGATCGGCGTTTGCTTGGAAGCCGGTCAAGCTGCTGACAAGGGTGTTATCGCTAAAGTGATCGTGCAAAACGGTACCTTGAAGGTCGGCGATATTGTCTTGTGTGGTACCAGCTATGGTCGCGTGAAAGCGCTGTACGACACGCTGCAAACCAACAAGCAGATGCAGTCGGCTGGTCCATCGGTGCCAGTGAACATCACTGGTCTGGACTTTGCACCTGCCGCTGGTGATCGCTTCTACGTCCTGTCCGACATCATCGAAGCTCGTACTTTGGCCGAGTCGCGTTCGGATATTTCTCGAGCTCAATCGCTGTCTGGCACTTCGCCGAAGGTCTCCTTCGAAACGTTCCAAGATTTGCTGCAATCGGGCAAGCTTGGCAAGACCGACGATGTCGCAGAACTGAACATTATCATTCGCGCCGACGCTCGTGGTTCGCTCGAAGCGATCGAAAAAGAACTTGGCAAACTTCAACATCCAGAAGTGAAGATTAACATTCTGCAAAAGAGCGTGGGTGGTATCACTCTAGCCGACGTAACGTTGGCACATGCTTCCAATGCGGTCGTGGTCGGCTTCAATGTGATTCCGGACGAAGCCGCCCGTAACTTGGCTGATGCACGGCACGTGGAGATTCGACGTTACGACATCATCTACAAGTTGGCCGAAGATATCAAAGCGATCGTCGAAGGCCGCTTGCGTCCTGAAGAGCGCATCATGGAGCTTGGGCGTGCACTGGTTAAGACCGTGTTCACGATTACTCGAGTTGGAACCGTTGCGGGTTGCTATGTGGCTCAAGGCACGATTGAACGTGGCTGCCGTATTCGAGTTAATCGAGACGGTCGAACGATTGGCGATTATGCCCTTGATTCGCTCAAGCGGCATAAGGATGACGTCAAGGAAGTTCCGCGTGGCATGGAATGCGGTATCCGGTTGTCTGGCTTCAATGATTTGAAGCAAGACGACGTACTTGAGGCGTACAAGGTTGAAGAGTTTGCGAGAACGCTCAGTTAACCCCGTAAAACCGGTGCACCTGCTCCGGTGAACGTAGACCCGGTACGGGCAATACGACTGGCCCTAGGTGGCCAGTCGGTCTCGCTGTATCTTCCCTTCCATGACTTAAGGTGTGAGAAAAATGACAAGCCGCAGACTACTTAAAGCCGCGGAGGCCGTCAGAGAAGTAGTGAGTATGGCGATTCTCACTGAGATTCGTGACCCACGTGTTCAGAACGTTACCGTGACTGGTGTCGAAGTTGCTCCGGACATGCGGTCGGCCAAAGTGCTGATTAGCGTTATGGGCGAAGAAGGCAAGCAGCATCTGTGCCTCAAAGGGCTACAGAACTCATCAGGTTTTCTACAGTCTCAATTGGCCAAGAAAATCGATACACGCTACGTCCCGCGGTTGACATTTGAATTGGACACCGGGGTCAAAAAGAGCCTTGAAGTTGCTAAAATCCTGTACGAATTAGAGCAGGAACGCAAGCGACAGGCAGAAGCATCCGCAAGCGTTGAAGCCCCACCCGACCCACCCGTTGCTGCCGCCGACTAATCCTTCGCCAGCTGTGTTTAACCCTCCTTCTCCCGTTTCTTTTCAGCAGTAGATATTTCGAACATGAGTAACAAAAATCGCGGAGACCGCATTCAACTGCTGCATAAGGTTGTCAAAAAGTACTACAAGCCTGTCGCCACCCCAGAAGGTCGCGCTGTGCTCGAGCACTTGATCTATGCTTGCTGCCTCGAGGATGCTCGCTACGAATCTGCTGACGAGGCCTTTCATCGCTTACAGGAATCCTACTTTGACTGGAACGAAGTCCGTGTGACGACGGTAACCGAACTTGCCGAAGTGCTTCATAATTTGCCTGACCCTTCTGCTGCCGCAGTACGGGTCAAAAAGAACCTGCAATCAATCTTCGAAACTCGCTACAGCTTCGAAATTGAAGACATGGTCAAGATGAATCAAGGCAAAGCCATTCAAGAACTTGAAAAACTCGGCGGAATCAGCAAGTTTGTATTGGGTTATACGATCCAAAATTCGCTGGGCGGTCATGCCATTCCGGTTAGCGAATCGATCATGAAGATCTTGATTGCGACGGAGATTGTGTCCGAAGCGGAGGCCGCCAAAGGCCAAGCACCCGGACTCGAACGCACGATCGCTAAGTCCAAAGGGCTTGAGTTCTCGTCATGTCTGCACCAGTTCGCAGTCGATTGCTTGCTGCAACCCACGAGCAAACAAATCAAAGCGATGCTGAAAGAAGCGGGCGCGGTCGAACCTGCACCCAAGAAGGAAGAACCCAAGCCGGCTCCGAAGGCCGAGAAACCACCCGTGACCAAGGTCGTCGCGAAGAAGGCTGAAAAAGAGCCAGAACCCGATCCCGCCACGAAGACCAAGTCAAAAGCCGCTGCAGCACCTGCCGCCCCCGCCAAGCCCGCCACAAAGTCGTCAGCACCAGCGGCCCCAGCGGCCCCGAAAACGCCTGAGAAGCCCGCTAGCAAAACTCCGACAAAATCGGGTACGAAGAGCGTAGAGAAAGCTCCGATAAAAAACGCGGCTAAGCCGGCAGCGAAGAAGGCACCCGCCAAAAAGGCGCCTCCGCCGGCCAAGCAAGCTACCAAGAAACCTGCTGCTGCGAAGCCCACGAAACGCAAACCAAAATAACCCTCAACCGATTTTTTTCGAGCAAGTGAGTCATGGCTGGACATTCACATTCCGCGAACATCAAGCACAAGAAAGCGCTGGTCGATAGCAAACGCAGCAAGCTGTGGTCCAAGATGTCCAAGGCGATCATCGTCGCCGCCAAGCTTGGTGGTGGTGACCCAGATGCAAACATCCGACTCAGAGCTGCAATTGTCGATGCCAAAGCGGTGAGCGTCCCCAAAGAGAACATCGAACGGGCTATTAAGAAGGGCATCGGAGAGCTCGAAGGCGGTGACGTCGAAGAGATCCTTTACGAAGGCTACGGTCCTGCGGGCGTGGCCATCATGTGCGACATCATGACCGACAATCGTAATCGTACTGCCCCGGAAATCCGCAAAATCTTCGATGTGCACGGCGGCAATCTAGGTGGAACCGGCTGCGTCTCTTACATGTTCGAACGCAAAGGGATCATCGTTATCACACCGACCGGCGGCAACGAAGAGAAGATCATCGAGTTGGCCATTGAGAACGGTGCCCAAGATGCCGACATCGTAGATCGCAAGATTGAGATCTATACGCTACCTGAGAACTTTACCGAGGTTACGACCGCCTTCGAAAATGCCAACATCGTCATGGATGTCAAGGAAATCACTCGCATCGCGCAGAACACCGTCGATGTCGATGCTGAAACCGCGAAGAAGGTTCTCAAGTTGCTTGAAGTACTCGAGGATCACGACGACGTTCAGACAGTCTCAACCAACCTAAATTTCAACAACGCAATCGTCGCTGAACTTGCCGGTCAGTGAGCTTCTCCGTAGCCTAGTGGAACGTCACGATTTAATCTTAGGGTTAGGCACATTAACCGATGTGCGTTAGCACCGGTTTCCGCTATGTGAAAACCGCGGCTAACGCCGTGCTGTTAATAGCACCCGAATTCGATAAACCCAAAAATCTAATGTGAACATCAGCCGGAACGCGCTAGCGTCCGGTTTTCGCCCCGGGAACCGGTACTAGCACACTGCGGCTAATTCTTCAGCCTTGTTTTCGGTCCGGGTCATGGGCAAGTAAGGCATACCGAGCGAAATGTAGCAGGCCTGCACATTGGGTTGAGTGTCGCACAATTGTCTCAATTGTGGCAGCTACGATTGGGACAATCGTGCGACAATAATAGAACAGGTCACCCCAAAGTTGAATTGCGTTCAAGCACTAGTGTTTCATCCAACTTTGATTTTAGGGTTAGGCACATTAACCGATGTGTGTTAGCACCGGTTTCCGCAATGTGAAAACCGCGGCTAACGCCGTGCTGTTAATAGCACTCAAGTGCGATCAACCCAAAAATTAAATCTGGACGAAGCACTAATCGCATCTGGCAGAGTGCGACCTACCAACCGCTGGGCTTAAGCGAGTAGTGGGAGTGGGGCTGGCTTTTTGCGTTGGCGGTTGGCTGCTATGGCTCGCTGTTCCAATTCGGTGTCGACCAAGTTGTAGAACACGTCTCGCTGACGAGCCTCATAGCCGAGCTCCTCAATGGCGAAGCGAATTTGATCGAGCGTCAAGAAATGCACCGTGCCAGCCTCGGCGACGACATTCTCTTCAATCATGAGGCTGCCCATATCGTTGGCACCGTACAGCAACGCCAGCTGGCCAACCTTAAGCCCTTGAGTGACCCAACTGCTTTGGATGTTAGGGATGTTGTCCAGATAAAGCCGCGCGACAGCTTGCGTGTGCAAGTACTCATACGCTCCCTTAGGCGCGATGTGAGCCATATCCGTATTCTCAGGTTGAAACGTCCAGCATATGAAGGCAGTAAAGCCGTGCGTTTCATCTTGCAATTGACGCAGTCGCTCGAGATGTTCGATGCGTTCTTCCAGCGTTTCCACATGGCCGAACATCATCGTGGCTGAACTGATTCCGCCCAGTTCATGCCATACTCGCATCACGTTCAACCAATCGTCGGTAAGAACTTTACCGCGTGTGATTTCGGTGCGAACGCGATCCACCAGAATCTCAGCGCCACCGCCTGGAAGGCTCCCCAGCCCTGCGGCCTTCAATCGCTGCAGCACGTCTCTCAATGGCAACTTGTTGACTTTGGTGAAGTGATAGATCTCTGGGGGACTGAAGCCGTGGATATTCACTTCAGGAAAATGGGACTTGATATCCCCCAGCAATTCTTCGTACCAATCAAGCTTAAAAGTTGGATGCAATCCACCTTGCATCAGGATCTGATTGCCGCCGAGCGCCACTGTCTCTTCGACTTTGGCCAACAGTTCTTCACGCGGCAACACATAGCCTTCGCCGCTTTTGGGACTTCTATAGAACGCGCAGAAATCACAAACCGCAGTGCAGATGTTCGTGTAGTTGATGTTGCGATCGATGTTGTACGTACGATAGCTTTCGGGATGCATTCGATCAGAAACATCCGCCGCCGCCGCGCCAATGGCCGTCAAGTCGTGACTTTGCAGCAAGGCAAGCCCTTCGTCACGAGTTAAACGTTGTCCAGCACGGGCTTTGTCTAAAATAGTTTGAATCATGGTGATTAAAGCGGTGTCGCTTGTTGAAATTCGTTGGCTGGTAAATGGAGTGAAAAGTGATCGCGGTTTTTCGATGTCAATCCAAGTGAATCGGCGTGCCTTGAAAACAGACTCAAACCGGCTCGCTCTCGCTCACCAAGATAAAAGTGCAAGTGCCGTCGAAAATACTCTTCGCAAATGGCTGAACTTAAGCGGTACTTGGGGGCTTCTCTTTCAACAATCTCATCTAGGTTCGCTAAGCCCGAGTTGCGAGCCTGCTCCAGCGCATCGCATATCTCCGTTGAAACTTGACCGCGTGCAACCCACATGGCAAACACGAAAGGTAACCCTGTCTCTCGGACCCACTCTTCGCCGAGATCCCATGAACCGCAATAGTCACTCAAGTCAAGGCTCATCGCTCGATCGCCGATAACAAGAATCGCATCAGCGGTGCAGTCAGCGATAACGGCATCAATGTCCAGTTGCTGTCGAACAGGTCGAACTCCGAAACGCTCGGCCAATAACACCTGAGCCAGAGCGGCACTTGTTCGGGAACCTTCATCCAAGGCAAGCGTTTTGACTTGGCTTGGCGGCTTGCGGAAGAGCACGCGTACACTGCGCACTGGGCCGCGGCATGCGATGCAAGCGTCCGAAACGATCTCAAGCCCCTCACCGCGCAGGAACTCGACCGATGGAATCAACGCTACATCCAATTCACCAGCGGCCAAGCGATCGGCCAAGCGACTTGGCAAATCCAAAATCAGCTCGGATCCGGGCAAGTGCTCACGCAGCCCATAAATGAGCGGCTTGGTGTTCAAGTAGGAGACTGCACCGATTCGCCAGTTCATTGGATTTCCAGTTCTAAGTCCACACGGAGAATTAGGGTTGGATGCATGTTCTATTGTCGCACGATTGTCCCAATCGTAGCGGCAACAATGGCGATAATTGAAGCAGCCGCAACAATTGAGACAATTGTGCGACGCTTGACCAACCAACGCCTGTAGCTTTCCCGCAAGGGATGCTCAATCTTAACTGTAAAGGGCTTAACTGCGGAGGGCTTCGGTACGGAGGCAGGTTCACTAGTGCTCTGTCCACATTGGATTTTTGGGTTTGGTTGTAGTTAGGCAAACGCATGGTGTCCACCGTCCGGCAACGGTGGCTACACCGGGACATGCCAACGAGAGTGAACCCGTAATATCAGCCGGAACGCACTATTTTCCGGTTTTCGCCGCGGCAACCGGTGCTAGTGTCGCGAATTGTAAGTTCTATGCCGCAGCTTTTCCGCAAGCGGGCGAGGACGCCCGCGCTCCGGAATACCGGATGTCCCTCCGCAATAAAATCCAGGCGAGTTCCAAAAGTCACTGTACTTTGTACGCAGACGGAGGCGTTTTCGGGTGCGCCACCTGTAGTCCGCTATGATTCAATAATCTGGTCCTCACGGAGCGCGGGCATCCCCGCCCGCTGCCCCACTTTTTAGCATGGCATAGAACTTACAATTCGCGACACTAGCGCACTGCGGCTAATCCTAAATATTTAACTTTGACGCTGCACTAGGCCAAATGGAAACGCTGGACACGATGGTTCATTGAGTCCAAAACGTGCAATTGCCGCTTGGAGTCGATGATTAGTGCCCAGGGATTGGTGAATTGTCCTGGCACCTTGCCCGCGCTCCCCCACATTTCGAGAGATTTTCCTTCGGGAGTAAATCGTTGGACCCGATGGTTACCGAACTCCACAATAAGAAGGGTTCCGTCAATGTCGAAATCCATGCCGTACGGATACTGCAATTGACCGGGTTCTGCACCTGGAGAGCCCCAAATTCGCTCAAGTTTCGGCTCTTTTCCCTCGAGGCTAAACACTTGGATGCGATGATTGCAGGCGTCCGCAACCCACAACAGACCACTTTTGTCGAGCAACAGTGTTTGGGGGCGCGAGAACTGGCCAGGTTCGCTCCCTTGAGTTCCCCAACGGCGAACGAACTGGCCAGTTGGATCGAACTCCTGAATCATGTCGCTTTGGCCGTAGTGGCCGATGTAAAAGTGACCATTCGGAGCTTGGATCACGTCGGTCACGAACTGGAACTGCCCCGGTTCGTCGCCATTAACACCGCCGATGGTTCGAGTTTCGTCGAGGACACCATCGCGAGAGTAGAAGAGCACGCGAAAGTAGTGTGTATCAGCGACGATGACGCTTCCGTCCATTCCAATCGCCAATCCGAGCGGCTTGCCTTGCTCGATGGCCGGCGTCCGCCAGCCGCGAAGGTAAACCCCTTCGCTATCGAAAACTTGAATCCGCCCCGTCATGTCGACCACGTACAGCTGGTCCTTTTCGTCGATGGTCACCGCTCGCGGCTTCATCAAGCGACCTTCAGACAACCCTCTTCGCCCCCACAGCAAGTCTGGCGTTCGCCCTGCGGCGACACTTGGTACGCAGCCGCTTATGCCAGCCAAGCCCGTCGCAGCCAGCGTTGCACCAGCCAGAAAGTTCCGGCGGTTTAGGCACTTGTAGCGGAATGCGTCAAGCATTTCGGACCTTTTCTGCGGCTATCGGACGCGCAAGCATCACAAGACACGCCCAATTCCACTATCTGTAAACAGGCAACTAAACGGGGGAGCCGATGGGAAGAATCAGGAAAAACCATTATAGTAGCGTAATAACCCAACAAGCGAGCCGCACAAAAGAGTCGGATTGTTCGAATGCCCAGAATCCTGGAATGGAAAAACAGCGAAGATCCTCGAGATATTGTACATGTCACGGTGCAGTCATTGGTCGAAGGAAAACTGGTCGCTGTCCCCGCCGAAACCGCTTACCACGTGCTGGCCAGTGGCCTGAATCCGACTGCGGTGGAGCATTTAACAAAGTTACCCGGCCGAGCGCCCGATCGTTCGCCCTGTGTGTTCCTCAGATCTTCGCATGAAGCCATCGATTACTCGCCAAAGATGTCGATGATCGCCAGCCGAATTGCGCATCGAGGCTGGCCAGGCCCACTCGTCCTACAGTTGCCCGCTTGTGATCCGACCAGCCTTACCCACCAGTTGCCAGCGGCTGTGCGGGATGCATTGATCGTCGACAAACGATTCTTGTCGCAGCGTGTGGCGGCTCATCAAGCGATATCGCAAGCCATGCGTTTGCTGCCTGGACCACTTGTGGCCGCGCCGCTTGTAGATGCAGCTGGCAACGCCGCGTGCAATCGTCAACAAGTCGA
Source organism: Pirellulaceae bacterium (assembly GCA_033761895.1). Taxonomy (GTDB): domain Bacteria; phylum Planctomycetota; class Planctomycetia; order Pirellulales; family Pirellulaceae; genus Aureliella. The sequence goes on along the minus strand of JANRMD010000327.1, from coordinate 17,388 downwards.
GGCCTTAGCCGGCAAGGGGCTGGCCATTATCGTCGATGATGGTCCAACTCACTTTGGCGGCTTTGCAACTGCCGTACGGATCGACCAGAACCACTGCACCGTAACCAGTCCAGGTGTGCTCGATCAAAGTGCACTTACGCGGTTAGGTCAACTCACGGTTCTGCTAGTCTGCACCGGCAATACCTGTCGCAGCCCGATGGCCGAAGCGATTCTGCGACGCTTGATGGCCGAGCGTTTTGCAGGGCAATTTGCGGAAGGGCAGCCACCGCCTGCTATCGCAGTCTCGGCCGGCTTAAGCGCCTTTCCAGGTGGTCCAGCCTCTGCCGAAGCGATCAGCGTCATGAAACAAAAGGGACTCAGTCTTGTTCACCATCAAAGTCGCGCGGTCTCGGATCGTTTGATCATGCAAGCCGATTTGGTGCTGACGATGACTAAATCGCATCGCAACGCGATCGTCCAACGCTGGCCAGAGTTGTCGAGCAAAACGCATTTATTGAGCAACAACAATGGCGATGTCTCTGACCCATTTGGCGGCTCGGAGTCCGTTTATGCGGCTTGTGCGGTTCAAATCGAGCAGTATCTTCGAGGATGGGTCGACCAGATTGAAGAAGAATGGTTCCCGGTGTGGCACGTAAGCTAGACTTTCTATTTGGGCTTATTTTTTGACACATCTCGATGATCGCCACCATCCAAACTGGCTAGGTGGATCGATGACCGATTACCCAACTATCCAACAACTTTCTATCCAACAATTTTTTGCTGCGTTACGAACTGTCCAGAACTTTCAGACCAACGGCTGCTGATCCACTTATGCGAATTGCCATCGGAAGCGACCATCGCGGTATCCATATCAAAGCCAAACTTGTGGCCAACCTCGAATCGGCTGGGCATCAAGTTGTGGACGTCGGCGCTTATGGCGATCAAAGCGTTGATTATCCAGACTACGCCAAGCTCGTGTGCGAAAAACTGATTGCATCCGAGGTCGAGCGAGGCATTTTGATTTGTGGCACAGGCATGGGCATGGCCATCACGGCCAATAAGTTTCATGGTGTCCGCGCTGCCAATTGCTACGACGAAGTTATGGCCGAAATGTGCCGTCGCCACAACGATGTCAACGTGCTCTGTTTACCAGGGGATTTGATTGGGAACCGACCGATCGATGACCTCGTACGCATCTGGTTGACCACCGACTTCGAAGCGGGTCGGCACGAACGAAGAATTACGAAGATCGTTGAGATCGAACGCAACCATTAGGCCAGTCATCACCACTCAAGACTACGACGACGGAACGTCGCGGCTCAACAACTAGAATATCGAACGGATTACGCATGCAGTGGGACTCACCGAGCGATTACTTCAAACGCTTGGAATACTGGTTAGTACTGGAAGCCGAAGCGGAGCGTGAGCGCATGGCCGCGCGTCGTTCGATGCAACGCAGTGGCGATGCCGAACGTTCTGGCGAAACACTTGTTAACCTGCGGTTGATCGATCACCGCACAGGCCTAGCTGGCCGCCTGCTGCTCGACCTCGCCAAGCCGTCGAGCGCGATGCTACCCATGAATCGTTTAAAAGTCGGCTCGCCGGTAATTCTGTCCGACGACGAAGATCGTGGCGACAAAGGGATCGCGGGCGTCATCAGCCACCGGACAAGTACTTCGATTCAGGTCGCCGTCGATAACTGGCCCGAAGCGAGTCGCCTGCGTCTGGATCTTTCGCCCGACGAACGAACTCGACAGCGACAACTTGCTGCGATGAACACAGCTCGACAGCTCAGCGGCTCAGCGGCTCGCTTGCGTGACAACTTACTTGGTCTCCGTGAGCCTCGATTTGACAATCCGAAACCAGTTGAGTTTTTTGCGGATCTCAACCCACCACAGCAGGACGCAGTTAGGTTTGCGTTGTCTTCACGCGATATCGCTATTCTGCATGGACCTCCCGGCACTGGAAAGACAACCACCCTGGCCGAAGTTGTGCTGCAAGCTGTACGTCAGGGACTAAAAGTGTTGGCGTGCGCGCCGAGCAATACGGGCGTGGATAACTTGCTCGAGAAACTTGCGTCGAGCATGCCGTCGGTCATTCGAGTAGGTCATCCAGCGCGTGTCTTCGAAGCCCTACGCGGCCACACGCTCGATGAACTCGTCGATTCGGACTCCAACATGGATGTGGTTCGCGATATCAAGAAAGAGATCGAACAATTGCTGCGCTATGCGGCTAAGGAATCGCGCAGCCGCGAAGCTAATCGACTGCGCAGCGAACTGTACTCTGAAGTCGGTCGCCTACGACAGCAAGCCCGCATGCTGGAAAAGAACGCAATTAAGTACGTACTCGATTCAGCGGATGTGATCTGTACCACCACGACACTCGACGAAGAATTGCTCGGCGATCGCACATTCGATCTGGTCGTCATGGATGAAGCGTGCCAGTGCACTGAGCCGGCGATGTGGCCAGCGGTACTGCGTGCGGAACGTTTGATCCTTGCAGGAGATCATTGCCAACTTCCTCCCACAGTTGTTTCTGCAGAAGCCGCCCGCGAAGGACTCGGTTGCAGCCTGATGGAGCGACTTGTTAATGACTATGGCGCGCCGATCTACCGTCGACTGACCGTACAGTATCGCATGCACGAAGCCATCATGGATTTTTCGAGCCAGCAGTTTTACTCTGGCGAGTTGATTGCGGATACCTCGGTGCGCGATCATTGGTTGCCGGATCTAGTGGGGGTCCATCAAGACGAAGTGACCTCTCCAATCATCGAATTCTGGGATACCGCTGGGGCAGGCTGGGACGAAGAACTCGAACCCGACGGCCTGAGTAAACGTAATCCGAAAGAGGCCAATTGGGTAGTGACTCAAGTCCGCAAGCTGCTCGATAGCGGTTTGAAGCCGCATCAGATTGCCGTGATCGCTCCTTACGCCGCGCAAGTTCGCTTGATCCGCAATCGCCTGCAACTATCCGCAATTGAAATTGATACCGTCGACGGTTTCCAAGGCCGTGAAAAAGAAGCCATCATCCTGACGCTCGTCCGCAGCAATCCTGAAGGCGAGATCGGCTTCCTCGCTGACACTCGCCGCACCAACGTCGCGCTCACCCGCGCCAAGCGAGCCTTACGAGTGATCGGCGACAGCGCAACACTTGCCAACAATTCGTTCTATCGCGACATGCTCGATTACTTCGAATCCCACAACGCCTACCACAGCGTCTGGGAATTGGGTGAAAACTAGTAATCGAATTAACGAAACGTGGCCACGATATCGATCAGCAAGCCGAATTCCCGGTCTACTACGATGGGCACCTCATCGGTAGCTTGGTTCCAGACCTTATCGTTGACGGTTTGGTTATTGTCGATCCCAAAGTTGTAACCGCATTCAATGATTCACATATGGCACAGATGCTCGGCTACCTTAGCATCACTCAATTGCGACTAGCGCTACTGCTGAATTTCAAATAAGCCAAACTCGGATGGAAGCGAATGATTCGGTGAGCTTCAATGCAGCCGAGCTTCAAAGCAGCTTAGTGTCGAAGCAGTTGAGCTTAAGCCAGAATATCTTTCAACACGCGTCCTTCATCCGTAGGCCCGACCAAACGATTGTTCAGTCCCTGATACAGATAACTGAATCGAAATGGGTCCAGCCCCATGATGGATAAAATGGTGGCTTGTATGTCGCGAATCGTGACGGCATTCTCGATTGGATAGTATCCAAACTCATCGGTCTTTCCGTAAGCAAGTCCGCCTCGCACTCCGCCACCCGCCATCCACATGGTAAATGCAAACGGATGATGATCTCTGCCGATATACCCTTTCTTCAATTCGCTGCGTACATTGTTCTGCATCATAGGCGTACGTCCAAATTCACCACCCCAGATAATCAACGTCTCGTCGAGCAATCCGCGTTGCTCGAGATCCTTGATCAACCCGGCAATCGCTCGGTCGGACTGTTGGCACTTGATTGGTAAGGTTTCATCGATACTTTCCCCTAGCGAGGAACCATGATGATCCCAGCCCCAGTCGTACAACTGCACGAATCGAACGCCTGACTCAATCAATCGCCGAGCCAACAGGCAATTGTTGGCGAAAGTCGGATCGTCCCCTTTGTAAAGCACACGCGGGTCATCAGCGCTTTCTGCTGGAGATACAAAGCCAGGCTTGGCCCCATAGAGGTCCAAGATTGACTGTGGTTCTTTGGAGATATCCATCACTTCTGGGACGGACATCTGCATACGGTACGCAAGCTCATATTGCGAGATGCGAGTCTGCGTTTCTGCATCGCCGCTACGACGCAATTCAGCATCATTCATTTCGGCGAGCGTATCCAGCATGCGTCGACGCACCGAGCGATCCATTCCATTCGGGTCGCTGAGATAGAGTACGGGATCCCCCGACGTTCGACATTGCACACCTTGATAAACCGAAGGCAAGAAGCCTGATCCCCACAGCGACTTGCCCGCATCGGGCGTTTTTCCACCCGACAATAGGACAACAAAGCCAGGCAAATTTTCGTTCACACTTCCCAAGCCGTAATTGATCCACGAACCCAAGGACGGGCTCCCAAGCCGCGGTGTACCTGTGTGAATGAACAACTGCGAAGGAGCATGATTAAACTGATCCGTTTGTACTGTACGAATCACGCAGGCCTTGTCGACGACCGATGCAAAGTGCGGTAGCAATTCGCTGATCCACTGACCACTTTCTCCATGCTGCTTGAACGAGAATTGCCCCGCCAAGATTTTGGGAACGCCCTTGATAAATGCAAATCGCTTCCCTTCCAGAAACGACGCTGGGCAGTCTTGCATATGCAGCTTTTGCAAATCCGGCTTGTTTTCAAACAACTCCAACTGAGAAGGCGAGCCGGCCATATGCAGGTAGATGACTCGCTTTGCTTTCGGCGCGATCATCGGAGGCTTGGCTCCCGAACTCGTTTGCGCTGGGTTCGTCTGCGCTGGGTTCGTTTCCTTTGGGGCAGGCGTTTCGCCCGCACCAGCATCCCGCGCTAGCAGTGCATGCAGAGCCATGGAGCCGATGCCCAGTCCTGCGGTTTGCAACAGATGCCGTCTAGTCTGTAAGCCAAGTCGTTCAATTTCGGGAGTCATGTTGAGCACTTTAGTACAAGCGAGAACGTCGCAAGCTTTTGAAGTATTTTGATCAACGGCAAGTTCAAGACTAATTGCGAGTCAAGAATTCATCGAGGTTCAGGATGGTATTGGCAACCACGATCCAGCTGGCAAACTCGGCTTCGGTAAGTCCTTCTGGCACCACGCCGCGAGCCACATTGATGATCGCCTTGGCTTTCTCGGGCGTTGCACTTAGGGACGCTTGAGTTTCGATTTGAAGTTTTTCCAAGGGCCGCGCTTCATCCGCTTCAATCGGTCGAATCAAGGCTTGTCGCATACCGTACAGGGCTTTGGCATGAACATCGCCTGCTTGGTTCGCGATGCGTTTTGCAAGTCCTCCAGCCGCCTCGAGAAAGGCCGGATCATTCAACGTCACTAAGGCTTGCAGTGGCGTATTGGTTCGAATTCGTCGAATCTGACAAACTTCGCCGCTGCCACCATCGAATGTCGTTAACGCTGGATAAGGTGTAGTGCGTTTCAGGTAAGTGTAGATGCCTCGACGATAGCGATCATCGCCTTCAGCGTTAACCCAGGATTGTCCGTTGTAAGTCGATCGCCACAGCCCTTCAGGTTGCGGAGGCATTACGGGCGGGCCTCCCATCTTCTTTGACAGCAAGCCAGCCACGGCTAAAGATTGGTCACGCACCGCTTCCCCTGAAAGTCGATAACGCGCGCCGCGCGAGAGCCATTCATTTCGCGGGTCCGCATTCGCTTGCTGCGGCGCAAGCACGCGACTCGATTGTCGATAGGCTTGGCTCAACAGAATCGTTTTCAACAGCTTCTTCAGCGACCAGCCGTTATCGCGATACTCAACGGCTAACCAGTCAAGCAGTTCAGGATTGGATGGGCTAGATCCTAGCGCCCCAAAGTCTTCTTCCGTCTCGACCAGCCCAAGTCCGAACAGTCGAGCCCAAATGCGATTTGCCCAAACGCGCGCGGTCAGTGGATTATCGCGACTCATCAACCATTTCGCCAACCCAAGTCGATCGACTGGTCCGTTGGTTAGCGATTCTTGAGTTCGGCTTTGAGCGTCCAGAGAACTAAAGGCGACCGGCACACCGGCAGCCACCTCATCGCCAGGATCAAGAAAATTCCCGCGTCGATGAATCTTTGTGACCCGATATTTTTCCTTTTTCAGCTCGCGCATGATGGGGATCTTCGGGACCGAGGCGTTGAAGTCTTGTAGCTTTTTATTGGCATCCGCAATGTCCGCAATCACCTTCTGCTGCTCAGCATTGGGTGACGGTAGTTCAACTGTGTTCGTAGGTTCGCTGATGGTTGCAAGTCGAAAGCGACGCAACGTCAACGTGTCACCGTAGTGCTGCTTAAGTCGGATCACCAACACATCGCCAGCCTTAGCATCCAGCGGTGCTTCGAAATCAAACAGAGCCACATGCCGCTCGCGCTGCTTTGGACTGACGGCCCAGCCAGTCTTGAGATCACCATCGAGCGCCGCCGTAACGGGCCAGCCACCTTGCTCAAAATCGGCGCGCGGACGCGCAAGCCGAAGTCGTGTATTCAGATCTCCAGAGACCAGTTCCACTTCCAATTCGGATAGTACAAAGTTGGGATCGCGTGGATTGCGACCAATCCCGACTTGGCCATCGCTGTACGGTTCCGTAAGTGCTTCTATACGCAGGACCGTGTGCTTACCTGGCTGGAGCGTAAATCGCAGCGTGTAGTCATCTTCGGCTGTCGAATTGCCTTCGACGAACAGAGAACGGTCCGCTCGTTGAGTCAGCTTCGCTCCACTGGTTGCGTTTGCGTCGAGCAACATCACCGGGTTCCAGCGGTAGTCCTCCTGCTCTGCAGCACGCTTGTCAACGGCCTCTCGCTCTTTCGTTAGGGCAGCCACACGAGCTTCCAATTCACTGCGTTTGGCAGCCGTTTCGGGCGCGATCAATTCATGAGTGGGCGCGTCGTCGTAGCGATCCGCATCCTCGGTCTGATTGAAGATTGCAAAGAGCTGGTAGTATTCGCTTTGGGAGATGGGATCATATTTATGCGAATGGCATTTTGCGCAACCCGCCGTTAGTCCCATCCAAACTTGCATCGTCGTGTCGATACGATCCTTGATGGCAATCGTTCGAAACTCCTCGTCGTCCGTCCCCCCCTCATCGTTACTCATCGTGTTGCGATGAAACGCGGTTGGAATAATGTGATCTTGATTGTCGGCAGGCAAGAGGTCACCGGCAATTTGTTCAACGGTCATTTGGTCCAGCGGCATATCGGCGTTGATGGCTTGAATCAACCAATCGCGATAGGGCCACATCGTTCGCCCAAGATCTTTTTCATAACCTTTGGTGTCTGCATAGCGGGCCAAGTCCATCCACATTCGCGCCCAATGCTCACCGAACTGCGGACTGGCCAGCAGTTCATCGACGAGAGCCTCATAGGCCTTATCGCTGGGATCGCTCGCAAATCGATCCGCTATCTCAGGAGTTGGTGGCAAGCCAACCAGGTCCAACCAGACGCGGCGAACCAACGTATGCGGACTGGCAGGTGCCTGCATCGTCAAATTGCGTTTCGCCAAGTTTGTGCGTACCAGAACATCGATGGGCGTTTCACTGGAATTGGCCGTGTGATCTTGCGTGAGGGAGGGGCGTTGGGGCAGCTCAAAGGACCAGTGCTTTCCCCAGGCGGCACCCTCAAGGATCCAGCGTCGAATGGATTCCTTCTGCTCCGGCTTGAGTTCTTTGTGGGAGTCTGCGGGTGGCATAACCGTGTCTGGGTCGTTGCTCACAATCCGTTGCCACACGCTGCTCTTGGCGAGATCGCCAGGCACAATAGGCGTCGCTTCGTCCTGCGGCGATTTGGCAGCTTGCTCGATATCGATTCGAAGATTGGCCTTGCGAGTCGACTCGTCCGGCCCGTGGCAAGCGAAACAATTCGCCGAGAGTATCGGCAGAATATCCCTTCCAAATCGGATCGGTTCTTCGCCTACAGCCGGATGGGAAGACGTCGCCACGTAGAGAACGCACAGTAGTAGGTGAGGCGGGAGGTGGGGCAGGATTCGAATGGTGGGAACCATGGCACTTGGGTTGGGGAGTGGTTTTGATCGCGGAAAAACTGACTACACCTTAGGCTAAGCGGCTGGATCGGTCAAATTCGACCGCCACGAATGAACTAAGCCGAGAAGAAAAATCGCATCAGGTGATAGAACACGGGTGCAGCGAAGCACAGAGTATCGATCCGATCCAGCACACCCGCATGCCCAAGCACCAGCGACCCATAATCGGTCACGCCACGATCGCGTTTGATGGCACTCATCGTCATCCCGCCGCACATGCCCATCACAGCCACAATCATGGACATACAAGCCGCCTCCCAGATCTGAAACGGAGTGGCCCAGTAAAGCAAGGCACCAAGCAAACCAGTGCACAACGTTCCGCCTGCAAAGCCTTCCCAAGTTCGACTTGCGCTGACATCCGCAGCGATCAACGTTTTGCCGACTAGTTGCCCCCACGACCACTGAAAAATATCGGACAATTGTGAAACGAGAATAAAGAAGAATAACAACCCCGCCACACTACCATTCCAGGGGACTCCACTGCTGGTAGTTAACTCCAGATCGAGTAGTGCCGGTGCATAGCTGAGCGAATAGACGCAAATCAGCAGACCGACGGTAATCTGTGCAGAGCGTTCCAAGAATCGCTTATGGTCGCCCGAGATTGCAATCCGTGCGGGCACCATCAGGCTTGCATAAACCGGAATCAAAATACTGTACAAGCCATAGAAATCGATCGGCTTGCCACTCGCCCACCGCCATTCACCAAGACTGAGCGCAATCAACACATACTGCAATGGAGTAAACACAATCAGCGCCCAAAACAGCGCTCGGTGATCGCCTCTGCGGGTCGGCGCCATCGTAATGAACTCGCGAAGAGCCCAAAACGAGACCAAGCCAAATAGAATCACCGTGCCGATCGGTCGGAGCAAAAGTCCGAATACCAAAATCGCACACATCAGCCACCACGAGTTTAGACGCTGTCGAAAGCGACGCACCAGTGCCGGGTTGATCGACTCGCTTGGTTGATTGCGCAGCCACTGACCAATTAAGGAGGCGATGGCTAAGGTCACCAGCACTGCGCCGAGCAATGCATTTGTCGGAATGTCATTCAGCCAGCGTGGCTCGTTCGCTTGAGCCGTCGAAGGTGCCGCGGACTGCCCGAGACTTTCCCCAACTTCTGCCGTGCCCGGCACTGAAGGTTCTGAAGCTGAAGGTTCGGCTATTGGAGGTTCTGCGGTTGAGTGTCCTGTTGAAGGCTCTGTAGCTGTAGGTCCTCCAGTTGAAGGCTCTGGCGTTGAAGGTTCAGCGGTTGAAGGCCCAGCCGGTTTTGGGGCTGCGGCTTCGGACGTCGGCGGAGTAGTTCCGTCCGACGTTTGGGCACTGATGCTATCACTGTCCACTGACGACGTAACTGCGTTAGGCGATGGCACATCGTCAGGCGACTGCTGCATGGATGCAGAGGCCCAAGCCGCAAACAGAATGCTGATAAGAACCGCTAGCTTCATTAGGTTACTGTTCGATCGCCCCAAAAGTGAATCTTCAAGCCGCCGGCAGCTCGAAAAGGTTACGCATTCTTCAACTTGACTCAAAGCCTGCGCCTCAACTCGCTCAGATTGTAGCCGAGTATTACTTACGGTCATCCCACCTAGCAACTTATCCATTCTATTCGGTAAACCGCGTTAACCCCGCGGCCCACCGGAGCACTCCACTGCAACCTCCCGCTCGAATCGTCCAACTCAATTGCACCCGTCGAATTACACCCGTCCAATTACACCCTGGCCAATCGCACAACTTACCTGGATTGACTAAAATCGGTATGTCCTAGCGTCTCGACGCTGCGCGACCCTCAAATGCCAACTCAACACTCAGAATTCTTTAGCATACACATGCGAAATCAATTTAGTTTCTACATCCTTTTGAGCGCCTTTGCCTGTTGGCTCTGGCTTTTAACCCTTGCGAAGGCTCAGGAAGAGTCGTATCCGCTTCCGCCCGAAGCCGAGAAGCAAGCCGATGTTCCAGAAGGCAAAGTCGAGGGCCCATTTACGCTCGCCAGTCAAGTTTATCCTGGGACGGAGCGTAAATACTGGATCTATGTTCCGGCACAGTACGATCCGCAAAAGCCAGCCTGCTCGATGATTGTCCAAGACGGGCTGAATCGGGCGAAGGAATGGCATTTGCCACAAATCCTCGACAATTTGATTCATCGCAAGGAAGTTCCGCCCATCATCGGCATCTTTGTTGACCCAGGGGTTGTGCCAGTTGCCAATGCGGCCAACGAGAAGGCTCAACCTCGCTTTAATCGCAGTTTTGAGTACGACAGTCTCGGGGATCGCTACGCGAGATTCCTGATCAGCGACTTGCTTCCCGAAGTCGGCAAAACTTACTCGCTAAGTGTCGAGGCCAACGACCGTTCACTCGCGGGCGCAAGTTCCGGTGGCATATGTGCTTTCAACGCGGCTTGGGAACGACCCGATGCGTTTCGCCGTGTGCTTAGCACCATCGGCACCTATGTTGGACTTCGCGGAGCCAATCGTTTTCCGACACTCATTCGCAAAACGGAAGCCAAACCTCTGCGAGTCTTTTTGCAGGACGGCAGTAAAGACTTGAACATCTATGCTGGCGACTGGTATATCGCCAACCAAGATATGCTCTCCGCCCTCAAGTATGCAGGCTACGAAGTCAATCACGCGTGGGGCGAGGGTGGCCACAACGGCAAACATGGCGCGGCAATTATGCCCGATGCGCTCCGTTGGCTTTGGAAAGACCATCCTCAACAGATCAAGGCTGGCGCGAACTCTCCTGGTGAAAAACGCGTTGACATTATCTTGGCCGAGGCTGGTTGGGAACAAGTAAGTTCGGGTCACGAACAAGCCGAGGCTCCAGCCTGCAATGCCGCCGGCGAAATCTTCTTTTGCGATTCACGTGCAGGTCGAATCTATCGAGTAGGCGAAGATGGCAAGACCCGCGTTTTCGCTGAACAAACCGGTCGTATTAGCTCTATGGCTTTTGGCCCCGACGGCAACCTCTACGCCTGCAATGAAGGTCGACAAATTCTGCGCTTTGACGATACCGCCAAGTCCACGGTGTTTATCGCCGATGCCGCGTGCCAGTCCATCGCGACCCTACCCGATGGATTGTACTACTCGGATCCATCCGCGTCCGCTTTGTTTTGGAGTGACTACAAAGGCCAAAAACGCCAAGTTGATCAGTTGCCCATCGCCGTTTCAGGCATCGTCCCAACGCCAGACCATGCCTTTCTGAATGTCGGAGGGGATCAAAGCGTATTTACTTGGCAGTTCCGAATCGCCGATAACCGCGCCCTCGACGCTCGGCAGCGTTTCGGCTACCTGCACTTGCCCGACGGCGAGCTATCTACAGGCCTGAGTGGCATGACGACGGATGACCAAGGCCGAGTCTACGTCACCAGCAAACTTGGCATCCAGGTCATGGACCAACTCGGCCGCGTCAACGTGATCCTGAACGGACCACCCGGTAGCAGTTCTGCCACTGGACTGGCCTTCGGCGGTGCAACCCTCGATCGCTTGTACCTCACCTGCCGCGAAAAAGTCTTTCGACGCAAACTGAACACTAAGGGAGTTCGAACCTTCGACGCCCCAGCTCAATTGCCACGCCCCAGCCTTTAACGAAATCACCAACGCCAGGACATCGAACCTACAATGACTCAAGCCACCTGCGCCGTGTGCGTTACCTTCCGAATCAAACCCGAGTTTTTCGAACAGTTTCTAGTCGCCGTCAAGCAACAAGCCAAGAACTCAAAAGAACTTGAGCCCTGGTGCCATCAATTTGATGTCAGCACGAACCCAGAACAACCCAACACCGTGCTGCTCTACGAGACCTACGACGATCGCGCAGCCTTCTTCGAAAAACACCGCACCACCAGCCACTTCGCCGTGTTCATACAAACCATCAGCAACTGGGTCGAATCCAAAGAACTGGGCATCTGGGATATTCAGTAAGCCTGATCTTCTGTAAGGCTGATCTTCTGTAAGCCGTGGATGAGGTTCGCTATTCGGCAAACCATCCTTTTGGCTATTGAAAAACAAAGTTTTCGAAATGTCAAACGAAATCACTTGTGCTTCGTAACAATTTAACTTTGGGGTTTCGTATTCTGGTTTTCGTGTGCCACTGGCCTGCCAGTGCAAACGAAGGTGTCGATTCTCAACAACGGCTGTCGACCCAATGCACTTGTTTTTGCGCAAAGCTGTCGAAGCAATAAGGCTGGAATAAGCAAACGCGATCCAATGCGCTGCAACTACTGACTCATCACCGCTGCAGCCACTGACTCATCACCCAACTCGAACGTAAGTGATACCGTCCAACTTCGGCGGCTCTTATGTTACACTCGTTGTGCTGGGGAGACTTTCTGTTGTGAACGATAACTCCTTCGTTTGCACTGCCAAGCCAGTGGCACACCGAACCAAAACTCACTCAACCGCCCCGGTTTGACGTGAGTTATTGACACTTCTCGCCAATCGCCACCGGGTTGACCAATACGGGTTAGGTTTGCATAAGCGGCGGGTTCAGCGGACGAGGAAGTCCGCGCTCCCAAAAAACCAGACCAGCGGACTGGAAATTCCACAGGTAAAATTCCACAGGCACAGCTGCACAACCAACTGCGTCTGAACCAGTTAGCACTTACAATCCCGATACTACTGACCCACCCAGACCCAACGCGATACCGTGACGCCTTCATCGTCAATGACCGTAGTTGCGGCAACCTTACCCAACGAACTCAGACATTCCCAAATCTGAATAATGTCGCCGCCGGTGGGTATCGGTCCATCTTCCATCGATACCGGTGTGTCCAAATCACCGAGCACCAGCTGGAATCCAAATTCCATCCAGGGCGACACGGCGTCCACCATGCCCGCCATATCAAACAGGCTGACACTAGCCACTGGCATCTCAGGGGATAGCCAAGCAGGTCGAGTCGCCAGAGGTTTCTCTTGGATCAAATCCAAAGCCTGACGCGCGCTGTAGCCGACCACCACCGTGTCGTTGCTGACAATCACTTGCGGCTCAAAGCCTTCAAACGCCCCCTGCGAAAACTCTTGATAGTAGAACCGTGTCGAACCAGCCAACTCTTCTTGCTCTGGACGGGGAACCGTATATCCATCTGGCAACGATTCGGGTTGAAGCTCACGTACCAAGTCAACTACTTTATCAAAAACCTCATAGAGCTCTTTGCATCCTGCCAAAAACTGATCGCGGTTGCGGAGGCTCACGGCTATGGCAACTTCAGGCAGCGGCAAGGGCTTGCTAGGTGGTGGTAAATCCACCATCAGTTCTGGCGTAGTCCATTGAGCGGCAACGGAAAAGAGGCCTTCACGCTCGTCAAGCGCGGGCAAGATCTCGCTGACAGCCACCGAGTAGGCTTCCTTCACCAATGGCCAAGCACCCTCAAGCACCTTCAATGCTTGCTCACGCTCTTCTTCATCCTCTTCAGCCAAGGTGATGAACCGGCGGATATGTTGCGGTGCCCGCTCCATCAACTCCGTCATCAATTCGCCCACCAACGGCTGCGCTTGCTCTTTGGCAGCCACCATGAACAATGGCTTTGTGCCTGCGTGCTTGATGATTGACATCGGCTTGGCATTCTCGAGCAGTACATTCTCCGTCCAATCGTAAGTCATCCCCTCCATACCCACATCGCTCGCGAAACTCCAACTCACTGCCGCATCGAATTCGACTTCCAAATCACCGATTCTTGCATCCAGCTCTGCGGCGTCATCCATAATCTCTTGTTGCCATTCCTCGATATCAACCGCTTCGCTTTCCTCAGAGGACACCGCGGACGCAAATTGATCCGCTATGTTCTGAAAATAGGAACCATAGCTTGCATCCCACTGACTCTCACGCCAGGCTTTCGAGGTGTAGCTGATACTGCGCAAGTCGCCGGGCATATTGTCCAAAAGTACCTTTAGGCGCTCGTGATTTACTAAAGTTTCGCCGGTTCCAAAGGTCAGGATCGGCGACACATCTTCACTGATCGACATCAACAGCGTTTTGGCTCGCATGCCGAAAGACAACACTAACTTGCGACCTTCTAAGCCTTCGATCAAGCTTCCAAGCAGATCTTTCACGCCAGGATCCAGCTTTTCCATCGGGATCAAAGCGGTGCTCAAGGTGATGCTTAGCGCCTGCCCATCCTTGAAATCTTTACGAGTAATCTGCTTGGCCAACGGCGCGAGCTCTGGGACCTGCTGCAAGCCCAACTGCAAGGCGCCTTGCAATGCGTCGAGTAACGTTCGCGCATTTTCTTCATTCTTCAAGCGAAATCCAACAACCGTCGTGGGTATCTTCACGCCACTCAAGTAGTCGGCATCTAGCTCAGCCAAAAACTCTTGCATCGCAATCGGATCATCCGATCGAGCGTTGATGTCCTCGTACAGCCCCATAAGTCCATCGATGGCATCGTTCCAATCACTCGCACCGTAGTAAAAAATCTCCTGCGAGTTCATATCCACAACCAAATCGAGCAGATTCTTGACGTTGGGATTCTTCAAACTGTCCTTGAGAGTCTTGATTTGACCCTCAGGGTTTTCCCATTTAGCAAGCAATTCGCCTTCCAAACGCTGCACATAAGGCAACTCGCGTAGACGAGTCACAAAGTTGCCACTTAGAAAGCCTTCCCAAGCCTTGCGGAGATTCAAGTTCGTCGCGAAGAAAGCCGCATCTTGTGGTGCTAGCGCTAGGGCAGTTGCCTTGAGCGAGGTAGCCTCCGCCACAGCCTGAGCCTTGAGTGCATTCAACTGCGGCGCAGCGAAAACCGTCGCCAAAAACAACAAACCGCCAACTCTCATCCTGCAACCCAACATGCTAACTCTCCCACTTTGAATTCGTGGGACGGGACCATTGTCCCGTCCGTTTCTTTCGTTCAAATCCGCAATACTTCTGTTCGCTACTTAATTCAGCTCGCTACTTCGGAAACAATCGGTCGCGCAAGTACGAATACGCCGTCGCTTGCATGAAGGCCGCTTGACGATTATTCGCAGAACCACCATGCCCACCTTCGATGTTCTCGTAGTAAGAAACGTCATGGCCTTGCTGCTCCATCAAGGCCATCATCTTGCGAGCATGTCCGGGATGGACACGGTCATCGCGAGTCGATGTCATGAACAGGACAGCCGGATACTTGGTCGACTTCGAGATGTTTTGGTAGGGCGAATAGGTCTTGATGAACTCCCACTCACCGGGCGAATCTGGATCACCATACTCAGCCATCCACGACGCTCCCGCCAACAGTTTGTGATAACGCTTCATGTCCAACAGCGGCACTTGGCAGACGGCTGCTGAAAACAGATCGGGATACAACGCGACCATATTGCCAACCAACAATCCGCCGTTCGAACCGCCTTGAATGCCCAACCTGGCCTTTGAAGTAACCTTACGAGCCACCAGATCTTCAGCAATCGCGGCAAAGTCCTCGTAGGCTCGCAAACGATTCTTCTTCAGGGCAGCCTGATGCCAGCGCGGACCGTACTCACCACCGCCACGAATGTTGGCCATTACGTACACGCCACCCTGGCTTGTCCAAGCTCGCCCCACGGATGCATTGTAAGTTGGCATCATCGAGATCTCGAAACCACCATATCCATACAACAACGTGGGATTCGAACCATCCAGCTTCACGTCTTCTTTGGCAACCATGAAGTAAGGCACTTTGGTACCATCTTTACTGGTCGCAAAATGCTGACTGATCTTGAGCCCCTTGGCGTCATAAAACGCTGGCAATTGCTTAAGTTGCTCGGGCTGCTTTCCAATCGATCCATAATACAAAGTCGTAGGCGTCACAAAGTCGGTTGACGTCATGAAGTACTCATTCGACTCGTCAGCATCGATCGGCGATACACTGACATTGCCGAACTGTGGTGCGCCTTCAAGCGGCCGTTTTTCCCAAACGCCCTTCGATTGAGTCAACACGTAGACACGATTCTTGACGTCTTCGAGCACATTCAAAATCACATGATCTTTGGTTGGTGCGTACGAAGCCAAGCTGGAATTTGCGGTCGGCTCAAAGGCCACATCCAAGTTACGCTTACCAGCCATGTAGTCTTTGTAATTGGCGATCAGCAACGAACCCGCCGCATAAGTCTTACCGCCCACGTCCCATGGCTCGCGGAGGTCAATCAACAGATAGTCATGAAACACCGATTTGTTCGCACTGTTCGGCGCATCCAGCTTGGATAGCTCGCCGCCGTCTTTGATTTCATACATTTCGTCATTGTAAAACGCCAAGGTGCGGCTTACAAAACTCCGCTCGAAGCCCGGCGAATCGTCGCGGACAGCGCGAATGTACATATCGTCGGGAACACCTTCGTAAACAACTTTAGCGTCGCTCATCGGCGTGCCGCGTTTCCACAACTTGGCAATTCTTGGATAACCCGACTTCGTTTGCGAACCGGGACCGAAATCGGTGAACACAAACACCGAATCGCGATCGACCCAATCCAAACCTCCTTTGGCTTCCGGTCGTTCGAATCCGCCCTTGACGAATTCTCGCTTCTCGATGTCGAACTCGCGAGTCACCGTTGCATCGGCACCGCCACGCGAAAGATTAATCAACGCGAGATCGTACTTAGGGCGCAGTAACGAAGCCCCCGACCAAACCCAATTCTCATTCTCGTCCTTGGCCAACTTATCCAAGTCGAGAATGATTTCCCATTTCGGTTCGGCCTTGCGGTATTCATCCAAGGTCGTGCGCCGCCATAAGCCACGCTCATTCTTTTTGTCGCGCCAGAAGTTGTAGTAATAATCACCCGACTTGCTGACCATAGGAATACGGGCATCAGAATCGAGTATCGTCAGCAGATCGTCGCGGAGCTGTGTAAAGTTCGGATCCGCTTCAGACTTAGTCTGAGTCTTCGCATTGCGTTCGCGCACCCAAGCCAGTGCCTTTTCGCCCGTCACATCTTCCAACCACAGAAATGGGTCTTCGTCAGCTGTCACTTCAGATACCTTCTTTCCATCCGCCGCTTGCTGAGCCAACAAAGGGCTCGTGCAAGACGCCCAGAATCCGGCGAAACAACACAATCCAAACACACTAAGTCGAACCATTGGGGCCTCGCTTTTCTTTGAATCCGCCAACGTGAATAAACAAACTTTGTAGATACTTCTTGACGATCGCCACCGAGTTTACTCGGTGAGTGTCGCACAATTGTCCCAATTGTAGCAGCTACGATTGGGACAATCGTGCGACAATAAAGCCGCTCGGGTGGCACGCTCTGAGGCTCTGCGAAGGGCGTGGCGAA
>JANRMD010000326.1:0-15515 GCA_033761895.1 Pirellulaceae bacterium | reverse complement strand
ACAATGGCAAGGCTAGCGCCGTCGGCTCACTAAATCAACGGCCGTTAGAGCCGTCGGCTCACCAACCGTGCAGCAGTCATTCATCCGCCCTCAAGCATATCGAGAGTACCCCGGTGTCCCCCGAAAGCCTTGACGGCTTCCGCTACCTCATTGAATCGAGGGAATCGAAATTGCTCAACAACCCAAAATCTAATGTGGACAGAGCACTAGTTTGACGTGCCTCCGGCGCTACTCCTTAGTGCAAGGCGGGATCTGAAGTTCGCGACATCGCCACCAGACATTATGCCAAGCAGTCAGGTTAACAATCTTCCTGAGTTGTGGCAGTCTCTGAACGCTTTTATAACTACTTCCCGAGTACTTGTCCTAGGGGCTGGGACAGCCATACTTCAGTTCGCTTGAGATTGCCCGCGAAAACGGCCTCCTCGGAGACCTATCATGGCTCGTGCCATTGCGGGAATAGTAGCTGCGTTAGAAGAACGGCCAAGCGATCGCGTGAAATGCCGGGCTGCTCAGTTGCCTGTGACTGCTCCAGAGCTATCAGGTACGCATTCGGCGTCGGTCGCAGGCTGAGTTCTGCGAGTCTCGCAAGTCCAGACTTTAGGTCGCATTTTGAAATCGGAAGATCTGGGTAAACGTTACTTTGGCTATCCAACTTCAGGAAGCCCGCTGCGATTGCTTGCTGCAACTCTATGACTTCTCCATGCCCAAGGTCTGCGACCGTACCTAGACTCGCTGGCGGAGCATTAAGGTGTACGCTACGAACACATGCTACCGCAAACTCGCGACGTGTTACGAAATCGCTTGGTCGAAATTCGAGTCGGGAATTGGTGGGTAGTATCCCGCGGAAAGCAACTGCCTTGATTGAGTTCTTCGTGGCAAGCGGCAAATCTTGAATGTCGATGGGCGTCTGTGTTGACGATGGAAAGAGCCCGTTGGCAATCGGCGTAATCGAGAGTTGAACGTTGAGCACACTGTAAAGCGAACCGTCGAGTGAATCTGCATGAAAAGTAGTTGTATCTGAGACTTTTTGGAATTGGTAACGGTAGCCGTGCGATGTCGCATCGTGAAACTGGAGTACGATTCCGTCCTGACGCGATTGTGTATTTTCTGCAAGTCCACCGATTAAAGCGGATGAAATCGCAGAGCCCGCACCAATGTCAGTAATAAGAAAGCCCCCGTTAAACGCAACATCTTTCTCAACGATGGGATGCTTGGACGAATCGATGGTAAATGATGAGTCCTGTGGGTCGAAAGTATCTCCCGCACTGAGCAACGACACAGACATGTTTTCCATCGAGAAACCCATCGGACTAGAGCGAAAGCTCGCCTTTACATTGCGTACAACGATTGCTGTACCTCCGATGACTGCAATCTTTCCGCTTTGATCCACTCTAATTGCCGAATCCCGATCGATTCCGATACCAAAAGGAATCTTGCATTCGAGAGTTACTCTACTGAGCCTTCCAAGGCGACCGCGATACTGCAGAAAATGCTGGTCGATGATACCTTCCTCCAGAAACCCAAGTCCTTGAGTAACCAGAATGCCTCGCGCGCCCGATTCGGTCGTCAGGCCATAATCGAGTGCATCGAGCCCTTCGTCAACTAGCATGCTTGGCAAACCAGAAGCAGCTAACATCTGTGAGGATTGCGCCGACGCACCCGCGCTTGTGCCCGCTATCACTCCACCACGACGATAAAGCCGTCGCATGGCCGAGAGTAAGGGCGTATCGCTTCCATCGGAGTTCGTAAGTGACCGCACTAGTCGAACTTGGTCTCCCCCGGTCATGTACACAGCAGTTGCACGATCAATTTTTTCAACGTGAGCCGGATCCTTGGTTGACTGCGATGCGTTGAAGTGCAAGACATCCAGTATTTCAACTTGTTCTTCACGGATTCCAAACACCGCAAGCTCTCTTTGAAAATGACGGGCGGAGTCGAGTGACAGGCTTGCTGTAGGCAACAAGACAAAGCGGGCCTTCTCCTGGCCACCCGCCGCTTCTATGAGTCGATGAAAAACCGGCTTGTTGCTAACACCAAGCCCACCACCAATCATGATCAATTGTCCGAGCGGTTTATCGACTTCGGTTTGCCCGTGACAGCGAAAACAACCCTGGCAAGCAAGTACCAAGGCCCATAAAAACACAGAGGATCGATGTGACATGATTGTGGCCGCATAGCTGAAGTGGAGTGTTCGCTTCGCGAGGTAGCGAAGTAATCAGGACAATGACTGATGCCTTTATCTATGTTTAAGTCGACACAGATTCTTGGAGACAAGACGATAATTGCCAAATTGAGTCTTGAGACTTATGGAAAATGCTTAACTTGCTGCAGCATTGTCTACGCTGGAGGATCATAAGTCGTTGATAGGGCAGCTGCGCTTTTGACAACAACTTCCCTTGCTCCAGTTCCACGGGCTGCGACAGCCACACTTATACTAGCCGCTCCACCAGCTAAAAGTAACTTAGCAATTTCGTCAGCAGTCGCTCCACTGGTAAGCACATCGTCAACGACGATAATATGCTGGCCAGCAATGCGTGGAGTTGGTTTAAGCTTAAATGCGCCGCGAACATTGTGAGTTCGTTCAGTCCAACTGAGCATGCCTTGTTTAGCTGTCTTGCGAGAGCGCCTAACCACTCCGCGCAGAAATGGCCAGCCGGTGCTCACGGATACGGCCTGAGCTAACGAGGAAGCTTGGCAGACGGACCGAAAGAAAGTTCGGGTCCAGTGATTGGGAACTGCCAACAACAGCGGTTGCGTGTTAGCGAACTGCGTTTGGAGTTGCTGCGCGATTAGTTCCCCGACGGCACGGCGCAGAAGTTCGAAGGGTTTCTTCTTCATCAAAATGACGGCTTCTCGCAAGCGACCGCGATAAGGGCCAAGTGTTACCACGGCTTTGAAACGCCATTTGGCGGCATCGCACCGCGCACACGAGTGGTTGGGTACAACTGGCGGCAACGGCGATGCGCATCGTTTGCAGCGGTAATAATCACTAACAAACAGTGCCAGGCAGTCTTCACAAAAATGTTCGCCAGGATTCGTCGGGCATTCGCACCATACACATTCAGGTGGGCACAACATTGAATTGGTCGATTGCCAGGCAAGTCGGAGCCAAGGAGATAGGGTCGAGTTGGCCACTTGCGCTCCTGCAACATCTCCTGCGACATCCATGCGTCTTACTTCTTAGCCGTTGTTTTCTTAGCCTCGGAATTGGCCTCTGTTTTGTTGCCATCAGGAGCATCATCCTTGTCCTTATCAGCCCCCGCTTTGGCAGTTTTCCCTTTTGCACCCTTTGCGTTTTTGGCGTTCTTGGCCGTTTTCCCTTCGGCCGGTCCCAGCGGCTTGGAACCAGTAATTTCGAGCGATTCGGATTGAATAAACTGTTCCTGTCCTGCGTTACGCAAACCTGACACCTTTACTTGGTCACCCATCTGACAGAACGTGGTGTCGTGTGACGTCACCTTGATGACCGCTTTTGGGTCGAGCTCCAGTTGTACCTGAGCTCCGCCCGCCTGAACGAGCATCTTTCCGGCTTTCATACCAGCGATCTGGCCCACAACGCGATAGGCTTGAGCGCCACCTTTGGAAGTAGCTGCGTTGGGCTTGGATGATTTTTCTTTCGGTTTGTCGCCAGGTTTCTTGGCGTTGCCAACTTCACCGCCAACTTGGTAGACACCGGCCGTTTGATCTCGCATCTGCTCTTGAGACATGCGACGGTGCTGGCTGATCGTAAAGACCTCCAGCTCAGCGACAGGCGCTTGAACCTGCCCCGCTTGATTCAGCTCAGCCGAAAACCGGACCAGCATACCGGGCATTAGAAAATCGGGCTCTGCCGTTCCCTTGTAGCTCAAAGAAGTTTGAGGGGAAACGACCGCAAAATACTCCTTTTTGTCTTCGGCAACGATCTTTATCTTGTCCAAAGCCATCGCTTGCATCGTACCGCTAACCTGAGCGATCTGCAGCCCACCCACCGCTTTTCCAGCGTCCTGCGCATCGGCAACCGTAGATTGAAGGATCGTCGCCAAGACTGCGAAGCCGAACGAAAATTGTGCCGATCGTGTCATATGGTTTACCAATTCATTCGAGTTGACGATGGATGTCCCTACCACTACGAGCGAGTAGAGTTCACAATTATACCCAAAGTTCTTCCGCGTCCGAACAGCAAGTTAACTCAGTTTACGCAATTGTGCGCAGACGGTCACCGGATTCTGACAGAACCGGCTGCGGATTCGGAACTGCCAAATAACATGCCGCTAGTTTAGCGTCCCCTCAAGGATTTCAATTTATGTCTTCTTCCCAGCGTCCCGTAACGATCAGTACTCTCAAACAGATGAAGGAGTCTGGTGAGCGGATCAGTATGTTGACGGCTTACGATTTCACCATGGCGACTTTGCTGGAACAGGCCGGAGTCGATGTTTTGCTGGTCGGCGATAGCTTGGGAATGGTGGTCCAGGGGCACTCGACAACCATTCCTGTATCGCTGGGCGAAATGATCTACCACGGGACAATGGTCGCCCGAGCCGCCAAGCGAGCCATGGTGGTGGTCGATCTCCCGTTTCCGCACGGACAATTGGGAGTTAACAAGACGCTGATCGTGGCCGCACGCGTGATGAAGCAGACCGGTTGCGCCGCAGTGAAACTCGAAGGCGGTGCCGAGCAAGCCGATACAATCGAAGCCTTAGTGAACGCTGGAATTCCGGTGATTGCCCATGTTGGCTTGCGTCCGCAGAGCGTCCATGCGCTCGGCGGTTACAAGGTCCAGCGCGACGGCGACAAACTGCAACGCGACGCGATGGCAGCACAGCAGGCTGGAGCGTTTTGCATCTTGATGGAATGTGTTCCGCAAGACTTGGCTAAGCAGATCACTGAGATGGTCGGCGTACCCACGATCGGCATCGGCGCAGGTCCGCACTGCGACGGTCAAGTCTTAGTCACCAACGATCTGCTCGGTCTAACCGTCGGCCGCGTTCCGAAGTTTGTACGCCCCATGGCCAATTTAGCCGAGCAAATACAAACCGCAGTCAAACAATTCAACTCCGAAGTACGGTCTGGAGCATTCCCAAGTGCGACAGAATCGTTCAGTTGATTGCTAAAGATCGCTGCGAGTTGATACGGAGCAATGAATGAGGTAACGCTGCCGAGTTTTAGGTCGAGGTCGATTTCTCGCTGCGACGATTCCAACATCGTCCCAGGCGAGCCATTATGGAGGCGAGTTCAAGTTCTTTGAACATGGTTGGCATCTCCAACAAAATGCGACGCACCAAGTTCAGTATATCATGCCAGCCAAAGGGCGATCGCGTTTTTTCTCTGTGTCCTCCGTGTCTCTGTGCTTGTATAGGTTTTGCGTTTCTATAGATTTTGCTGTTGATTATCGGGTAGCGGAAGCCGTCAAGGCTTTCGGTGGCAACTCTCTCCGAAATGCTTGAGGGCTTGTCGATCATTGGGTAGCGGAAGCCGTCAAGGCTTTCGAGGGCTGCCGCAATACTTTCGAATGCTTGAAGGGTTAGCGGCGGCTACCAGAGCAAAAACCGGGGCTAACGCCCGTCGGTTAATCCCGCAGATTTACTGATTTACTCTGCGGATCGTTCGGTTTCTCACTAAGTTGTGACGCGGTGACGAATGGCGACGAGGGCTGAGGTTGTTAGCAGCCTACGCTTCGTCGAGTCGCAACATCCCGGCCGGCTGGTCCTCGAAATGCTTGACGCATTCCGCTACGAGAATACCCGATATACATCGAGCGGTCCCGCTAGCTGCCCTGTTGCTTCAATCGGGCAAGTTCTGCCCTCAGACGTTCCAGTGCTTGCCTGACACTGGCCAATTGCTGGCGGAGCTCTTCTAGGCTCTCACGTTCTTTGGCGACAACATCTGCTGGGGCGCGGTCGACGAAGGTGGCATTCGAGAGTTTGGACTCCTTGCCAGCGATCTGCTTGAGGATGTTCGCTTCCAGTTTCTCATTACGGGCAATCTCAGCTGGGATGTCAATGAATTTGCCAAGGTCGACACTGACTTCCATGCCATCGACACTGACCTGAGCTGACATCTCAGGCGGTGTGAGTTTTTCACCTAGCCCAGTGCACGTAGCGCCTGCAAGAGCTTTGAAAAATGGGGACATCGGTTCAAGCAGCTTTTGAGTCGCGGCATCGCAACTGATGGTGAAGGTGATCTCTTCCTTCGGTGGAAGATTCTGCCGCGAGCGAATTTCACGCAGCGCTCCGAGGGCCGTAACGAATCGCGAGAATTGCTGTTCGATAACTTGGTCGATATGCGCTGGATTGCCTTCCGGCCAAGCCGAACGAATCAACCACTTTTGCGATTCCGAGGTGCCAGCAAGCGTGCGGACATCGCCAA
This sequence comes from Pirellulaceae bacterium, assembly GCA_033761895.1. GTDB lineage: Bacteria > Planctomycetota > Planctomycetia > Pirellulales > Pirellulaceae > Aureliella. The sequence continues at coordinate 9,170 of JANRMD010000326.1, read as the reverse complement.
AACGAGCAAGCTCTTGCCATATCGCTTCGGTGATAAACGGCGTCATCGGATGCAATAGTCGCAGCAACTGGTCAAGCGTATGAATCAGAACTTGCTGAGTCGCAGGTCGTGAGGCAGCGTCTTGCAAACGCGGCTTGGCCATCTCGACGTAGTAACTGCAGAACTCGTCCCAAGCGAAATCGTAAATCATTCGAACCGCATCGGCGTGGCGATATTCGTGAATGGCTTCGGTGACGGTCTTGGTGGTGGTGGCCAGTCGCGAGAGAATCCAACGATCCTCAAGTGGCAGTTTGCCGACGTCGAGCTTGACTGGTTTGTACCCAGTAAGATTCATCATGACGAAGCGCGAAGCATTCCACAGTTTGTTGCAGAAGTTCCGAGCGACTTCGAAGCGTTCGCTAATGACAGCGCCCTTTGGCAGAGCTTTGTCTTCAGCCGACTTGGCCCACTGCGTCGAGAATTTCTTCTTGCACTTCGAGCACTCGATGGTGTGCAGTTCGCGATTCTGTTTGGTCTGATTGATTTGAGCTTCGCAGTGCGGGCACTCAAACTGAACGGGCATGCGAACGTCTTGCGTTTCAGTCGCCAGCCAAGTCAAGCCAAAGCGCAATGCGTCCGGACCAAACTTATCGATGACGTCGATCGGATCAACACCATTCCCTTTGCTCTTCGACATCGTTTCGCCGTAGCCGTCGAGAATCTTGGGGTGGATGTAGACTTCGTTGAACGGAACCTTGCCAACGTTGTTCAAGCCCATGAGTACCATACGCGCAACCCACAGAGTGATGATGTCGCGGCTGGTGATCAGTGTGCTAGTGGGGTAGAAGTAATCGAGTTCGGGAGTTTTGTCTGGCCAGCCGAGGGTCGAATGCGGCCACAGCGCCGAGCTGAACCAGGTGTCGAGAACATCTTGTTGACGGACGTAGCCTGCGGACTCAAGCTGCTGAGCCATCGCGTCGGCTTCGTCGCGAACGCAGGCATGCACAGTCAACTCTGCTTCAATCGAGGCGGAAAGTTGCGAGGACTTCGATTCAGGTAAAGCTTGCAAGCGATTCAATTCTACTTGCGCTGCTGACGCTGTTTCAAAATGCTTGGTCCAGATCGGAATCTGATGACCCCACCACAGTTGACGACCAACCGGCCAGTCCCGTTTTTCGCTCAGCCAATCGAGATAGCTCTTGGCATATCGCTCTGGGAGAATCTTGACTTGGCCCGTGGTAACGGCATCCATGGCGCTCTGAGCCAACTGTTCCATCTTGACGAACCATTGATCGGCCAAGAAGGGCTCGATGGGCGTCTTGCTGCGATCGCTGTGAGCCAGTTCGATATCGCGGTCTTCGATGTCGCCCATCAGACCGAGCTCTTCCAAGTCGGCAACGACGGCCTCGCGAGCCTTGCGAATGGTCAAGCCTTTGTACTTGCCTGCTTCGGCGTTCATGGTGCCGTCGGTGTTCAGAATATTGATCATCGGCAAGTCGCAGCGCAAGGCAACTTCGTAGTCGTTGGGATCGTGAGCCGGGGTGATCTTAACGCAACCAGTTCCGAGTTCAGGCTTGGCCCAAGTATCCGCGACCAGCGGAATTTCGCGGCCGATCAAAGGCAGCTTGAGCTTCGTGCCTTTCTTGGCCATCTCCGCCAACTGTTTCAGCAGCGGCAAATGTGTCGTGCGTCGAGCGGTCAGAACTTCGAGCTGCTTTTCGAGAGTTTCGCGGTCCTTTGCAGGCGCGGCGGCGATGCGTTCGCGGAGTTGCGATTCAGCGACAGCCAACGCAGATTCAGGATCGGGATGAACCGCAACCGCAGTATCACCGAGCATGGTTTCAGGGCGTGTCGTGGCAATCGTAACGTGAGTCGGTTCACCGGGGCGCGGATTAATAATTGGATAGCGGAAGTTATAGAAATGCCCCTTGGTCAATTCATGAAAAACTTCGTCATCACTGACCGCTGTTTGAAGGAACGTATCCCAGTTAACCAGCCGCTTGCCACGGTAGATGAGACCTTTGGAAAAAAGATCGAAGAAAGTTGTGCGAACGGCGCGGGCACACATGTCGTCGAGGGTGAATCGTGTCCGCCGCCAATCGCATGAGCATCCCATACTGCGCAGCTGATTGAGAATTCGCGTTTCGGATTCTTCTTTCCATTGCCAGATGCGTTCGACCAGTTTCTCACGGCCGAGGTCGTGGCGAGTTTTGTTTTCGAGCTCCTTCAGGCGGCGTTCAACGACAGCTTGGGTGGCGATGCCGGCGTGGTCGGTGCCCGGCATCCACAGGGTTTCAAAGCCCCGCATGCGATGCCAGCGAATGCGGATGTCTTGCAGAGTATTGTTGAGCGCGTGACCGAGGTGCAACGCGCCGGTAACGTTCGGCGGTGGGATGACGATCGTGAACGGTTTGCGATCTTGGTTGACTTCCGCGTTGAAGCATCCATCCTGTTCCCAGCCGGCATAGATTTCCTTGCAAACGGTTTGAAAGTCAAAGCGATTCGAAATTTCAGGTGCTGAGTCGTTCATGATTTGGTCCCATTTCCGCTGGGCAGTTTTCCTTCATCCAAAAGCAATTTGTATTCGACGGCATCGACCAGCGCGAGCCAGCTGGCTTCGATCAAGTTCTCACTGACACCGATCGTGCCCCATACTTCGTGGTGATCGGAGCTTTCAATGTTCACACGAATTCTGGCGGCCGTGCCCGCTTCGCAGTTCACCACACGCACTTTGTAGTCGACCAAGTGCATTTGTTCCAATGCCGGATAGACGCCGCAGAGGCACTTTCGCAGCGCCGAATCGAGCGCATTCACGGGGCCGTCACCTTCGGCCGCCTCGAAGATCTCCTGGTCGCCGATTCGAAGTTTAATGATCGCTTCGGCGAAGGGTGAGTTGCGATCAAGATCACGATTGCCCGCTACAACGCGGTACTTGATCGTATCGAAGTACTTTTTGAGCGTACCTGCACATTTAGCGACCAAGATATCGAAAGAGGCTTCGGCGGTTTCGTATTGGTAGCCGCGATTCTCTTGCCGAACGACTTCCGCCAGGATCTTATCCATCAGCGTGCGGTCGGATTGGATGTTGTGCTTAGTCGTGAGAGCGATGATATTCGAACGCCCCGACAACTCGCTTACCAAGATTCGACGTTCGTTGCCGACGAGAGCCGGGTCGAGATGTTCATACGTGTGAGCCGCTTTGGCAACCGCGTGGACATGCATACCGCCTTTGTGGGCAAAAGCGCTTTGGCCAACGAACGGCTGATTGTTGCGCAGTTGCAGGTTGGCCGTCTCGTAAACGTAGCGCGATAGCTCGGTCAAATGCACCAAGTCCCGCCCGCCAAGAACCTCAAAGCCCTTCTTCTTTAAAGCGAGGTTTGCCATGACAGCGATCAAGTCGGCGTTGCCGCAACGTTCACCGATCCCGTTGATCGTCCCTTGAACTTGGTTGCAGCCAGCATCGATGGCCGCCAGCGAATTTGCCGTGGCGAGATCTCCATCATTGTGGCAATGAATGGCCAGTTGAACCTTGTAGGACTGCGTGGCCTGCAGCGCGGCCGCGACGATTTTTTGAACTTCGTCAGGCAAAGTGCCGCCGTTGGTGTCGCACAGAACCAACCACTTTGCACCCGCAGCAGCGGCGGCTTGAATGGTCTTCAAAGCATAGGCAGGGTTAGCCTTGTAGCCGTCAAAAAAGTGCTCGGCATCGTAAATCATCTCGCATTGCCGACCGAGATACTCGACGCTATCGCCGATCATCGAGAGATTTTCTTCGAGGGAGACGCCCAGGACGTCGGTGACATGGTAGTCCCAACTCTTGCCAACGATCGTGCACGCTGGCGTTTGGGCGCGGAGCATCGCCTGCATGCCGGGGTCATCGGCTGGCTTCATACCGCGGCGGCGGGTCATCCCAAACGCGCACACTCGACTGTTGCCAAGTTGCATGCCCCGAACCCGCTCGAAAAACGCTACGTCTTTCTCGTTTGAAAGTGGATAGCCGCCCTCGATGTAATCGATTCCGACTTCAGCCAGCCGCTCGCAGATGTTCAGCTTGTCTTGGAGCGAAAAACTGATGCCTTCGCCTTGCGTGCCGTCCCGCAGGGTCGTGTCGTAAATTGCGATAGTTCGATTCATGTCGTGGCTTTTCTGGTTTCAGCCACCCCGAGCTTAGGAAACTGGAGGGAGGCTCTTTATTCTGCGTTCTGTGGGAGCAAATGATAACAAAAAACCCCCGAAGCCGGGCTTCGGGGGTCTGGTGATTCGTTAGCAAAAAGTTCGACCCTATTTTCCGTAGCCAAGTTCTCTGAATGAACTGAAAATCACGCAAATAATTGCTGATCGCGAGTTAAAAACAGTCATATTGGTTACTCAGCGGCTTTAGCCGCAGGGGTTATCGTTATGAATGGCATACCCCCATGTGAGAGGGCGCTACTTCAATCTTATCATGCAGGCGGATCGAGTGGGACTACAAAACCCAACCGCCCTTTTGGGGTGGTCAAAAGCAGACGGGAATTTGTCGGCTATTCGGAATTTAACGAACTTTTTATTGACCTAGAATCCAAACATGCTTAAGCTAGGGCGTGTAAGCGGATTGCGTAAGCTTAATCGCGCTTCCTATCAAAAGCAAAATTCGAGGTAAAAATGCTGCGCACGTTGACTAAATATTGCTTGATGCTTGTCGTATTGAATGCGACCGGAATCAGCGCGCCCGCCCAAGAAGCGGTTTCAAGTGTCCCCATAAGTGTCTCAGCACCCGACTTCATTAACACTTTGCAGCAGCGTGAGTGGGTAAGCCTCAACGCTCAAGGCTTGCTTGAAGGCAAGGTAACTGCCTTGACTCCAACAGGCGAATTGCAAAGTCTAGCCGACGTTACTGTGGCACTCATGGTGGATGGCAAGCAGGTTGCGAAAGCCACTACCGATGCGAATGGCGCATTTGCGTTTGCTGGAGTTGCTCCAGGAACTTACGCATTAGTAGCGAAAAGTGAAAGCCACTTTTCTACTTATGCCTTGCATGTGTTGGCTTCGGGCAAACACCTTCAATCATCCATGATCGTTTACGCCGCAAACATGGGCGAAGCCAAAGCTCGAGAATTGGTGAACGAGAACTGGGTACGCGAAGAAGGTACTTCGGCGAACTACTATCGCACTCACGAAGTGGATCCATTAGCCGACAGTCGCAAATTCAATGACTCGCCTCGAGTTCGTTTGCAGAATGGAAATCTGGTAGGCCGAGTTTCCCGTCCAGGTTGGGTTTATGCAGAGCAGGACCTTTCGGGCAACGTGGCTCAAGTATTCCAAAACGGCGAAATGATCGGTGCTGCAGCTGTGGAAAAAGATGGGCACTTCACGATTGCCGGTCTCGAACCAGGCGTCTACGACATCTTCTGCGGCGGTGATGATGGTATTGCTGTTGTTGGTTTCCAAGCGGTCGCGGGCGAAGCTACTGCCCAAAGGCCTGCCAATGCTCCAGTGCTGGTTGCGGCTCAAGTAGGTGAAACCGATACGATCAACTTCGAAATGGTTCAGCCAACAGACGCTGTTCCACCTGCATATGTTGAAGAGGTTGTTATCGACGAAACCGAAATAGCTGGGCCGCCAATGTTTGGTGGCGGTGGAATGGGCGGCAGCTTTGGCGGCGGTGGTGGTTTAGGCGGAGGCGGTGGCGGTGGCGGCGGCGGTGCTGGTATCGGTGGCGGTGGCTTCGGCGGACTGTTAGGTATCGCTGGTCTTGCCGTTGGAGTGGCTGCTCTGGGCAACGACGACAACTTTGATCCACCTGCAGCCTCGATCATCGTTCCCTAGTGTTCATTGAACGACATCAGACTTCAAAAGGCCGTGTGGCGTTCCACGCGGCCTTTTTTGTTTCGCTATTAGAGCGTCAACCGGAATGCTCGTAGCGGAATGCGTCAAGCATTTCGAGTAGCCACCGTCGCCAGACGGTGGACACGATGCGGGGTGACTAACCGCCGCTTGGCAGCGGCGGTTACCAGAGCAAAAACCGGGGCTAACGCCCATCGGTTAATCCGGCAGATTTACTGATTTACTCTGCGGGTCGTTCGGTTTCTCACTAATTTCAGACGCGGTGACGAATGGCGACGAGGGCTGAGTTTGTTAGCAGCCTACGCTTCGACGAGTCGCAACCTCCCAGCCGGCTGGTCCTCGAAATGCTTGACGGGCGTTGGCTACCTCATTGACTTCCAGTCTTGAGTTCAATTCAACGTACGCTCGGGACAATGGTCCCAAGCTACCAACGAGGCGAAGCTCAAAATCTAATCTGGACAGAGCACTAGCCACCAACCACAAATCGAGTAGAAACAGGGTCATGCGATAACTCGCGTGGTCCTGATTCGTTGAGAAGCAATGGTTTTTCAGCCCGTAGCCAACTCGCGTATGGAGCCCGCACTACGCAACTCGTAAAATCCAGCACTATCATGGGGCTTGGACTTGTTGGCTTGAGCCATCCGTTGCTCATCCATAAGGCATAACTGATGAGCGCAATGCAGAATGAACTACAGCGTGGTTGGCAGATCCATCAGCAGCGACACTTTGCGGAAGCAGAACGGATCTATCGTGACGTACTTGGCAAATCGCCCAATGACGCCAACGCCTGGTGCTTTCTCGGGATTGCCTTGCATGACCAAAGGCAATATGCATCAGCGGTCGAGTGTTATCGCAAGGCACTCAAACTCAATCCTGAGTTTCCCATTGCCCTCAATAACCTCGGCAATTCTCTCCGTTACGTGAACTGCGTCGAAGAAGCAGATCAGTGCTTTCAGAAGGCAATTGACCTCAAGCCCGATTACCTGAACGCATTCAAAAACCGGGGGACCCTGCACGTTTGGACCGGCAACCTCGAACGCGGTTTGGCCTACTACGAACAAGCCCTTAAGATCAACCCAAATGAAGCCGAGTTGCATCGCAATTTGGGAGTGATCTATCTTTTGCAGGGGCGTTACGAAGAAGGCTGGAACGAGTATCGCTGGCGCTGGAAAGTTGGCGACCTACATCGCGCCAACAAATCTATTCCTGTGTGGGACGGAAGTGATGTAGCGGGCCGGAGAATTTTGCTAACCGCCGAGCAAGGCTTGGGAGACACTCTCAACTTTGTGCGGTTCGCGCAAGTGCTGCGCAGTCGCGGAGCACACACGCTAGTTCACTGCCAGCCACAACTGCTGGCCTTGCTCCAGAATGCTCCAAAACTAGGCGCCATGTATCCGAATTCTTTGAATATCGAACAACCGATGGACGCCCAATGTTCGCTGGTGGATGTGGCTGACATCTTGCACCTGAACGAACAGAGTATTCCGAGCGATTCTCCTTACCTGTTCCCATCGCCCCAGTTAGCGAATTATTGGGCGCGGCGGTTCCCCAAGAAAGTTACACCGAACTCTACACCGCACTCTAAACCGGGAGCATGTCGCGTTGGAATTGCTTGGCAAGGCAATCCAGATCATCAGGCGGATATCTTCCGCAGCATACCGCTGGCCCGCTTTGAACCGCTAGCCGAAGTGCCAGGTGTTGAACTGATTAGTTTGCAGAGCGGCTTCGGTGCGGAGCAACTAACAACTTGGCGTGGCGCCAAGCCGATCGTTGCGCTCGGTAGCGAAGTGGACAAGACCAGCGGTGCGTTTATGGATACAGCCGCCATCATGCTGCAGTTGGATTTGGTCATTACTAGCGACACCTCCATTGCACATCTGGCTGGGGCGCTTGGCGTGCCGACTTGGTTGGCGCTGAATTATGTTCCCGATTGGCGCTGGCTATTGCAGCGAGAAGATTCGCCCTGGTATCCAACGCTCAGGCTATTTCGTCAAGATTCGCTGGGCGATTGGTCAGGCGTCTTTAGCAAGATTCAGCAGGCTTTACTCGAGCGAACGCGGGTTGCTCATGAAGCCTGACGACGAGCTATGCCTGTGTTTTCATGTCAGCTGGCGGAAAGTGATCAACTTCATTCGCATTAACCGCGTCCGTCTGCCGAGCCAAGTAGCGGAATGCCAAAGCGCGGGTACGGGCTGTGGCTGGTGTCGCGCATTCATGCGAAAGATCGTTGAGAAAATGGAAGATGCGCCGCCAAACGCAGATGAACTGGAGGCATGGTTGGAGGAACACTTCCCTGCTCCAGGAAAGTACGCAGCGGGGCGGCAAAGCTATATCGCCGAAGGAAGAGGTAAGCCGCCGGTGAAGGAGTAACGCGTAACCTGTAAGGTGTAGGTAGGATGGGGCAGGGATAGTGCAGCGACCTATTTTTGGCCTTGGAAAAAATCCGTTTGTCAAGCACTAAATGGCACTTTCCAGAGAAAGATAATATTGATTCGTGATTGTTGAAAACAGCACTGGGAATCGCTATTGCAATGCGGTACGATAGAGTATGCGTTAAGCAACGGGACCCGCCTCCTAGATCTCAACAATCCTCGATTGCTTGATTTCTCCCACACGGTCACAACTGTCCTTACCCACCACTTATTCTTGCCTACCGACCTCACCATGAGACGAAAGACTCAGATGACTTCGTTGGTTTGGAAATTTGCAAGTACTAGCAGTGCCTAACGTTTACAAGGAAGAGTCGTTCGTACTTTTGTAGAGCCCGAACGGATAGGGATGTCGACTGTCCTGAATCAATCTTTGTCATCTGGTTTATTCTTGTCTAACCTACTGTTGAGGAGTTCCTTGCAATGGCTGGTCGCGCTGCTACTGCTCTGAAATCAAAATCCAAGACGCCCAAGCCTCGATCCGCATCGAAGGCCCCTAAGCGAAACTTGGTTGCCCCTTCGGCAAGTGCGGTTGTCTCGTCTGACTCTTCCACCGCTACACTCGACGCAGCCGTCAAGCCGCGCCGACGTGTCAAAGTCGAAGTTTGCACACGCATTTATTGGGCTGTTTTTAATCAACTCCTAAAGCGAGTTGCCGTTTTCGAATTCGACCAAAAGGCCGAAGCCGAAAAGCGAGCGGCAGCGCTCTTGAAGTCATCCGGTGAACACCACTTTGTTCAGAAGATCAAAGCTACTGTTCCCAAAGAAAGCTAGTCAATAGCTGATCTTGGTTTGCATTCGTTCCTATTTTTGTTGAGGCCGCTTCCGATTGGATGCGGCCTTTTCTTTTTCCCAGCCTTGAACTTCAGTTCAGCTTAGTAGATAGGGTTGGCCGGAATACAGAGAATCGGTAGCACCAACGAACACCAGCCAATGACC
>JANRMD010000325.1:0-3643 GCA_033761895.1 Pirellulaceae bacterium | reverse complement strand
CGCTAACAAAGCGGCTGGCGTATCGTCGGCATCGGGCACTGCACCGCTCAGATCGGTCCAGCCCCAACCGCCTGGCATCGCGCCGGTGAATGGATGCCGTCGCTGGTGCTGGCAACTTAACAGCCAATGCACTGTGCTTGATGCGACTTTAAGGTTGGATGCGACTTTAAGGTTTGATGCGGCTCCAGGGTTGGAAGCAACTTTGTTGGATGTGACTCCAAGGGAGCTTTCGGGAGCAGCACGGGGAGTCGGTCGGGACAATGGTCCCAAGCTACATGGTCCCGAGCTACGAGTTGGGATTACGGTTAATGGCGTTTGCGTTCGCCGTTTCATCGCCACCAGTGAGAGACTGGTCAGCCACGTGGCTAGATTGGTATCAATTGGCCAGCTTCCATCGCTCAAACGCGAATCGATCAAGAAGCGGATACAGTGCTGCGCAACGGGTAGCCCACCTTTGCCAATTGCAGCGAGGCTCATCAACACAAAGCTGGTCAGCGGCACCGCTTCAAGGTAGCCGCCCGAATCAGGTTGCATCTTCGCAAGTACCTTTAGCGTAGGCGCAATCGCCTGTCGTCGCAGCACTTTGAACAGCGGGTTGAGTGGTGGTTGAAAATGGAACTTGGCTTGGCCCATCGCAACCAGCGCAGGAATCGCATAACTGACGACGGGCATTCGAGCCATACGGTACCACGACTGCGGCAACCAGGCGGCTTCGAATGGCAGCGCGGGCACTTGCTTCCATTCTGCCAAGCCAGCCAGAGCGCAGTTGGTTAGGATCGGCACGACGAATGTCTTGTCCTTGCCGTAGCGGCGGCGTAGGGCGTCCCACTTTCCGATGCGATCGATGTAGCTCGCGGCCCGTTCCGCTTGCTCGCCCGCTTGCGAACTGAAACCTGCGAGTTGCCATGCGGCCTGCACGAGCATCGAAGTTGCGACGTTCGAGTGACTGCGATTGGTGTCTCCAAAACCACCATCAGCGTTTTGATGAGACGCCAGCCAACGACAACCAACTTCAATGGCTTGGGTAGCGAGGCTGGTGTATTTCGCTGGTAAGCAACCGTGTTTTTGGCAGAGACTCAGCGCGCTAACAGCGGTGGCGGTTGAAAGCGCCGAAGTTGACAGTTCGCCCGTCCAGTGGCCTTCACGCGATTGATCGGAAAGGTACTGCCAAGTCGTTTGCCACGCTCGCTCCATGTCTGCCAGCTTGGATGCAAAATCACATTCGCTCGCTTCAAACGCTTCAGTCATTAGGGCTTTCAAGGATTGTCAGTGGGGGCAAAACGCAATAACCTAGTGGTCTGTCCAGATTAGATTTTTGGGTTGAGTGCACTCGAGTGCTATTAACCGCACGGCGTTAGCCGCGGTTTTCACATTGCGGAAAACCGGTGCTAACGCACATCGGTTAATGTGCCTAACCCCAAGGTTAATGTGCCTAACCCCAAAATCTAATGTGGACAGAGCACTAGTGCTTTACATTAGATTTTGGGGTGGCACGCCCAGAGGCGCAGGGCATAGCGTGGGTGCCTGGGACATTCGCCACGCCCTGCGCAGCGCCTCAGGGCGTGCCACCCAAACCCGACTACCTTTGCCAGCCTCGTTACTCTACCACCTCAACGACCGAGCGGATATATGAACAAGCCCTACATTCGTCGACTCTTGCTGGCCGTTGCCTCTTGCACTGGACTGGTCGGTTGTCAGCCACCGGAGCCGGTCGTACGACCGGCCGCACCTGCCGAGTCAACAGGGTCCGCAGAGTTAACAGGGGCGGCAGAGTCGCCTAAGTCAGCAGATACGAAGGCTCAAGCCGCGACTTCTACGGAATCGGCCGACACGAAGGTGACAACAATTCAAGTCGATTTTGCTGGCTTCCAAGAACAAGTGAAGAAGCTGGCCGGGAAGTTGGTCGTGGTGGATGTGTGGAGCACAGGTTGCCCGCCCTGCATGAAAGAGTATCCGAACTTGGTGGCATTAAGCAAACGCTGGCCCGACCAAGTGGCTTGCGTATCCTACAACGTCGATTACATCGGGCAGAAGTCAAAACCGGTCGAGAGTTACCTGCCGAAGGTGGGTGGATTTTTGGAAAAGCAGAAGTCGACCAGCGTGATCAACCTGATCAGTTCCGAGGCCGATTCGGATGTGTTCGAGAAACTAGAAATCGCCTCGATACCCGTGGTGATCCTGTACGACAAGCAAGGCAACCTACTGAAGAAGTTCACCGAAGCCAACAGTGGCGAAGACGGCCTGAGTTACGAGTCAGACATCATTCCCTTGATCGAAGCCGCACTGAAGTAACACTCGACCCAAGCAACACTTGGCAATACAGGCTACCGCTTTGTCCACATTAGATTTTTGGGTTGATCGCACTCGAGTACTATTAACCGCACGGCGTTAGCCGCGGTTTTCACCTTGCGGAAACCGGTGCTAACGCACATCGGTTAATGTGTCTAACCCCAAAATCTAATGTGGACAGAGCACTAGTGCTTCAGCGCAATTTGATTTTGGGGTTGAGTGTCGCACAATTGTCTCAATTGTGGCAGCTACGATTGAGACAATCGTGCGACAATGAAGCAGCTACGATTGAGACAATCGTGCGACGATGAAGCCGTCAACCCAAAGTTAAATTGAGTCGAAGCACGTTGGATCTATTAACGATCATCCGCGAGCTTATCGGCTTCTCTGCATTTTTCGTCGTGGCCATTGTCACGGCGATTTCGGTCGCGACCATTATCGCGACCGCCCTCACGCCCACGACCGGGCGGAAGCTGAAAATCCTCAAACTTGAACGGTTCGCCCTTCAGTTGCTCTAGCTTTTCACGTTGGCTGGGTGTCAACATGGCAGATACTTCAGCATCGATTTTCTTCTGGACTTTTTCCCAAGCTCGGAAACGATCACCGGGACTTTGAGATTCGCGTGAACGCTCTTCGAACATCTCGCGTTCGACGGCTTCTTTCTTGGCAATGATCTTCAGTCGACTTGTTTCATCAAGGCCTACTTTTTCGGCCACGATCTTGTTGAGCACTGACGCGCAGTGTCTATGCTGCACGAACAGACCAATCAACCGATCGCTATTGGGGTTCGATTCGCCGAGAGTTTTCCAGATATCGCGATCACTGTTGGCCATAATTTCCAACATTTTCACTTTCAGCTCATCAGCGGTGATTTCTTTCGCCTTGAGTTGTTCGTAAAGCTTTTCGGCGGAGACGCGGGTTTGAGACAGGACATCGCGGGCTGCTTTAGCGGCTTCATCACTGAGCTTGATCTCTTTGCGAACTGACTCTTGGAACAGCAGGTAACTGAACTCTTGAGCGCCGCGGCTGCGAGTTTCGTTGAGTGTGCGGAAGAAGATCTCTCTTGATTCGCGTTCCGACTGGGGCCGTTCAGGGTCTTGGCCACGTGTTTCTTGAACGCGGGGCTTCTCGACGGGGTTAGGTTTTTCTGGATTCGTCGACTTCACCGGCGACTCTTGTGCGCAGGTGAAGGCGCCGGCAGAAATCAAGATCGTCACTAAAGTCAGTCGAAGAAACATTTCATTTCCCTATTCGAGCAGGCAAGTCGCTGGACGCTTGCCTGCCCAATCGTGGAACATTAGAACTCAAAAGTCAAACTAGTTATCGCTGGTTGGGCGAGGACGACCTCCGCCAC
>JANRMD010000324.1:0-15828 GCA_033761895.1 Pirellulaceae bacterium | reverse complement strand
GCCCAATTCAAGAGCGGTCTTTAGCAATGTCCACAAGAGCCCATGCACGAGAGCCCATGTACCCTATAAGTCTTTACTTCGTCCACATTCGATTCTCGGGTAGCGGAAGCCCTCAAGGGCTTGTCGATTATTGCGCCACGGCCAGTGTGAGCCGACAGCGCTTCTAGTAGCCACCGTCGCCAGACGGTGGACACGCTGCAGGGTGACTAATCCACCGCCTGGCAGCGGCGGCTACCAGCTAACATTCGATATTCTCGGTAGCGGAAGCCCTCAAGGCTTTCGGGGCGCACCGCAATACTCTCGAAATGCTTGAAGCATTCCGATGCGAGATGACTCGAAATGCTTCGTACACATTCGATTATGGGTTTGAGCGTCGCACAATTGTCTCAATTGTTGCAGCTAAGATTGAGACAATCGTGCGACAGTAAAACACGCCAAGCACTAGATTTAATCCAGAGCGTTCATGAGCGTATTGACGATCGCTTGAATAAGCTGCTCACTGCTGTGCTCGGCAGCTTGGGCGGCGGCTGGCCAATTCAGCTTGTCTAACTTAGCCGTCACAGCGTCACTTAAACTGACCGGCAGCAACTGATGCCGATAAGGAGCCAGCAACTCGGCGGCGCTTTCGGCAATCGCAGCGCTGGTTATGGTCACCCAGTGAATGCGACCACCACGCAAGGCGGATTCAATTCCCGGCTTAAGTTTCGTGACGGGCGAGGTTTCGTAAGCGATCACCTCCGTCACGTGGGCTCCACGAGCTATCAATCCATCCGGCAACTCTCGGCTGGATCGATTGGTTTTGGTCACTAACCACTGTTGATCATCGAGTCGATCGGGAAGAGCGGCCAACAAGCCTGCAGCGCTAAACCGCTCCGGACAAACATCGGCTCGCAATCCGTAGCGTTTCAATCGCTCTGCGGTATGCTTGCCCACGACGCCGATCGTCGCTCGATAAAGGGCTCGCGAATCCGAGCCAAACTCGTACAAGTTGCTCAGCAGTCCATCGACTCCGTTGGCACTTGAAAATGTGACTCCATCAAATTCGCCGTTGGAAAGACGCTGCACTGCCGCTTCGAGAGAGGCTTGATCCGCAGGCGGTTTGACTTCGAGCACGGGTTGTAGGTAGGCCTCGGCTCCCATGTGACGAAGCAGCGTTAACAGATCGTCGGACTGCTCAGCCGAGCGCGTGACCAGAACCCCCAGGCCCGCCAGAGGCCGCGACGAAAACCAATCGAAATCCTCCCCCAGGGCAGCGACCTCGCCGATGATGACGATCACGGGTGGCCGCATTTTGCTGGCGGGCGTCAGCGCATCCGCCACTTCGTCCAAACGGCAACGGATTACCGACTGATCGCTCCATGTGCACCTGCGCACGATCGCTGCTGGGGTTTCGGCTGACTTACCGGCCGTTAACAGCTCGCGACTCCACTGGGCAACCGTTGTGACTCCCATGTAAAAGACAATGGTGCCCGGGAATCGAGCCAACGCGTCCCAGTCGATCGGTTGCGGGGCTTCCTCGGATTGCTGCTGACCGGTGATGAGTGCGACGGCCGAAGCGTGTCGCCGATGCGTGATTGGTATGCCGACGTAGCTAGCCGCGGCCAAGGCGGCCGTAATTCCAGGGACAACTTCGAAGGGAATCTTCTCCGCGATAAGCACCTCAAGCTCTTCGGCAGTCCTCGCGAAAACGGCTGGATCGCCTCCCTTTAGCCGCACCACCGTGTGCCCGGCTTTGGCAAGTTCAACGATGCGGGCGTTGATCTGCTGCTGAGTCCAAATCGGCTCGGCCGGCGCTCGCTCCGTCGACCCGTGCTTTCCTACAGATTCACACGTTGCCCGCGTGGCATAGTCGAGCAAACTGGCGTTCGTTAAGCCATCGTAGAGGACATAATCAGCCGATTCGAGGCATTCTCGGCCTCGAACCGTGATTAAACCTGGATCTCCGGGCCCGGCCCCTACTAAGTAAACTGTGCCACTCGCCACTGAAAAATCGCTTCTTGTTGATGGTTTTTGCAGAGCTGGTAGCTTAGCCTCCCGCTGGCGAGTCGAAAAGTCGGCAGCCCAAGGGGTAGGTCATTTCGGCAAATTCGCGCGCGTCCGGCGGGAAACGTTGGTTGCCGAAAGTGCCGGACGCGAGCAATTGTTGGCTCGGCGGCAAGATGCGGGGGGATTAACCCCTGTTTTCCGGCCCAAAGGTGGCTGGACAAAAATGGCGTTTTGAGAGATGATACTCCGTTTCAAGGAACCCTACCGGCGATTCCGCTGGCAAAGTTAGACCATATTTCTGTTTGAGAAGTTGAGATGCCAAACACCGAAAGCGCGAAGAAGCGTCACCGTCAAAGCGAAATCCGTCGCGAACGCAACAAGGCTGCGAAGACTCGTCTGAAGAATGTACTCCGCAAATTCCGCGAATCAGTGGCTGCGAGCAAGTTGGACGAAGCCAAGACGATGTCGGTTGCCGTGACCAAGTTGCTTGACCAGTCAGCTTCCAAGGGCTTTATCCATCGCAATAAGGCATCGCGTCTGAAAAGCCGTATGTCCCATGCTCTAGTAACCGCGAAAAAGCCAAGCTAGTTTTGTCGAGGTAGTGGAGCTGGGTGACACGCCCTGAGGCTCTGTGAAGGGCGTGGTTCCAGCGTAATTCGACACGCCCTTCGCAGAGCCTCAGAGCGCGCCACCCTAATTTAAAGCTTGACGCTCCATTAGTTTTTTTATTGGAGCTTTCCCAATTCGCGAAGCTCAGCGATGGCTGGAATCTTACTTGTAACTGGCGGTGGCCGCGGAATTGGCGCGGCCACATCTGTTCTGGCCGCCAAGGCTGGATACTCAGTAGCCGTTAACTATCTCGCCGATAGTCAGGCCGCTGCGCGGCTTGTTGCCCAAATAACTAGCGCCGGTGGCAAAGCAGTTGCCATTCAAGCTGATGTTTCTCAGTCACATGAAGTCTCCCGGATGTTCGATCAAGTTGAACATGCCTTCGGACCCGTCACCGCACTCGTGAACAGTGCTGGTATCACCGGCAGAAGTTCACGGTTGGACGCAGCCAGTGACGAAACCATCTTGTCCACCATTGCCACGAATGTGAACGGCACCATCTTCACCTGCCGCGAAGCGATCCGACGGATGTCCCCCAAACACGGCGGCTCGGGTGGTGTGATCGTCAACCTTACCTCAGCGGCCGCCACGCTCGGCAGTCCTGGTGAATACACATGGTATGCGGCGAGCAAGGGAGCCATCGATTCGCTAACCATCGGCCTCGGTCGCGAAGTCGCCGAGGAGAACATTCGCGTAGTGGCAGTTTCGCCAGGGCTCACTGAAACAGATATCCACGCTCGCTCGACCGGCGAACCAGGGCGTGTGAAGCGCATGTCGCCGATGATTCCTCTGCAACGCGCAGGCACCGCCGAAGAAATCGCACAAACCATTCTATTCGCGCTTAGTGATGCCGCTTCCTACATCACCGCCACAACCCTCCGCGTTGCTGGTGGTCGTTGATCGCCTACTTCCCGTAAACTCGAACGTCATCAAAGGCGTTCATATCATCGAAGGAGCCGATGCCGATTCGCCCCTTGCTGAAAGTCTTATCGGTCGCAGTTAGGTGAGGCTGCCGCATGTCATCAAAGTACACTTCAATCGTACCTGCTTCACTTTTGCGAACAACTTTGACGGTGTGCCAAGCGTCATCCCATGGCACCTGCTTCTTGTTATCCGTCAGTGGACGACGCGGCTCGTTGTTGACAATCATGATCTGACCGCTGGCTGGGTCAGGCTTCGCACCGAGGTGGACATAATAAAAATGTTCGGTGTCTTGATGGCAGAAGAAGGCACAGCAATCGCGATGATTGCCTGTATCCTTCGTACTTCGCACTTTGAAAATCAACACGAAGTCAGACAACTGCAGGTCCTTAATCAGCGCGATGTTATGCGGGCTGCGAACCTTGGGCTGATAATCGCTGATGCGTTTGTTGAGCCCAAACGACTTTTTACCGCCGTCGTCAATAAACTCCCAAGATTTATCGTCCGTCGTCTCCCACTTTTCGCGTCCCGATTGAAAATCCTCGCTGAACACGAGCGGCAACCCCTGGCCCTCGTCTTCCGTCTGAGACCACGCGGTGTGTGAACTTAACAATGCAAACACGACTATCAGCAATGAAGTCTTCATAGGGCTGGGCGCTTAATCTTAGATTGCAATTTGAAGTGGGAAGAATCAAAAGTCCGACCAGCGGCCGATCGAATCCAAAGCAGCTTGGCGACGGTGCTCGCGCTGAACGACTAAATCCGGCGATTCATCAGCCCCGGTGGGATCACCGACCAACAGAGCTTTCATGAAATTTGCCTGCCAAACGCTGTATTCGCAATCCCAGCTTGGATATTCAAGCGTTGTGGATTGGATCCATGGATTATTGGCCCAGGAAGCAATCTCCTGGCTAGTGCATGGCCCCACGTTCAGCCCCGTGTAGCGATCATAAATTACAGGAAAGCGGCCATCGTCGTCTGGGCATGGCAGATCGAGCAACTTTGCAAGCTTCTGATTGACTTTATGCATTTGCCGATCCGTTGGATCCGGGGCAATACCCACAAAGTACTCATCATCGATACCCATGATCGCCTTCAGCTCTTCTGCTTTCTCCATCGGCACGTCCAACATACCCGCCATCGCGTAGTCCGTATCTACGAGGAATCGGGATTCAAACAATGAAAACAGATCGTGCCACATCTCCGAATCCGTTTCATGTTCCTCCGGTAACATGTCAAGCGTATCCGGATCGTCTTCATCCGCAAACGCGCTCAACAGTGCTCGACGACACTCAAGAAACGGATAATCATCGACACCTTCACACATGTCGAGTTCAACGACCAACTGATTCCAAAAGGATTGCAACAAGGCAGCCACGGTCCCTTCGTTGACCGCAGTTAGCTTCGGAGCCGCCACCTCTTCCGACGTCAACGCTTCACAAGTCTCCGCCAAGATCGCCAGTTTTTGCGACGACGTCAGCCGATCGAAGACTTGCACCCCGGTCATGGCGAAACCGTAATCATCGTCAGGGTCTTCGAGAATGTAATCTCGCAACGATTCCAAGCCGATGCGTATGCAATCCCATTCGTCGTTGGTCAGCACTCGTTCCTGACAGTCAATTATCCACATCACTACGCTCTCAACGTAAAAACTACTGCTCGTAGGAAAGTTCAGCGAAGCGTTATTTTGCACTCGAAACGCAACAATAGCAACTTTTCGCAGTAAATTGTTGCGAGCAGGCTAAAGGCTAGAAGCTAGTGCTCTGTCCACATTAGGAGTGTCGCACAATTGTCTCAATTGTGGCAGCTACGATTGAGACAATCGTGCGACAATAAAACAGTAAACCCAGCAGCCTGCTAGTGCCGTGTCCAAATTAGTTTTTTGGGTTTTCGTGTGCCACTTCTATGAAGAACTTTGCCCAGCAGCGCGGGCGTTCGAATCCCGGAGATTTACTCTGCGGATCGTTGGGCTTCTAACTAACTTGAGACTATGCGATGAACGGCGACGAGAGCTGATGC
The DNA here is from genome assembly GCA_033761895.1 of Pirellulaceae bacterium. Taxonomy (GTDB): domain Bacteria; phylum Planctomycetota; class Planctomycetia; order Pirellulales; family Pirellulaceae; genus Aureliella. The sequence continues at coordinate 10,293 of JANRMD010000324.1, read as the reverse complement.
TGTTAGCAACGTACGCTTAACCGAGTCGCAACATCCGTAACGGCTTGCCTATCACGATGTTGCGGCCTCAGCAACGCACCAATCACGGCTGGCTCAACCCTTCGGCCACTTTCCATACGGCGACGCGTGTTAGTGAGAAGCAGAACGATCCGCTGGGCAAGCCACCGGTATTCTCGGACCTCGCACCAACCACCACCATCCGCCCACCACCCCGCCACCAGCCAGCATGATCAACGGCGTGCCCACACAGTCATCGCCAGCAGCGCGCCGTGAATCCCGCAGATTTACTCTGCGGATCGTTCGGTTTCTCACTAATTGGAGACGATGCGAGAACGGCGACGAGAGCTGATGCTGTTAGCAACGTACGCTTAACCGAGTCGCAACATCCGTAACGGCTTGCCTATCACGATGTTGCGGCCTCAGCAGCGCACCAATCACGGCTGGCTCAACCCTTCGGCCACTTTCCATACGGCTACGCGTGTTAGCTGGAAGCAGAACGATCCGCTGGGCAAGCCACCGGTATTCTCGGACCTCGCACAATTCTGCGGTTTCAAACTTCAAACTTCAATCTGGCTGTAGAATGACAGTAGTTTCCGCAGGCGACGCGAGTTAGTACTCGGCGGACTGCTAAAGCCAATCTTGATTAACCTCGATCCAACCTCGATACGAAAGTCCATTCCCATCGCATCCAATGACCAACCTTGGTATTCGTTAGCCTCGTTGCAACAACGAAAAACGACGATTATCGCCTTGTTCGCTTTGCTATGTATTGCGGTTCACCTGTACCTACGCTACGGGATGCAAGCTTCCACGACTGCGTACACCGTGCCGCTTTACCTGACATTGCTGGTCGGTGGGCTGCCACTGGTCGCTGAGCTCGCACTAAAGGCGTTGAAACGTGAATTCGGCTCCGACCTGCTCGGCGGGATCGCAATCATCACCTCCGTATTGCTCGGTGAGTACCTCGCAGGCTCGATCATTGTCTTGATGTTGTCCGGTGGCGAAGCCCTCGAAAGCTATGCGCTCGCAAGTGCCTCATCGGTTCTGGCTGCATTAGCCAAGCGGGTGCCTTCGATTGCGCATCGGAAAACCGGTATCCAAATTGCCGATGTTGGCTTGGCTGATGTGCAGATCGGCGACACGTTGGTGATCTACCCCCACGATATCTGCCCAGTGGATGGAGAGGTCATTGAGGGCCAAGGGGTCATGGATGAATCGTATTTGACCGGTGAACCCTTCCATATCACCAAGACCGTTGGTTCGACTGTTATTTCAGGTTCCGTCAATGGCGACTCGGCGCTGACGATCCGCACAACCAAGTTGGCCGCAGATTCACGGTATGCCAAAATCATGGAGGTCATGCGTGAGTCGGAGAGCAAACGGCCGCAACTCCGCAGGCTGGGTGATCAATTGGGCGCGATCTATACGCCGATCGCGCTTTGTGTGGCGGTGGCTGCATGGGCCATAAGCGGCGATTCGCTTCGCTTTCTATCGGTGTTAGTCATCGCTACTCCCTGCCCGCTGCTGATCGCTATCCCAGTCGCCATCATTGGTTCGATCTCCTTGTGTGCTCGCAGGTCAATCATCGTAAAAAGTCCAGTCGTGCTGGAGCAGATCGCTGGCTGCCGGATCGCAATCTTTGATAAGACCGGTACATTGACTTACGGGGAACCCAAGCTGACAGAACAATTAGTTGCACCTGGGTTCGATCGCCAAGCGGTGCTGGGCTTGATTGCTAGCCTCGAGAAGTACTCGAAACATCCGCTGGCAGGCGCCGTCTTGATTGCGGCTCAAGCGGACCGTCTTTCGCTCTCGCAAGCCACTGACGTTAGCGAAAAACCCGGACAAGGATTGCGCGGCAAAGTGGCTGGCCATACCGTACAGGTAACTAGCCGCAAGCAGCTGATCGAGCAAAAGGTCGAAGGCATCGAGCATTTGCCCCCATCCGCTGGTGGACTGGAATGTGTCGTCGCCATTGATGGTCGCTACGCTGCCAAACTGCAATTCCGCGACGCCCCACGTCCCGAAAGCCGTTCGTTTGTCGACCACTTAGGTCCGAAACACCAATTCACTCGAATCATGATCATCTCAGGTGATCGCGATGCCGAAACCCGCTTTCTGGCGGACCAAGTTGGGATTGCCGAAGTTTATTCGCAACAAAGTCCCGAAGAAAAACTCGCGATAGTGAGACGGGAGACCGCGAAAGTCAAAACGTTGTACGTGGGTGATGGTATCAACGACGCTCCAGCCATGATGGCAGCCACTGTAGGTATGGCAATTGGTCAAAACAGTGACGTTACCGCCGAAGCCGCCGGTGTTGTCATCATGGACAATTCGCTCACCCGAGTTGATGAATTCATGCACATCAGCCGCCGCATGCGCTCTATCGCTTTGCAGAGCGCTGTGGGTGGTATGGCGCTAAGTATCATCGGCATGATTCTGGCTGCCTTTGGTTACTTGACGCCCGTAAGTGGAGCCATTGCGCAAGAGGTGATCGACGTGCTCGCCGTTCTCAATGCGCTCCGCGCTGCCTTTCCACCCAAAGTCATTCACGATTTGTGATTGTCAGTGGGCTTTACTGTCCTGCCATAATCAGCTGACGCAAGCGGCTAAAGCCTTCATCCCAACGTCCGTAGGGCCGAGGAGCGTACTTGCGAATGTCGCTGGCTGAACGAACCAAGCGACGCGCTTCGTCGATCGAGCTGAGATTGCCCGAACCGATGGCTTGCATGAGCACATTACCAAAGGCGGTCGCTTCGACTGGGCCGGCGACAACCTCACGTTGACACGCATCGGCGGCGAACTGACATAACATGCGATTTTGCACCCCGCCACCTACCATATGGATCGTATCCAATCGCCGCCCCACAAGTTGCTCGAGGTAGTCAAGCACTAACCGGTACTTAAGTGCCAAACTTTCGAGCGCACAGCGGATGATAGCCCCTTCGTTCTCAGGCAGCACTTGCCCCGTGCGTCGGCAGTAGTCACGAATGGCCGTCGGCATATCGGCGGGAGCTGCAAAAGCGGGATCGTCAGGGTCGATGATCGAAATCATACTCGGCGCTTGCTCGGCCAACTGAATCAATCGATCCCAGCTCCAATCGTGCCCCTCGCGTTTCCACTGGGCGCGACATTGCTGCACAACCCACAAGCCACAGATGTTCTTCAACAAGCGGACGCTGCCTTGAACCCCGCCTTCATTGGTAAAGTTGAAAAGTTTGCAGCTATCGTTGATCACCGGTCGTGCGACTTCGACACCCATCAGAGACCAAGTCCCGCAACTGATGTAGCACCAATCGGGTTGGGACTGTGCAAACGAGCTGGCGGGAACGGCCAATACGGCAGAACCCGTATCGTGCGTGGCAGGAACAATCACATCGATCTCGGGCGACAACTGCGCCCGCTGCGCCACCGCGGAGCTGATCTTGCCCAAATTCATGCCTGGTTGCACAGGAGTTGAAAAAATGTGCGTGGGCAGTTCGAAGGCGTCGAGCACCATGCGACTCCAGTCGCCCGATTCAGCATGCAACAATTGAGTCGTGGACGCGTTCGTGTATTCGTTACACTTCTCGCCGCTTAATTGCCAATGAAAATAATCGGGCGTCATCAAGAACCGTTCGGCAATATCAAGCAACGGCGAGTTCTCTAGCCGCATCGCGAGCAACTGATAAGCCGTGTTGATCTCCATAAACTGAAGACCTGTCTGCTCGAAGATCTCATTGCGACTGAGCCGCGTGAAGGCAGCGTCCAACATGCCATGCGTTCGAGCGTCTCGATAATGAAAACACGGCCCGACAACATCGTCGTTCCGATCCAACAGGACATAGTCAACGCCCCACGTATCTACACCAACACTGCGAATGTTGGAACCGTATTTGGCCGCGGCCGCATTCAGCCCGTTCTGCACTTCTTCCCACAGGCCTAACAGGTTCCACACAAAGCGTTTACCCTGGTGAACTCCACCATTGGCAAATCGATGCAGCACATCTAACTGCACACCCTGGTCGGTAATGAAGCCAGCGAGCACGCGCCCTCCCGAGGCTCCGAGGTCGACGGCAAGATGGACCGGAGGTTGATTGCTGGACATGGTTTTCCTTAGGATTTTTCTGCGGCAGGATTCAGCACGGGACTGGGATCGATAGTTGGGTTGCATATTCTAGAAGACTGCAGCAGAGGCTTCTAGTGCGCTGTTCCCCCGTTCCGTTTTTTGATCAATTCGGTTACCGTACGAGGTCAATGAGTTGAAAAAAAATGGGGCGTCCGACTGAGTCGGAAATCTCTACCCAAACCTTCGCGACGTGGATGCTATGGAAGCTGGAATTGTCGGCCTACCCAATGTGGGCAAAAGTACGCTATTTAATGCACTGACAAGCACTCAAGCGGCTGCGGCGGCCAATTATCCGTTCTGCACCATCGAGCCGAACGAAGGTATCGTCAGCGTTCCGGACGATCGACTTGCCAGAATCTCCGCAATTATCACCCCGAAGAAACTCGTTCCGGCCTACCTGAAGCTCGTCGATATAGCGGGTATCGTGCGCGGCGCCAGCGAAGGTCAGGGGCTTGGCAACAAATTCCTCAGCCATATTCGCGAAGTGGACGCGATTCTCCAAGTCGTCCGCTGCTTCGAAGACCCGGATGTCATCCATGTGGCTGGAAAAGTCGATCCGGTTTCAGACATGGAGACCATCGAAACCGAGTTGATGCTGGCCGACATTCAGGGGCTCGAGAACGCCTTGCCCAAAGCTGAACGCAGCGCGAAAAGCGGCGACAAAGACGCAAAGCTGCGCGTCGCAGCCATCGGCCGTTGCATGGAACATCTGGCCAAAGATCAACCTCTCCGCAAGCTGGTCTTGCCTGAACTGGAAGCCAAAGCCATCTCAAGTTACGGTCTAATGACCGCCAAACCCATTCTATATATTGCCAACGTTGACGAAGACGATCTGCATGGCGAAGGGAAGTTAGCGACAGAAGTTCGCAACTACGCAACTTCCATCGGAGCTTCGGTCGTGCCGGTGTGCGCTAAACTAGAAGCGGAAATCGCCGAGCTTGACGATGCCGATCGAAAAGAAATGCTCGAATCCGTCGGATTGACTCAGCCCGCTTTAGCCAACGTTGCCCGCGCGGCCTACAAGACTCTAGGCATGCAAAGCTACTTCACGGCAGGCGAAAAAGAAGTTCGCGCTTGGCCAGTCCCCATCGGCGCCACCGCACCTCAAGCCGCAGGTGTAATTCACACCGACTTTGAACGCGGTTTCATTCGCTGTGAAATCTATTCGCTCGAGGATCTAGAAACCTATCGTAGCGAAAAAGAGATCCGTCAAGCCGGTAAGTTGCGCACCGAAGGCAAGACTTACATTATGCGCGACGGTGACATCTGCCACTTCTTGTTCAACGTTTAAGCGTCGATTATTGGTAGCGGAAGCCGTCAAGGCTTTCGAGGGCCGCCGCAATACTCTCGAAATGCTTGAGGGCATGTTGATATTGCGCCACGGGCAGTGTGAGCCGACGGCGCTAGCCGCGGGTGACCGAAGGAGCAATCGTTCATCACCTATAAACCTGCCAATGCAGAATAACTTCCAGTTCAACTTGCATTGGAACGAGCCAAATTCAAGCAGGGACCAAACTTCGAGTCCCGCGGCTAGGGGCTTGTTCATTTAATGTCAAAGCAAAATGATAACAATTAACCGATGGGCGTTAGCCCCGGTTTTTGCTCTGGCAACCGCCGCTAACGCGGTACGGTTGATTAAATCAACAAGCCCCTAGCGCCGGCGGCTCACAAAATCGACAAGCCCTCAAGCATTTCGAGAGTAAGGCGGCAGCCCCTGAAATGCTTGAGGGTGTGTCGATCATTGGGTAGCGGAAGCCGTCAAGGCTTTCGAGGGCCCTGGTAGCCGCCGCTGCCAAGCGGTGGTTAGTCACCCTGCATCGTGTCCACCGTCTGGCGACGGTGGCTACTCGAAATGCTTGACGCATTCCGCTACGTGGACTTGCGCTGCCTAATTTACTTCTCGCCGCAAGCGGTCAGAGCTAGCACCGCGAAAGCGGTTCCTGCGTGTGACAAAAAGTGTTTGTTGTCTTTGTTGAGCGAGCGCGTAAACCATCGTCCACTTTCGCGCTGATTCGCCTTAAGCCAATGCAAGCCACGTTGCACACGTGGATCGTTCGATTCCAACCCACTTTTGCGAAGAACCAACACGGCCAAGCCAGTTGCATAACCGTCGCTTGTTTCGAGATCCTGTTGCTTATCGTCCGAGCGCTTCCAATCTCCCAAGGTAGCTGACGCCCAGCCACCGTCGGCTTTCTGGAGCGCTAACAGCTGTTCCCGACAGTGCTTTCGCTGCTCGTCGGTCAATAGAGTCAATCCGTAACTTTCTGCCCACAATAACATCGCTTCATGATGGAGTGTCGGCGGAGCATTTTTCTGCAGATAACTTTGCAGTTGCTTGAGGCCAGTTTGGGCTTCTTCAGTCTGTCGATAACTTTGCGGGGCCGCCCCCAGTGCCAAGGCAGCGATCGCAATCCCATAGTCGTCATCCGATTCCATCGGAGGCCAACCGCATTTCAACCAGCTAAACCCACCATCGGCTCGTTGCACTTGCCACATTCTGGCAAGCGCTTTTCGAGTCGTGGGTTGCAGTTCGCCGGTGGTGGCCGCATCGTTCATCACTAGCGTCGCAGCACTCATCACCACTTCAGCATCCCAGCGCGGACCATCCGTCTCCCAACGTTTCTCAACCATCTCTTCGAGTGCCGCTCGAAGTTGACGGTGCGCCGTATTGTCAGCGTTAACTTCGGGTCGGACCATCAGATACGCGAAATTGGTATGACACGCAAAGCACTGCCGATTTTTGGTCCAGTGCAGCGCAGCAGTATCAAGAAATTGAGTCGCAGATGCCATCGAAAAAGATTTCGCTAGCGGCTCAGTCGCCGAATTCGGCCCAGGATCGGGCGCGTTCTCCAGAGCCAACTCAGCTTTAGGAGCCTCAGGCGAATCTGTTGCCCGCAAGTTAGGGGCGCATAGCAGCAAGCTTAGAACAGTTAGTGTACGCAGCATCATTTTTCCGCCCACCATGCAAAGGGGTTCACTACGGAGTGCAACAAACTCCGCTAACTATAACATGAACTGAGTTGCGAAGTGGGGGTGCGGAGTGCGGATGCGGATGCTTGCGCTCGCAAGGTCCAGACAGATCTATTTCTTTACAACATCCGATGAAAACGTGATGAACGGAAACACTTCTGGCACATGCGAGTCCCAGACGCCGTGGGAACTCCACGCCCAACCGCCGGAGTCGTTGGCAGGTTCCGCTTCCTTGTATTGATTGAAACGCGAGAAATCCATCCGCCACACATCTCCATTTTTGGGTGGCGCGGCGCGTTTGTCAGCCATCGTCAACACTTTCATGCTCGACCAGGGCAACGCCAACTCGACAGTCCAGCCGCGATCGCGATCTTTGGAATCATTTAATGTCCCGTCAATATGCACCGCTGATTGCAGCTTCGGAAAATCCCACTTGAGATAAGCCCATCGTTTTCCGCGAGGATGAGTTGTTAGGCCAACCCCGTTGAACGGCTGGAAGTTAACGTCTGACCGCTTTTGGTCCAATTCTGGGAGCTTGCTGTAACCTTTGGGCTCAAATGCATCCTGCCAAACGAATAAACCCTCGTAGATGGTGCCGAGTGCATTAATCTCGAACTCGTAGTAAGCATCCGCGCCTGCAACGAACAACTCAACGTCGTTGTCTTCATAAATCGGTGAGTCGCGTTCGGTAAACTTGGCTTGTACGAATGGTTCTTCGATCCAATAACCAACGTACAGGTACTCGTCGTCCCACATAACTGCGGCTTGCGTGTCGTGGACCGCTGGTTTGCCGGAGATGAGATCCACAAACTTAGGTGACCGAGGCGCGTTCACCCAACTCGACTCATCCAATTTACCATCTACCTTGATCGGTCCAGCAGTGCGCAAAGCGGTGTAGCGTGCGACCGACTCGATCGGTACCGGAGGAAACGCTGGCTCCTTCTTCGCATCCTGAGCACGTGCAAATTGTGCACCCAAAATTAGCTGCAGCAAAAACAAGTTTCCCAGGTAGGCAACGCGACGATGAATGTTCAACATCAGATGTAGGCTCTCTTCGTTTGTGCTTGATATAAGTCAGTGGATGTGCGAGATCTTGCTTATTGGATGCCAGTGAACCTTACAAAGCAATCAGGCTGGCAATCGTCAGCCCGAGTTTAATCTCAAATCTTGGTAACTGCGACGGCGACGTTCACCGCGCGGCGTATCGAATGCGACGCAACAGATCACTAAGGGCAGGCCTTGCACTTGGCAACTCAGGGAGTTGCGATGACTGGTAAGCGGATTCCAATTCAGCCGTCAATCGCAAGTACTCCTTTTCGAAGTACTCGAGATCAGCCGCGTCGAGCGTCCCTTTCTCGGGACCAGCGGTTTTGCGATCCACCAAGTCAACGATGTAGGGCAAGTTGAATTCAGCATTTAAGTGCACAACATTCGCTTCAATCTTGCCACTGCGCATCAAGTGAATCCCGGTGAGCAAAACGCGGAAGACATACAACAGTGGCTTGACGCGTGGCGGCGACTCTTTACCGAACAACTTCCACTGCGTCGCCGCGAAGCCAAGGTAGTGATGCGCGTGGTGCTTGGTCACACAGCCCGTCGCCAGACTGCGAAGTTCCTCATGCTCAGGTGTTGTCCATTCAATTAAAGGTGACAGCAGCTGCTCGAGCACATAGCCGTTTCGACGCAGCATCAGTTGCACGAACTTCTTCACGTCGTGCGTTACCAAATCAATTTCGAGACCATTGTGCACACCCGAGCGCTCTACGGTTTCTTCCGCCGATTCTAAACCCAGCACGTCATGCAGTGACAGCACATGGACTCCGCGCAGGTCGACATCTGAATCAGGGGATGGAAAACCGTACAAGTGTGCACCGCTGATCGTTGCAAACAAAAGTGGATAGGGATGCGCATCGATTTGCGGCTTTAGGCGTACATCAAGGGTCAAGGTAAATCACTTTCTAAAGCCGCTTCGCGGGCAGCCACTAAAAACGCATTGGCTCGCTGGTAGTCCGGTCGCTCAGGTAGAGTCGTCGCTCGGAACGCGTCTTCGAATCGAACGTGCAGTTCCTTGCGCAGCCGCTCGGTATGCTCCCAAGCCACCTCACCGCGTCGAATTGCCAGCAGTTCATCGCGCCGGTCAGCAACTCGCACTTGAACCTCATGCTTCTCAAGCACGTGAATGCCAGCCATCAGCAAGCGCAGAAGATGCATCACGTGCTTCCACTTCACTTCGCCTTGGTTCCGCATGTCGGCTTGCATCTTCTTGAATTGGCTCATCACGTAACCGTTGAAGGTTTGGTAAACCAACTTTGAAAGAAAGATACTACGCTGCCTAAGCAGTTCTCCGGCCAAAGCCGTTTGCTTTTCAACCAGCGGTGAATAGAGACATTCGAGCACATTGGGGTTCGCTTTGAGGGCCAAAACGATGAACTTCTGCAGTTCCCAATAAGCTTCTTGCGTTGCCTCGCGTTCGAGTTGCTCCGGCACACCGTACAGCGACCAGTGCAAATGGGCTGGTGGAAGGTAGATGCCACGATAGTCGACATCAGAATCTTCCGTCTCTAGTCCATAGGCTCGTGAACCGATCACGCAGCGGTAGATGACTCGCTGGTACAGATCGTTCCGCGATTCGATGGTGGATGGGTCGCCGATATCACCTTCCTTGTACTTGGCCAGCATGATCAATTCATGGGACTTGAGCGAAGCTTCGAAGCCATCGATGAAACGCACTCGATACGCGTGCTCGAGATCCGTGGGCGATTTTACGATCACAGCCACTGCTCCGTTCGGATGCAGCAGACGGTCACCATCGTGCACTTCGACTAAGGTGACAACTTGGGTGCCAGGGGTAAGGATCAAGCCGGAGTGATTATGAACGCGATTTGTTTGGGGCATAGTGTACCTATGGGGCCGCTGAAATAGTGAGCCGTCGGCGCTAGCCGCGGGTCTCGAAGTGGTGGACCAACATGAAAAACAGTCCAATTTAAGTACAAAGTGAACCAAGCAACATCTGCATTGGCCGGACAGCTTGCAAATCGAACCGCCCGACTTCGAGACCCGCGGCTAGGGGCTTGTTGATTTAGTGAGCCGTCGGCGCTAGCCGCGGGTCTCGAAGTTTGGTGCGCACATGGATTTGGCTCGTTCCAATGCGAGTTGAACCGGAAGTCATTCTGCATTGGCAGGTGTACAGGTGATGAACGAATGCTCCTTCGTTC
>JANRMD010000323.1:0-24085 GCA_033761895.1 Pirellulaceae bacterium | reverse complement strand
ACCGTGCAAAGTATTGAAATCAACGGCTGTAGCAGCGGCGGTCAGCTCTTGGACAGTTGCAAGACAACTTCGCCGCTGCTACAGCCATTGATATCAATACTAGTGGGTTCGCTGGTATTTTTTTATTGTCCGTTTGCCTAAAGCGGACACTTCTCGCTGATCGCCACTGAGTTTACTCGGTGGAATCACGACTTTTCAGCTAAATTACCGCGTTAAAGCACTCTCCCCCCCCCGCCCGTTCGTTTTGAAAGCAGAGCTTGAAAACCGAACGGGCGGGGCGGGAGGTTTCGGTCAATTTTGCAGTTAGCTAATCAGTCATCGCTCCACCAAGCAAGCTAGGATGGTGGCGATCGGCGAGAAGTGTCGTAAAAGGCAGCTTTTTTCGGCGTCCTAATCCGAACAAAGGAGTCTCATTATGAACCCAAAGTCTAATCCAGCAATTACTTGGTGTGACGCCATAGACCGCCCATGGCTCAAACTCGAACCCTATAGAATCGGAGATATCCCAGCTGGATTAGGGACTCCTGCCCAGTACATTTTGCTTGAAATTGATGGCCAACCAGCTATCCGTGTCGATGCCTACCCGAGTTCGAATGAGTGCTTCGCTTTCCAAGACGCGATTCTTTGGCATGGCTTCCTTGTGGTTGGATGGGGGCACTGTGTCTATTTAATCGACGTTGATTTTGGTGTTATTATCAAGCACCAACTTGGCTCGTATTTCGGACATCTCTATGCCCAGCAGGAATACCTCCTAGTCGCTTCGAGTGAGCAACTTGTTAACATTCGTCAGGACGGCAGGATACTATGGACATCAGATACATTGGGTATCGATGGTGTGATCGTGCTAGATGTTTCTAACGGTATCATTACTGGCGACGGTGAATGGGATCCGCCTGGGGACTGGCGACCCTTCCGCATCTTCCTCGATTCCGGATTGGATGCACAGTAGCTACGAACATGTGTCACAGGGCCACCTGCTAAGTGCCTTTTACTCCGACTCACATTCTGGCTGTTCTTCCGCTTGCGCCGCTATATCGCTGGTTGCCGTTTCCAGCTCTTGCGATCGGAGCGATGGTTCCCGACATCGGGTTGTTCTATCCCAGCGTCGACTACGCTAAGACGCACTCTCCGCAGGGAGTCTTCACAACTTGCATACCACTTGGAATCGCATTGTTCATTCTGTTTGAAACTCTAGTGCGTCGTCCCTTGGTCGCGTTACTGCCGAACTGGTACCAAAGTCGAATCGATCCTCGACCGCAATTGTCAACCAAGCCGACACTCATGCATCAAGTGCTTGTCTATGCGAGTATCGCAGCTGCTGTTGGCTTCGGCGCATTTTCACACCAAATTTGGGACGCGTTCACTCATCAAGGCCGCTGGGGTACACAACTCTTGCCTTGGTTAAACGTGGAGGTCAGCCTGGGTGGCTACTCAGCTCCCGGCTTCAAACTGCTCCAATACAGCAGCACACTAGTGGGGTTGCCGTTGCTTGCTGTGTACTCTCATGTTTGCCTGTGGCGAGCGTCTCCGCAGCACGCGTTACCCAAGTCGGCATTATCTAACAGATTCAAGCTGATTGCTTCGGTCATCGTTCTCAGCATTCCGATATTGGTTGGCACCTATGCTTGCGCCACACAATCGACGTACCCCGATGTGCTCGGTGTGACCATTAAGGTATCAGGGGCAATAGTTGGAGTACTTTGCGTTGCCTACTGCATCGGTTTCCAATTGTGCAATGAACGAACGAGGAACTAACTCCTTCACGGTTCTCTTTGTGCACACCTCCTACCGCACACTTTAACGCTAACCGCCTGAACACGGCGATCTTTCTTCGCCATTTCTTAACAAATCGTGGCGGGTTCCCACAGTCAAAACGACTCATCTAACTAGAGACATTGTTGTCAACCGTCCCGTTCAATTGATGCATCCAATCATGAAATGTAACTTCGAATCTAAGGGTAGATCGAGCGACCTTTGCGCCGGCGCAAAGTCGGGATTCACGCTCGTCGAACTGCTGGTCGTGATTGCTATCATCGGCATACTGGTCGGCCTACTGCTACCCGCTGTGCAAGCCGCCCGTGAAGCCGCAAGGCGCATTCAGTGCTCGAACCAGCTTAAACAAATGGGCTTGGCGTTCCAAAATCATCACGACCAATTCAAGCACTTTCCATCAGGCGGCTGGGACTGGGACTCACCTCCAACTTATAACAGTGGATCACCAGCGGTCGGCGCGACGCAACGGGCCGGCTGGGCCTTTCAAGTACTTCCATTCATCGAAGCGAACAACACCTGGCAAGCGGGTGCCGAAGTTGCCATCGGTCAACCGAACCCCGTCTTCTTTTGCCCCTCGCGACGCGGACCACAAGTTGTGGCTATCTCCGATAACTACGCACCCCCGGTCAACGGTGGAACCATCAAGCATGCGCTGTGCGATTACGCTGGCAGCAATCGCGACGGTTCAGGGGTTATCAAGCGCTTTGCTCCACGTCGTTTCAGCGATATCACCGACGGTACGTCCAACACATTGATCATTGGCGAAAAGCGATTGAACCTGCGACTGCTAGGCAGCCCCCAGGACGACGACAACGAAGGCTACACCGCTGGATGGAATAGTGACACCCTGCGCAGTACCGAGAAAGCACCTCTGCCTGACTTTCTAGGCTTAGGGGACGGTGACGATCGATTCGGATCTTCTCACGCCACCGTGTTCCAAATCGCGCTGGCTGATGGTTCAGTGCGTTCGGTGAGTTATTCGATTGACAAGCGGACCTTTGAGTGGCTTGGCGATATCGATGACAGTCAAGTGATCGCTGAGTATTAAGCCCATCAAGAACAGCTTGCGAGGTCAATAATGAATACAACCACCAAAAACGGTCGAACGATTGCGATCGTGGCTAGCGGCTTGGCCGCAGTGCTTGTCGCCTCACTGGCGGTTGCCTACTTTCCATCCTCGGAATCGCGGCAGTTAGCGAACAAGTTAAAGAGTGACGATTCGAACGAGCGCTACAAGGCCGCCAAAAAGCTCGAGGATTTAGGTGCAAATGCTCATGAAGCCGTCGACGAGTTAGCCTTGACGCTGTCCGATAGCGACCCCAAAGTTCGTTACCGTTCCGCCAAAGCACTCTCCAAAGTGGGCGAGCCAGCCGTCAAAGCGATGCCCGAGCTGATCAAGGCTCTTAAGGATTCAGACCGCGAAGTTCGCTACTACACCGCCAAGACTCTCTGCAAGTTAGGCAAAGCTGCCGAGCCCGCGCGGGATGCAGTTATCGAGGCACTGACCGACAAAGACCCAGAGATTCGCGTCTACTTGGTCAAGTCGCTAAAGGATACAGGCGAGGACTATGAGCCTGCTATGAAAGCTGTAAAGAAACTTGAAAACGATTCGAACCCTAAAGTACGTGAGGCGGTGAAAGATGCTATTGAAGACCTCCGTGACTGAACCACTTATACCTAACTCGATCTTTCGCGCTGAAAACAGTCACCTAACCAGTGATTTAGCGCGAATCGCCAATCGCAATAAACCTGTTCGAATCGCCCTCTATTCCCATGATACGATGGGGATGGGGCATATTCGCCGCAATCTGCTCATTGCTTCCTCGCTGGTGAAAGATAGCGCGAATGTTGAAGCCTTGCTCATCTCAGGCACGCGTGAAGCCGCCTTTTTTGCGACTCAAGCGGGTCTCGATTGTGTGACTCTACCGGCGTTATCGAAGGATACGCAAGGCGGCTATTCCGCACGCCATTTTGACTGGTCGCTCGAAAAGACCGTGCAATTGCGCTCCCGAATTATCGCCGCTGCCGTAGATGAATTCCGCCCAGACATCTTCATCGTCGACAAGATTCCGCTCGGTATCGGCAACGAACTAGAAAGCACCATGCGATTGCTGAAAAGCCATCCGACTCAGTGCGTCTTAGGGCTGCGCGATGTGCTCGACGAACCGAATGTTGTTGCACGTGAGTGGATTCGAGATCGCTACGACACCTCCATTGAGTCCTACTATGACGAACTCTGGATCTACGGTGATCGCGCCATCTATGACTGCGTACACGAGTATGCCTTTCCTACTTCGGTAGCTTCGCGAGCGGTCTTTACTGGCTATTTGAATCAGACCAAGCGAATGGCGACGACTCCCGCGCAAACCAACAAAGCAAATGTTGCGGTACCGCAAGAGCCGTTTGTACTGTGCGTTGTCGGAGGTGGACAAGATGGCTTCGACTTGGCGCAAGTCTTCGTACAATCGCGCATCCCCGAAGGGTGGAAAGGGATCGTTATCACTGGCCCCTTCATGCCCAAACAAGACCAGCAGCGTCTGCGTGAATTGGTCGGTGATCGTACGAATATCGAGATCATCGATCGCATGATCGAAACCGACGAATACATGTTGAATGCAGAACGAGTCGTCGCGATGGGCGGTTACAACACCGTAACCTCCGTGCTGTCCTTTGCCAAAACGGCTTTGATTGTTCCACGCACACGTCCACGACGCGAACAATGGATTCGCGCTGAACGGTTGGCGAAGAAGGGCTGGTTAACTGCCGTGGATCCCGATTCGTTGACCCCTGAAATCATGACGAATTGGCTACAGGACTCGGACGCACCTCGTCCATCGCCTGACAGCGTTGACCTGCAAGGCCTCAATCGTATCAGTGCCCGCGTGGCACAGCTTTGCAAAAACAAAGTGACCGTGTAGATGTTTTTCCTGAACCGAAAGTTATTGAAATGAACGCTCGCGTGGCCTACGTGGTGAAACGCTACCCACGTTTTTCTGAAACGTTTATCGTCAATGAAATCCTAGCGCACGAAGCGAGTGGCTTGGCGATCGATATCTTTTCCTTACGCCCGCCCGTTGACACTCATTTTCAAGACTTGATCTCTCGCGTCCGCGCGCCGTTGACGTATCTGTCCGATGGCCAAGTCAAAGCCGCCGACCTTTGGGCTGCGATGCGTAAGGCCAGCGGCATAGTCAGCGATTTCACCGAAGGGATCGAAAAAGCCCTAACGTGCAACTCAGTGCTCGACGTCTATTGCGGTGTCGAACTGGCAATTCACTGTATCAAACGCGGCGTAACTCACATCCACGCACACTTCGCGTCCAGTCCAGCTTCCGTTGCCCAGATTGCATCGCATCTGACTGGAATTCCTTTTTCCATCACCGCCCACGCCAAGGACATCTTCCACGAAAGCGTCGATGAGGGCGACTTAGAGCGCAAACTGAGTGAAGCTAAAGTGACCTTTACCGTATCCGAGTTCAACTTGGCCTTCCTGCGAGAACGCTACCCCGCAGCCGCCCAGCGCATCATTCGCTTGTACAACGGCATGCACCTCAAAGATTTTCCCTACGGCAGCCCCCAAGATCGCAAACCCAAGATTGTCGCCGTTGGACGTTTTGTCGAGAAGAAGGGCTTTGACGACCTGATTCAAGCCTGTGCAATCCTCCGCGATCACCATGTCCCCTTTGAATGCCAGATGATTGGTGGCGGTGAACTTGAACATTCCTTGGGACAGTTGGTCGAGCGTTTGCATCTGTCGGAACAAGTTCAGTTGCTAGGTCCTCAACCACAAAATGTCGTCAAGAAGTTTATCTCTGAAGCCAGCCTCATGGCCGCTCCGTGCGTGCATGGTCAAGATGGTAATCGCGATGGATTACCGACAGTGCTGCTGGAAGCGATGGCGCTGGGAACTCCTTGCATTTCCACCGCCGTAACCGGCATCCCCGAAGTTGTACGGCATGGCTCTACCGGCATGATCGTCGCCGAACACTCGCCACAAGAACTAGCCAAATCGATTGAAAATCTCCTGACTGATTCCCAGCGCAGATGCCAGTACTCGATGGCCGCAAGACAATTGATCGAGAACGAATTCGACATTGAACGCAATACCGAGTGCCAACGCAGCTACTTTGAAGGCGCCAGCCAACGTAGGCTTGCATCGCAGCCGGCAACGAGAACTTTGGCTGAGGTTGGATAAATGCAAGTTGCTTATGTGTGTGCTGACGCGGGCGTGCCTGTCTTTGGCATGAAAGGTTGCTCGATTCACGTGCAAGAGATTGTGCGTGCATTCGGAAAACGTGGCGACAAGCTGACCCTCTTGGCAACGCGATTGGGTGGAAAGCAGCCGGACGATCTGGATATCGCTAACCTCGATTTCCCCATTCCTAGCGGGCTCTCGCTAGTTGAACGTGAACGCGCCCAAGTCGTGGCTGCTGAGCGGATCGCGCGGGCCGTTGTTACCTCTGCCAAGCCATTCGACTTGGTGTACGAGCGTTATTCGCTGTGGAGCTCAGCTTCAATGCGAGCCGCTCGCCAACGCGAGATTCATTCCGTTCTCGAAGTCAACTCACCTTTAATTGAAGAGCAGCAAACGCATCGCGAAATCTCCGATCTCAGCTTGGCCGAGCAGATACGCCATGAAGCCTTTTCGAACGCTGGTACGATCATCACCGTTTCTGAAGAGGTCGCAGGCTACGTACGCGCACATCTCAACGATTCCGACTCAAGTAAAGTGCATGTTGTGCCCAACGGTGTCGACGTTGAACGCTTTGCCCCCACTCGATTTTCGCAGACCAATAGTCGCGAATTCACCGTTGGTTTTCTGGGTACGTTGAAACCCTGGCATGGCCTAGAATCACTATTATCTGCCTTTGAGATTGTTTACCAAAGGTTTCCCAGCGCTAGGCTCAGGATCATTGGTGATGGGCCACTTCGCGAAGAACTCCAAGATCGGATCCAGAACCATCGTCCGCAGTTGCAGAGTCAAATCGATTGGGTTGGCGCCGTTAGTCCGCTGGATGTGCCGTGCGAACTCTCCAAGTTGGACGTGGCAGTGGCACCGTATCTTGAGTCCGATGAGTTTTACTTCTCGCCCCTCAAAGTCTATGAATACATGGCGGCAGGTAGAGCTGTGGTTGCCAGTCAGATTGGCCAAATCTCCACACTTATTCAAGACAATATTAATGGTTGCCTTTATACGGCGGGCGACTTTCAAAGACTGGCCGCGATCTTGATCGACTTGGCAAGCGATCCCAACCGACGCTCGCGCCTGGGTATCGCCGCTCGCGAGTGCATGGCAGCCAGCCATTCCTGGGACAGCACCTTGGCACGTATCCTTTCGCATGTCCTGCTAGACCAAAGAATAACCAAACGGCCCGTGCCATCATGAGCAAACCAACAACTTCATCGGCACCGCAATCCAGCGCCTCATCCAGGCCTGCTCCAATGCCTTCTCCAACACCTTCTCCAGCACCTAGTGCCTTCGCAATTCTGCACTACCTCGGGCCTGGCATCCGCGCGCAGTGGCATCACGTTGCATCGGCCACAGCCTGCCTCTTCCTCGGTGTATTCCTGCGTCTGATCGAGCCCTGGCCACTGCAATTGGTACTGGATTCAATCATCGGCAACGTTCCAACCGATCAACGCATCGCAGGTTTTGCCAATCGTGTGGCAGAGAGCATGACGGTCGACAAAACGCTAGGCCTATTGGCGTTGTGCGCTGCTAGCTTAGTTTTGATCGCACTCGTGCGAGCCTGGATTGATTACTATCGGACAGTGACGTTCTCGCTGATGGGCAACCATATCATTTCGGATCTGCGAGCACGTTTGTTTCGGCATATCCAAACCCTGTCACTCGACTTTCACCAGCGCTCGCGTGGTGGCGATATGACCGTCCGCCTGACCAGTGACATCAATATGCTCAAGGATGTGACGGTCACCGCAGCCTTGCCGTTGCTTTCCAGCGGCTTACTTCTGGTTGGCATGATGTCGGTGATGTTATGGATGAACTGGCGACTTGGATTGTTAGTCGTGGCTGTGTTTCCACTGTTTGCCTTAGTCACTTATCGCAGCAGTCGCAAGATTCATCAATCGGCTCAAAAGCAGCGACGACGCGAAGGCGCATTGGCTGCCACAGCGGCGGAGAGTATCGCTGCAGTAAAATCCCTACAAGCCCATGGGACCGACGTTGCCTTTGCTGGAGCCTTCTCCAAAGAGAACTCGAAAAGTCACAAGGAAGGGGCGAGGACCAGTCGCTTGACAGCAGGTTTAGAACGATCCGTCGATGTGCAAATTGCCATCGCAACGGCCCTCGTTCTTTTCCAAGGTACGCGATTTGTTCTGGATGGAACATTGACGGCCGGTGAGTTGGTTGTCTACTTGGCATACTTGAAGCGCGGCTTTAAGCCACTGCAAGATTTTGCAAAGTACACTGGCAGGCTATCCAAAGCGATGGCGGCCGGCGAAAGAATTACGGAGATCCTGCAAGAGCAACCGGACATTCAAGACGCACCTAATGCCACCCTGGCACCGCCGCTCAATGGATCCATTGAGTTCCGCGATATCCACTTCGCGTACAAGAGCGGTAACGGTGAACCTGTGTTGCAGGGACTATCGATCAACATTAACGCCGGCGAGCATATCGCTATCGTCGGTTCATCGGGTGTTGGCAAATCAACGCTGCTGAGCCTGCTGTTGCGACTGCGTGATCCCAATCAAGGTAACATCTACATTGATGGCTGCGATATTCGCAACTGGACCATGAATTCGTTGCGAGATCGGATTGGCATCATCTTGCAAGAAAATGGAATTTTTGCCGCCACCGTTCGCGATAACATTGCACTCGCCGTTCCCAACGCCACCATGGAGCAAGTTGTAGCCGCCGCCCAAGCCGCTTCAGCCGATGAGTTCATTCGTAAACTGCCCGAAGGTTACGAAACCATGCTCGGCGAACGCGGCGTCAACCTTTCTCAAGGGCAAAGCCAGCGACTAGCGATCGCTCGCGCCGCCCTCCGCGATACGTCAATTCTGCTTTTGGACGAACCCACCTCCAGCTTGGATGCGGAAAGTCGGACGCGTGTGATGTCGGCCCTAGAGCGTGTCACCAACGGTCGAACCACATTGATGGTTACCCACGATCTCGATTTGGCAATGCACGCTGATCGAATTCTGTTCATGGGTCGCGATGGTGAATATCAGTTCGGAACCCATCAAGGCCTGCTGCAAAGCTGTTCACCGTACCGAGCCCTGATTGAGTCGCAATTTGCACCACGCGTAAAAGAACAGGCAACTCATGCTGTCGGATGAAAACGAAGCGCTTTGCGGGCGCGATCAAGCGATTGCTGGCCTAAGGTTTGTTTTGGAACCCACGGAGGTCCTCGAAGTACTTCAAACTGGCGGGCTGGCTTCGGCTCAGGCTGTTCGCTTGGACTACTTGAGATACAAACCCGCGCGTCGGTGCATCGGTCTGTTCAATATCGATTGGTGCGATTCGCACAAGAACTTACCAACCATTCTGGTCGCGACCGCCATGACCAAAGACAGTTGGGAAAAATTTCGTGAGACTCGAGCGGCTAAGGCGATCGAACAAGGCGCGATCCTTGTGCCCGAAAAGCGTTTGGCTCTGGAGTGGTTTCCCAATGATCATGGCCTGAAGAACGCTGCCAAAGTCATGTCACTCTCCAGTCGACCCAAAGTCCTGCGCAGGATCTTGCAAGTCGAACAGCCTGACGCCATCGAATTAAACACGCTCGCCTACAAGCCCGCGCGACGACACGTTGCAAGTGGAGTCTCGCAAGGCAAGATACTCTTTACGCTGAAGACCTACACCCAACGAGGATATGTCGATGCCGATTGGCGCATTCGACTTGCAATGGAATCTGGGCTTTCCAATGGTCAAGTGCTCGGTAGCAGTTCTCATTACTCGTCGATCGCCACCTCCTGGATCGACGGACGCACCCTTGCTCAATGGATGCTTTCTCCACACTGCTCGATGGCGACACTTGCCAAAGTTGGCTATGCATTAGCAGATTGGCATAGCCGAGGCCAACAAATTGTGTCGCGTATGCCCGCAACCGGAAATCAAGAAGCGGACACAACCTCACTGCTGGAACTAGCGGACGACATTGGGGTGCTGGCTCCTGCCTTGGCAATACGAGCCAAATTACTCGCCCAGCAGTTGAGTGCGGCCCTAAGTGAATTGCCGCAAGCGAATGACTTGGTCCACGGAGATTTTTATGCCAAGCAAGTCATTCTCGATCCCTCCACCGAGCAAGTGCGGTTTATCGATTTCGATCAATTGCGACTCGGTGATCGCTACGAAGACATCGCTAACTTTGTCGCAAAAAACTACTGGCAAGTGATCCATGAAGGTCTAGACGAGCAAAAGTGCGCGGGCGCAAACCAACAATTTCTCGAGGGCTACGCTTCATACTTCGGACCACTCGATAACTTCAGACTACGACTGTATGTGTCGATCGCCATACTCCGCTGCGCTCCGCATGCCTTCCGCCGCGCGCTGCCTGATTGGACACACCACATCGAGCGGCTTTTGAGCCTTGCTGAAAAGTGGCTCAACAGCAACTCACCCAACCATCACCATTTTCCAACTCCGACAGCTCGTTGTCTCGATGCTTTCTTGGACCTTGCGCAAATCAACACAACCTGGACAAATGAATCATCCGAAATTGCATCGCCTCTGAATGCGAGCACGGTAACCGCCGCCAAGCTTGTTCGCCACAAGCCCCAACGCCGGCTTCTGGTGGAGTATACCGTTCAGCTTCCTGGCGCAATCAACTCCTCGTTACGAGTCCTTGGCAAGGCGAGACTGTCCAAAGGCATCGATGTTCGCACTCCGCAGCTTCACCGGATGTTACTGAGCTACGACTGGAAAGATTCTGAATTGAGAATCCCTCACGTCTATGGCCTGCTCCCCTGTCTGAGCATGTGGTTGCAGGAATACGTGGCAGTCGAACCTATCTTTCCTAACCGGCCCTTAACGGACCACATCGATGTCCGTGAAGCGCATGCGCGAGTTGGGCGAGCAATTGCAGATTTCCATCTTGCGCAAGTTACAATCGACCGAAGTTACGGTGTGTCCGAAGAGCTTAAAAAACTCCAGGAGCTCTTCGCTGATCTCAGCCGTGCACGCCCAGAGCTAAGTGATCGGCTGCATGATGTCGAACACCATTGCCAGCGGCTCGCGGCATCCCTGCCAAAGAGCCAGATGGTGCCGATACATCGCGATTTCTATTTCGATCAAGTATTGGTCTCCGGCAAGCATGTGTACTTACTCGATCTCGACTTGGCAGCCATGGGGCCCGCAGAGTTGGATGTCGGTAACTATCTCGCACACCTTGACGAATACGCCATGCGGCAACCGCATAGTGCCACAAGTTGCCACAAGTTGGCTGAAGCATTTCTGAGTGGCTACATTGCGCGTTCATCCTCAGTTTGCATGCCTGCAATAGCGACCTGGCGGCATCTATCTTTAGCCCGTCACATCGCGCTTAGCGCTCGGATCACCGGACGCTCGCATACCACCCTTCCGTTGCTAGACTCCATGAGCTGTGATGCGAGGCTGGCACAAGCAAGTTTGGATTCTCACTTGGTGCTCCACTAGTGGTCCTACGGTCACCAACGGACAGCGCCCCTAGGGCCTTGTTGAATTAGTGCGTCTCACGGGCGGCTTGTTGCATTAGTACGCCCACATACAGAGTAAGCCGACGGCGCCAACTAACGACCGTCTTGGCACAAGCGGTGGTTACCAGAGCCAAAGGGCGCTAACGCCCATGGCGATACTTGGTATCTTCGTGCATTGTCATTAAGTCAACAAGCTCTATAGACTGAAAGAACAGAATGGGTGCGCGCGATGTTTTCGAATGGTTGCTGTTGGGTGCGTTATGGGGCGCGTCGTTTTTGTTCATGCGAGTTGCTTCACCCGAATTTGGGCCAGTCGCTTTAATCGCCATGCGAGTATCCGTGGCGGCGGTGTTCTTAACGGTCCCAATTGTGTTCCGCCACGAATTGCCCATTATGTTTCGCAATTGGAAGAAACTGGTCCTTTTAGGTGCGTTGAATTCCGCTATCCCATTCACATTGTTTGCTTATGCGACTTTATCGATGACCGCAGGGGATGCTGCGGTTCTAAATGCTACGGCTCCGCTATTCGGTGGACTTATCGGTTACGTTTGGTTTCGTGAAGTCCTGTCGTTACAAAAAGTGACGGGGCTGTTCATCGGTTTCGGGGGAGTGGTCATTCTGGTGTGGGGAAAGCTGTCGGGGGTGGCCAGTGTCACGCCGCTCGTCGCCGGGCTCTCGGCAGCCATCATGTATGGCCTCGCCGCTCACTTCAGTAAACGAGCGTTAAAGAATGTACCGCCACTCGTCGTCTCCACGGGTAGTCTGATGGCGGCAAGTTGCATGTTGTTACCGTTGGCCGTGTGGACTTGGCCAGCGACTATGCCCAGCCACAAGAGTTGGCTGTGTGTTGCGGCACTGGGCTTGGGATGTACGGCAATCGCTTATCTGCTGTACTTTCGCTTGCTTCGCAATGTTGGTACCTCCAAGGCGATGACTGTCGCCTATCTGATACCCGTCTTTGGAATAATGTGGGGCTATCTGTTGCTCAAAGAGTCCGTAACATTAGCCACATGGATTGGTGGAGCCACCGTAATCCTAGGTACAACCCTCGTGAATCTGCCTCAGCCACCCGCCAAGAATCCAGCCTAGTGGTAGCTTGGGACCATTTGTCCCGAGCGTTGGTTGAATTCGAGTTAACCCTAAAGTCACCGCTAGCGCAAGATTGCTGTGAGAGTACCGCAGTAGCCCCTCGAAAGCCCTGAGGGTTTGTCGATCATTAGGTAGCGGAAGCCGTCAAGGCTTTCGAGGGCCACCAGTACTCGCGAAATGCTTAAAGGGTTAGCGGCGGTTACCAGAGCAAAAACCGGGGCTAACGCCCATCGGTTAATCCCGCAGATTTACTGATTTACTCTGCGGATCGTTCGGTTTCTCACTAATCTTGAGACGCGGTGACGAATGGCGACGAGAGCTGAGGTTGTTAGCAGCCTACACTTCGCCGAGTCGCAACATCCCGCCGGCTGGTCCTCGAAAGCCTTGACGGCTTCCGCTACCCCAACAATCGGCAAACTCTATCGAATGGCTTTGTCGGGCAGGTTTTCCTTGATGCCTTCGTCGATTGGCATTTTGTCAGCCGTAATCCCAGTGGCAGCCATCAATTCATTAAGTTGCTTCGAGAGTTGTTCGATGTTCAACTTCTGGGCAGGATCATCGATTAAGTTGCGTGCTTCAAGTGGATCCGCCTGTAAGTCGTACAGTTCGGACAAGTGACGCTGTGGGCCGCCGTCACCGTGAGGGTAGCGGATCAGTTTCCAGCGGTCGGTGCGAATACCGCGAATGTTGGGCGTGTAGGGAAATTGTTTTTCATAGTTGTAATGATAGAACCAAGCTTTCCGCCACTGGTCATCACCTTGATTGATCATTTTGACCATGGACCGACCGTGAACTTTCGGTAGTGGTTCAACGCCGGCCAATTCGCACAGCGTTGGGGCAAGATCGACCGTGAGCACCTGCTCGGTGACACGCTTTGATCTGCCACCGTTGAGCTTGGGGTAACGAATGATCAGCGGAATACGAATACTGGCTTCATGCATAGTGCGTTTATCGACCATGCCATGTTCGCCTTCCAGCAGTCCGTTATCGCCCATGAAGATCACGACGGTATTGTCAAGTTCACCGCGCTGCTCAAGCAATTTGACTAAACGTCCCATACTATCATCGACACTTAGAATGGTGCCCATATAAGCGCGAACCATTTTCTGAAAGTCCAATACACCAGCGGCCGAAGTGTCCGGGAACTTTTTGCGATAATCGAACAGTGGTCCATAGATCCCATGCCAAGTCGATAAGCGATCGCTAATCCACTTGGGTTTGTCAGCCAGTTGAAAAGCAGAATGCGGGTAGTTGACTTCAACATTGTCGAACGCGTGCTCGTACTTCGCTTCGGGAAAGTAAAAGCTGTGCGGCGCTTTTTGGCCGATCATCAACATCCAAGGTTTGTCGCTGCCTCGCTCTGCCAACCACTGCTCAGCCATATCCGTGACAATGGTCGTGTAGTATCCCGGGACAACCTTGCGCTCTTGGCCGTTGATGTTGAACTCAGTATCAAAGTACTTGCCTTGGCCTCTGTGCGTAACAAAATAGTCAAAGCCCGGTCGAGGTTCATCATTCTCCTCTCCCATGTGGTACTTGCCGATGTACGCTGTCTCGTAACCTGCAGCCTGCAATTGGCGCGGGAACGAAGCCATGTCACTCGAATACTCGGTGAAGTTATTCGTGACTCCATGTGTGTGTGCGTACATGCCACTCAGAATGGAAGCACGGCTGGGTGAGCAGAGGCTGGTGGTGCAGAAACTATTCTCGAACAATACGCCTTGCTTAGCCAGTGAATCGATGTGCGGCGTCTTGATATGTGGATGTCCGGTGCAGCCGAGAGCATTCCAACGCAAATCATCACACAGCACGAAGAGAACATTGGGCCGCTTGGGTTGCTCAGCGTAGCTCAGCTTGGATTGAAATACCGTGAACCAAGCGACGACTGCGACAAGAAGCAACGGCGAGGATATTCGAAGCATGTTGTTACCTAGCTCGATCGACCAAAGAGTTGTAACGAATCAACGCAAGCTGCGCGGCTTCTACGCTCGGGAGCGCAGAAAACCGGACAGCTCGCGTAGAGAGCGCCATAAAGCCACAGCCGCACATTCTAGTCTACTTCAACAGCTTTTCAGCTTGGCTGCGGACTCGCGCATCCTTGCTGCTTTGCTTCAGTTCTTCAATACGAGCCGTGTGCTGTTGTTTAACTTCAGGAAACGACTCTAAAAACTTGAGCCCCGTCAACTGCTGCTGGGCGTCGCCTGAGTGCAGGCTCTTTAAGGCCCTATCAAGCATTTCGGGGGGCACGTTTTCAGCGGCTCGAGTTTCCATCGGTGGCACCTCAGGGGCTGGCGCACTGCAACCGTGCAGGCATGCAAGCCCCAGGAGCATCACGAGCATCAAAAGTCGAAGAGGTTTACTCATTTTTGTAAGTCACTCCTCGACCCGAGAACCATTTATCGGTCTCAATGGGGTCGGCCACGATGAATTCGCCCACATCACCTAGATTGGCCTTCTGTCGCTCGGCTTCAATCGCTGCCGAGGTCCAAGGCCCGATCGGGTTTCTTTGGATCGCGTGGCTAGCCACGTGGCCATCTAGAAATACGAGGTTGGCAATCTGGCCATGATGCCGGAAGTGAACGGAGGGAAACTGTCCAGAGGGAGCTTCGAGATAGAACGTTTCGGTCACTTTGCCCATCGCCGCTCCGAAATCGTAGACGGCGGCAGCATCACCAAAAGCAATTGCGTAGGTGGTACTCGGGAAATCGCGAAGTCGACGACTTATCGGTGTGAGAAGATCGAGTGGATTCGATCCAGCCCAGTTGGGATTCACACCCGGCCCGCAATATTTGTAGTTGTACGCATAGCCCGACGTTGCGCCTTCGTATTTCGCGATGAAGTTCGTAAAGTCAGGGCAGGTTAAGACCGCTGTGTTACGTTCCATGAACGGCATCAGGAACCCGTTGGATGGCACAACTCGGGATTCACCCGGAGCCAACGTGGCGGGATTTCTCAAGTCCCCGAACCAATAACGCTGTGGATAACCGCCGATCATCCAGTTGTAGGTACTCACGGGCATCAGCGCCTTGTGCGCATCGTGATACATCTGCAGCGCCAAACCTAACTGCTTCAAGTTGTTCGCGCATTGAATTCTCCGCGCTGCCCCGCGAGCCGCTTGTACGGCTGGCAATAACAAACCCACTAAAATCCCAATGATTGCAATCACAACAAGCAATTCAACCAAAGTGAAAGCACGACGATGACATCTGTACATAGAAGAAGCTCCGTCTAATTTCAATGCTTGCAGAATTTCTGCGCAGCCCTTGACCTTAGCCTAAAGTAGTAACACAGCGGTTAGCACTTGCTCGTTCACTCAATCGCAACGGATAAAGCGAGCAATGCTCAACGATTGCCCCAAACCTGGAGGGCACGTAATCGTCTTATTCGTGGTAGGTCTTCTGACTTACTGCCGACCTGAATCTCTTCGCCTTCTCGCTAATTACAAGCAATGGCACTTCTAAAGAAGGAGATTCAGTCGCAACTCGGGAGTTTGATTTCTCCAGAGTTGATGGCAGTTCACAGCGGCCGGACCGTCCCGGAATTACACCGGAGTTCCCTGTTCACGAGCGATCCATTGAATCGACTCGTCACCACGAACGCTTCGGATTGTATCGTTGTCGCAAGCGGCTCGCAAGCGGTTGCTGGTATTGCGCTGGCGGAGGCAGCTGAAGTGGAAGCATCAAGGCTTTGATTCTTTTGTAGCGGAAGCCGTCAAGGCTTTCGAGGACGAGGCCGGCCGGGATGTTGCGACTCGGCGAAGCGTAGGCTGCTAACGACCTCAGCCCTCGTCGCCATTCGTCACCGCGTCTCAAGTTAGTGAGAAACCGAACGATCCGAAGAGTAAATCTGCGGGATTAACCGATGGGCGTTAGCCCCGGTTTTTGCTCTGGTAACCGCCGCTAACCCTTCAAGCATTCGAAAGTAATGCGGTGGCCCTCGAAAGCATTGACTGCTTCCTGGTACCCAATGATCGACAAGCCTTCAAGGCTTTCGAGGGCCACCTCTCGAAATGCTTGACGCATTCCGCTACCAACTCCAAGCGCTTGACGCATTTCGCTGCGCGTTGAACGTGACCGACGGGCCGTTAGTTTGGAAAGTTTGGGATGCTTATGGCGATCGATCCAGAAAGCACTGATGTAGCGACTAAAAGGTGCCGAAAAGAAAGGCTGCTGAAGTCCATTTTGCGTGACGGGACTTCAGCTGCACAGATTGCGAGTGTGGCATCCCCTGGCGGCACGGTTCGCCTTAGCTAGCAAGGTAATGGTAAGACAATGAGCTCTTCCAGTCCGATCGAACGAATGCGATCCGCTATTGCCACTCAATTGCATCAATTCGGTGTCAAGCAGCCTGTCGAATTGCACGAAACCCTGCTCATTCGCAACGGGCTTTTCTGCGGACGGAAATTTCAAAGTGACGGGCACTTGGTAGTTTGGTTCATCGAAGAAGATGAGATCAAATTTTTCAGTCCATGTGGCGAATTGCTCAAGTCCACTTCAGCGATTGAATGCCTATCGCTGATCGAGTCAACGCAACAGTCGATCCGCCGCGCAGCATAGGCATTCACAGTCTGCTAATAGGGTGCTTTGACGGCTTGAAAATGCATATCGTTGAAGTCGTGCAGTTCAGTCTCATTTGCTAAGCCATTGATGCTGACTTGGGCTGCATAGAGCTTTCCGCCTGCCGCCCATACCACACGACTTCCGTCGACGTCTGCCCATTGCCAATCTGGGCAAGCGATGGACTGAGTTACTACACCGCCGTTGGGCTTTGACTCAGATTGTGGTGGAATCAGTTCGTGTTCATCCCAGTAGCACCCCTTTCCTTCTTCACTCGGGCCCGCAACAGCAATTTTGCGTAGAGTCCAACCAGAACCCATGGGCTTATCGAAAATCAGGCAACGGCAATAACCACCCAGTCGGTCGACCAGTTTCCAGCCATCCCTTATCAATCGTGGGACGTATACTCCCCAGCACTCATGCCCTACGCTTTCAGCTGGTCTCGCACAAACGTCGTATTCGATATCCCTCGCTTCCTTGAGGACTTTGCAGTATCCGCCGTTTAGCCAAATTTCACGGTTGTTCATCCACAGTCCGCCCCCGTCCCAGCAGTCGCCTTTCGCAAATAGCGAGATCGCTTTCAGATAAGGGGCTTTGGATATTGCGGTCCACGAGCCCTGTGTTTCTGAACGCCAATAGCCGTTCATGGCAAAGTAGAGTAGGTGTTTTCCATCGGGCGACAGATCGCTTCGACGCTCGTAGATGCGGCCCTTCAGCCACTGGCCCAACGTGAAATTGTCTTTGCGGCGATCCCACAAAAAGGTCGCCGTATGTCGCGTTGGACCGCGCCGAATGACGACGGCAACAGGCGATTCTCGCGCCATTAAGACATGAAGCCTAGCTGCAATATCATTCATGACCAACGATCCCAAGTACGCTTTGCTTGATATCAGTACGTTTCAATATTATAAACTAGCAGCGATCAACTATCTGCAAAACAATTTGACCAACCGCATTCTACGTGATTACTCCCATGGGAATATCCAGCCGAGACTATTATCGCGAGCCCAGTCGCCCGAGTACCGACTTTCGCGAGTGGGAGTTCTGGAAGAAGCTCATCGCGCTCAACGCGGTCGTGTTTATCCTGCAGATATTCTTAACCCGACCAAGCAAGCTTGAGGATTTTGATCTACAAAATCGTAATGACGCCGAACAACGACAAGTCGATCGACGCGAAGCCTCAGAGCGTTCTCGTGATCGCGATACCGACCTAGCCAATCGTGACTCAGCAGATCGTGACTTAGCAGATCGTGATAGTGTTGATCGTGATAGTGTTAATCGTGAGAAGCTGGAAGACGAGCAGCAACTTCGTGAGCTCCAGTATGCTATGGATGTGATGCCACGCCGCTCCTTGGTCGATGATTGGTTTGCACTGGACCCAACCAAGGTGGCGCAGGGCCAAATTTGGCGTTTGGTGACTGCCGGATTTTGTCATGATCGCAATTCGATTTGGCACATTTTGATCAATATGATTTTCTTGTGGCTGTTCGGTCGGCGATTGGAAGATCGCTATGGGCACGATGAATTCGCGCTCTTTTACTTTGCATCTTTAATTTTCTCCAGCTTCGCGTTTGTTGGTATTGCTTGGTATACCGATTCACGGGTACCAGCGATCGGAGCGTCGGGGGCGGTCTGGGGCGTGGTGGCTCTGTATGCCTTGTTGTATCCCTACGAGACGATTTGCATTTACTTCATACCGGTCCAAATCCGCATTCTCGCGGCGATCTACTTTCTGGCTGACTTGCATCCACTTTTGCTGTCGATCAATGGCGAAGGGAGTTTTGGTTATGGAGTAGCACACGCGGCTCATGTCGGTGGTGCCATTTTTGGATTTCTGTATTGGTATCGAAGTATGGAATTGCTGCCGTTACTTGGCCGCGAACCCAAACGCCGTTTCTTTCACCCTGGTCGCCGCAAAGCTTCGGACAGTGAACCAAGAATTCTAAAAATGCAACCGCGAAATCGAACGTTTGTCTCCGAGGATGAAGCTCTCATCGAACAGCAGATGGATAGTGTCTTGCAGCGGATCTCACAGGAAGGCGAAGAAGCGCTGTCGGCAGAGGAGCGCGAAGTGCTCGAGAAAGCCAAAGAGATTATCCGAAGAAAACGCGCGTCGCTTTGAAATGAGCGATGCAAGTGCTTGCTATACTTTGCGTCTTTCGCGCAGCGTTCACTTACTTCGCCTTATGCCATGCTTGCCAATACAAATCGTCCTTGGAAATTGATGTGCTGCTTGCTCGCATGCAGCCTAGGGTCACCCAAGTTTTGCGTTGCTCAGGAACTTCCCGACATTCGTACCGTTACGGCAGATTTAGAGTTGCCGCCGATGGTTTTAAAGGAGCCTGCGGCGGGCTTAAGAGTTAAGCGACAAGTGCAAGACCCAACCCATCCTCGAGTCTATTATTCGTTGTATTTGCCTCGCGATTGGGTTGCGACGCGAAAGTGGCCGATCTTGGTGGAACTCCCTGGCAACGGAGGTTTTCGTAACAGTTTTGGTGACGAGTGCACTGGACGGCCAGAAGATGCAAGTTTGGGTTATGGTATCTCAGCCGGCGAAGGCTTTCTGTGGATTTGTTGCCCGTTCCTGAATACCAGTGGTGATGACCTGGCGATTACTTGGTGGGGAGATCCGCCGACCTATAAACCCGCTGCGTCCATCCATTACATAAATGCTGCAATCGATGACGCCTGCCAGAATTTTGGTGGAGACGCTTCGCAATTGATACTCTGCGGTTTTTCGCGCGGTGCAATTGCCTGTAACTACCTCGGTTTGCACGATGATGAGATTGCAAAGCGTTGGAAAGCGTTTGTGGTTTACAGCCACTACGATGGCGTCCGCAAATGGCCTTATCCAGATAGCGACCGCGATTCGGCTGCCGCGCGGTTAGCTCGACTCGCAAATCGGCCACAGTTCATTTGCGGAGAAGGGACGCAGTCGAAAGAAACGGAGAATTACTTGCGACCTTTGACCGATGCAAGCCGACTGACATTCGCAAGTACAGGCTTCCGCAATCACAGCGACCGCTGGGCCTTGCGCCCGAGTGAGACCCGCGAGCAGCTGCGCGAATGGTTAAGGCAGATCGTAAAGCAGTAGTAGGCCGCCCCCGCGAGGCATGTCAGGCGCGGCCCACGATAACCAGCTTCATCGCGCTGTGAACTTAGCGAGAGCGAGAAGGTTTTTCGATAGTGTCTCGTTTCAAGAACATATTTTCTGCATTTTCATCAACTGCGTTTCGGCGAGGAACGGAATCGAAAGTTGGTGGCTCGGCGGGACGCGGAGGCAAATCGGGGATCGTTTCGCCAAAATAGTTCGCTGAAAATCCTTCGCGATATCGATCGGGTTGCCCTCGCATGAGCATCTGCATCCATTCAGGAGGAATACCGAGACCGACCTGAGGGTTATCGATCAGCATGACCAACATTTTGAGCAACTCTGGTTTAGCAGTTTTGCGTTCTTCAAGCTGCTTGCGAAGTTCCTTGGCGCGTTGCTCGATCGCAGCCAGTTCTTTCTCGCGACTTTCCAGATCGGCATCCAGTTGCTCGCTTACCAGTTTAGTTACATTCTCGCGGGCGCTGGCTTTCTCATCTGCGCCCTCGGCTTCGCGAAGCTCCTTAATCGCGTCTTGGAAAGCTCGCATCCTGGCAGCTTCCTCGGGAGTCATACGAGCAGGCCTACCGACAGCTATCTGCTGACCCGCGAAGCGATCTTCAAAGCCTCGAGCCTGTGCCAGGAATCCTCCTCCTCCACCACGGACAGTTTGCGCGGAGGGTAGCCCAGTTGCTCGCTTGGGCGATGAAGCGCTCGGCCGCAGCAACTCTACCCGATCTGCAGGGTCTTCTCCAGCGCGTGCTTCGGAGACATCAGCTGGTTCGTCAGGTAAGGCCGCCTCGGTGGAACGTGTTGCACGCACCGGATCGCGCTGTTGAGCGGCTAGCCACGAGCCGCCCGCAAGAGTTAATAAGCCCAAGGCTGCCAGCGTAATTTGCTTCTTCATCGTAAACTCCTAAAACATAGGTAGGATGGGGCCATATGCCCCGTCCGTCTCTCTTCGAATCAATTCAAAAACATTTAGCACGTGAGGGACAAATGGTCCCAAGCTACAACATTCCAATACACTCGGGACAATTGGTCGCAAAGCTACTTAACACTCGGTAACCGCTCCAGCGCTTCTTGGATCTCGCTCAATCGCTTATCCAAGCTTCGCAAGGATTGGTCGGACTGGAGCGATTGTTGCTGCAACCAGTCCCACGGAATTTCGCTAGTGTTCGATTGTTCATAGCGCTGTAAACTGTCCGACAACTCATGCAACGATTGACGCCACGGATCGTCAGCGGCATGCCTGGAGACACTCTCCATCAATGTGATCGCCGGATCGGCTTCCGACTGCACGGCGATTTGCGGTGTCGTATTGGGTTGGGCAACTTCATGAGCCGGTTTATGTTCAGGGACTGTCTCGCCGAGGTAACCTTGAACTGCGAATGGGGCAACCAAAGCACTGGCGGCAAGTGCAAGCGCACTGACGATCTTCAATGGCAGTCGAATTCGCGGGTGAGTCTCAACCAAACGCAATCGACCGCTCTGCACCGCTGACAGCAAACGCGACAACTCGGCTTCACAAGCTTGAGAAGATGCAAATCTCGCATGGGCGGATTTCGCCAATAGGCGATCGACCAATCGCGATAGCTCACGGGGTACTGACGCGTTGACCTCTTGCAGCGGTCGATGCTTGTGATGACATATACGGTTGAGAACTCCCATCGCTGAGTCGGCGCGGAATGGGGGGCGTCCAGTCAACATGAAATAGATCACGCACCCGAGACTGAACTGGTCGCTACGGCAATCGATCGCTTCGCCACTCGCCTGTTCAGGTGACATGTAATGGGGCGTACCAGTAACAATACCAGTGCGCGTCAAGCTGGCATCGTCGACTGTGCGAGCCAAACCGAAGTCGGAAAGCACGACGCGATCGATGGACTCTTCGAGCAGGATGTTGGCTGGTTTTACGTCGCGATGGATTAAGCCCTGCGAATGCGCAGCGTTCAGGCCCGCTGCCGTTTGCTGGGCGATGCGCAAGACGTCGGTTATCGGCAACGGCCCCAAGCGGTCGACCCGGGTTTGCAACGATTCGCCGGCAACATACTGCATAACCAGGTAAGGGAGTTTTGCGTTGCTCTCAACGTTATGAATGGGGATCACGTTGGGGTGGATCACAGCCGCTGCCGCTTGCGCTTCGCGAGCGAAGCGTTTGCGGGCTGCGGCGCTGTGTGCAAGATGTGGTGCGAGGACTTTGACCGCAACCGAACGATGCAATTCTCCATCATGCGCCTTGAAGACAACACCCATGCCACCTGACCCGATAACACGTTCGACGTCAAATCGACCGATGCGGCCCAACAATTCCGGATGTGCCGCGGGATCAAGAAAGTCCAACGAAATTGGGTCGAGTTCGATCTCTGCGTTTTCGGATTCACCAATTTGCAAATCGACCGTGGTTTGCGGTGGCTGGTCGCGGAGTTCCCGTTCGGGCTGGTCGAGCGAACGTAAATGCGAGACAAGCTCGTTCGTCCAAGCTCCTATACCAGACAGGCTGGCGAGTTTTGATTGGCACTGCGCACAATGCTCGACATGTTCCGCGATAATCGGATCGATCGCTGCATCAGTATCTTCTGCAAGTAAGCTGCGCAATTGACGCTCGGAACTATGCATCATTGGCCTCCAATTCTTCGGCCACGGCTCGCAGGCGAGCTACAACGCGAGATCTAGCCACATAAATTGCCCCAACCGACATGCTCAATTCCTCGGCCACAGATTCGCAGGATCGGCCAACCACCATCGTTTCCCAAAAAGCCGTCCATGTCGCTGGCTGCACGAGCCGTTTGACCCGAGCGGCCGCGGACTCAAACACTGCCCGGCGATACTCCAACTCCACATCGCTGGCCTCCAGGACACGTTCGTCGATTTCTGAATGCAAGCGACGAACTTGAGTCGAACCACCGACCGGCCGCTCGCGTCGGCGCAATGCGGCTTGGTTGATCAAATGATTGCGTGCGATCCGAAACAACCAAGCTCGGAACTTGCCGCGTTTCGCATCCGGCTGCCAGCGATCGACGGCTCCGGCTACTGAAGCAAACACTCGCTGCACCAGGTCCATCGCATCCGCTTCCTGCAATCCCCTCCTACGAGCGAACCGAAGCACCAGCGGCTCGTACAACTCCACGAACTCTCGCCAAGCCGCTGCATCCGCCGTGCGTGGCAGGCGAAGGATCAAGCTAATGCGTGTATCAGGCATTTTCGTGGTCCGAAGGAATGTTCGCTAGCGAAAGAGCTGACAGGCTTTTGGAACAGGCTTCCTGGCCCGCTAAACCTGCTATCCCTGGAAAATTCAAGCGTAACGTGCATGTTTCCTAACATAACACAGCCGAATTGCAGCGGTCTTTCACCGAGTGCACCAGAATTTTCAAGAAAGTCGTAAACTTGGGTTCATTGTTTCCGAATGCCAAGCTCTCAACAGTCTGTGTTTTCCCGCAGGCGATCAACGAATCGTTGAAAAATCTCGAGGGTCTTGGGGCTCACATGATGCTCAATGCCCTCGGAATCGATGTCTGCGGTGGCTGAATCGAGCCCCAACGCGATCAGAAATGAGCGAACAATCTCATGCCGCTCTTGGCATGATTTAGCCAGTCGCCGACCAATCGCCGTCAGCTCGATTGGCCTGTACGGTTCCGTCTTTAGCAGGCCTTCCTTGGCCAACCTTGCCACAATGCGATTGGCCGTAACGTGGCTGACACCGAAGTAGTTCGCCAGATCCACAAGCCTGCACTGCGATTTCGTTGCAATCAACTCCGCCACCGCTTCGACATAATCTTCGGCAGTTTCAGTCGAATGGTCTTTGCGGGTACGTTGGTGTCGATTCGGTTTAGGAGTTTGCTTTGCCATGCGCGATGAAGTTGGTCGCTGGAGGAACCGGATGAGGATTGGTCAAGGATTATAGCCGCCAATTCGATTTCGCGCGGTCGGGTGGCACGCTCTG
>JANRMD010000322.1:0-6381 GCA_033761895.1 Pirellulaceae bacterium | reverse complement strand
AACTGGCCTCGCAATACAGCAATATGTTCATGCTGCTTCAGCCAGCCGACATCGACACCGGCCCAGAGCAGAGTGTCACTCAGGTTACGTGAAGTTGCCAGCGAGTCCATGTACTCATGCTGCGAAGGTTGACGTTGCCACAGGGAAATCGGGTTCAGCAGCAGCTTTGCATCGGGCTTTGCGTTGCGTAACGTATCAGCCAAACGAACATAAAAGGTCGAGAGCGCGCGAGCCCGCCAATTCAAGTAAGCGAGCCGCAGCCCGCCCTGCATGGCTGCTGGCATCGCGTCACGTGCGGGCAATCTCGACTGAGTTGCGGACTCAAACTTTTTCAGAGTAGATTCGTCGTACCCCCAACGATCACCCGCAAAGACTAGATGTGAGGCTTCCCCGAGATCTAAGGCCAACCCCTTAAAGGACTGGTGCGACGAATATCGTGTGCTCAGTTCCCTGACGATTTGCTCGATCTCGGTTTGCACTTGGGAGTGTAACGGGTTGTACAGGACTCTTCGATTGCTTGAGTCCGAATCTAGCTGCCAAGGCTTGCCATCCAGATTAACCTGAAACAGCCCCGCGGCTTTCAGTTCACTGTTTTTTGACTCACTGTTTTGCGGACTTGCCTTTTGAGAATCTGCTTTCTGCAACTCCACACGCTTGGCTTCCTCGGCTTCCCATCTGGCCAAACCCGGCAGATGGGCATTGAGATCGACAGCGAGAATCAGCTTCAATCCAGCTCGATCAAAATGTCGGCAGAGAAGCTCCACAAAGTCCTTGATCTCGGGAGAACGCCCATCAGAAAAGAAAGTGCCATTATCAAAGCGGGTTGTCGAAGCTAGCCGTGAAAGCGGCAACACGGATCCACCATCGCCAGCCACGTTGAGAATCAACGTGTTGTATCCAGCATTCTGCATGTGGAGAGAGAGTCTCTCAGCCGACTGTTGCCACGTTAACCAGCTATCCAGCGCTCGCTTCGTAACAGGATCGATGCTCCGATGTGCCCCAAATGCATCTGCAATCAGCGGCTTGGTCAAATACAATGCGACCATGCGTTCAGAAGTGTGCGGATCGGTTATGTTGAGTTCATTTTGCGCGGGGGTTGCCGGTTGTTTGGCTTGGATCTGGCCCACATCGAGTTGCAGATCGCCAAAGGCCGCCTCTTCGGTTGAAGATCCATTGAGCATCAGTAATGTCGGCCTGGAGGATCGCGGCCAAAACACAATCTCATGATCAGCCCAAATCCATGGGCTGCCGCCCGCGGAATTTGTCGACTGCAAAAAGGCTTGACGTTCGCCGATCACAACTCCTGAATCGATGTTCAGCGTAGTTGGCTCGCCGTTTGAGTGGCTGTCGCGAATGCTGATGATAAGTTGCTGAGCTTGGTCGCGCGGTAACCGAATTCTCAAGCGATGCGGCTGGCCTGGATGCTCAATCGTCAGTGGGTAAGCTTGCCAAGCGGATGGGCCGAGCACGAGACAGTCATCCTCGCCCACTTTGCGACTCGATTGAGGCCCGTGATTCACTAAGCGTTTGTTATGTTCGTTGAATGATGGAATCTGAACCAGTGGCTGTGCTGCCCCGAGCGTAGGCATCCAATCCATCGAACTCCACCACTGCGAGTTTAGTGGTTGAATGGTGGCAACAGGCGACCAATACTCAATACGTTTCGGTGGCAACGCATAGTCAAAAACAACCAAATCAAGACGACGCTTCAGAACTTGCGGCGAGCTTACGAACGTTTGTAGAAAGCGTTTCCGATGGAGCGAGAACTCGAGCGCGTAACTGCTTTCCGTATGCGGCAACGGGACTTGAAGCGACGAAGTATTGAAATCGCCACGTTCATCAACGGTTACCGCTTGCTCTTGCTCGGAAACGACTGCGTCTCCTGCATTTTGATCCAACAGCCTGGTCTGCAACTGATATTCGCCCGCTTGTAAGCCGCTGAGGTAGCCGCTCACCGAGCCTGTCCACACGTAATCGGGGTGGAAGATACCCTGTGGCTGACTCGATCGAACGCGCAGACGATCTTGAACCTGACGTTCCGCTGCTAACCGGTTCCCCTGTTCATCCAACTTGCGCAACCATCGGTCGTTCAGTACTTCGTTGACAAGAAAAGAATGCTCGATGGGTTGGTTGGTGGTGGGATGAACGAACCGCAGCGTCACCCGGCTAGTCGGACCTCCTTCAATGCTCACGTCCGCGCCACCAAATGTGCTGGCACTATGCCCGATGACTTTCAGCGTCGAAGTTCCCGCACTGACAATTGAACCTATCGAATCGGACTGCAGGCTTAGGTTGCGCACCAGCTTGATGGAACCTTTATCGATGCTGATGTTGCCCTGGAAGGCCCGCGGCGCTCCGCCCCCCCAAACCACGCGCAATTCAATTGCGATTCGATTGGCCGAGGCTTGATTGCCAGACGTTTGATTGGCCGAATTGTTTGCCGCCGGCGCGTCGTTGGCAGCCGGCAAGGATTCGTTGATCTCGGGCGGGGCATCTGCTTGGAAAGCGAACGCACTGAGGTTAGCTGCAACGGTCAGCAGCATAGCCAGCGCAGCACTACACGCAAAACGCCATCTGCAACAGAATACAGATCGCGATAGCTGACCGACGACTTGTGGACTTCCATGCCCGACAGTCATGCTTAACGAGGCCTAGGAGTTTGGATTCCTGCCGTTTAGCGACTAGCAATCCAAAGTACGAGCGAAAATACGGAAACACGTTGTGCGAGATGTAGCAGAACTTCAGTTGCATGCCCACAGCGATTTTGTCTAAACCAATCTGGGGGTTTAGCCTCGACTGTCACGCAGTTCTTTTTGCAACGCAAGCGTACGACTCTTTGGAGTCATCCAGTCTTCGCAGCTTGCCTCTAGTTCCAGGAGTTGATCTGCTAGCCAATCGTCGAGCAATTCTAACTCGACACTCGGCACGCGCTCGATCAACCAGTTCCAATTGGCTGGTGATTCGCTATCAGGGACAGCTCCAGCAAAATCATTTTGGTTTGAATCAATCATGGTGCCGCCCTTTATTGCTTACCCGGGTTTCCGGTCTGCCTCTTTTTCCTGCCACCAGAACATAGGTCCTTGTTCACCAAACTCAAACTTCCTTGTCACCCAATGTTGTGACTGCAAAGAAGTTCACAGGGTTCACAGCAACCACCATGCCGGAGCTCGGATTTCGAAAAAAATCCGCGGTAAACCATACACAATGCATCGGTTATGGCGACACAGCATTTTTGAGCAAGTTGTGGAATGTTGCGAAAAACCAACACTTTTTCCGCAGATTGCTGCCAAAAAGCGGCGGCACGACCAGCCCGACATTTTTTTGCAAAATCGTTTTCCTATTTCGCAGATTGAGACAGCCTGCCAATTTGTTCAGCTTTGCTTGCCTACCGATGCCCTTAATGCCAGCACGATTACTCTCCCGCCAACCAAAGCGCCAGATGGTGCCACCCACCAACCCCAAGCGTCATTAGCTAGCCTTTCACAAGGTGCCACCCACCTAACGGCCAGCCGACAGATCGCCGAGCTCAGCGGCCAACACAGCCGGATTTTGGATCGCGGGCGTCCTCGCCCGCAGAACCCGCCAACTCGCCGTCTCGAAGGAGGAATTGGGTGGTGGGTCGCCTCTGCCGGCTGCGACCGAGCTCACCTTTAGCTGGCGTCGAGGCAATATGTGGCTGGCACCTTCTGGCAATAGCTAGCTAGCCTAGTTGTCGGTAGGTGGATGGCACCTACGCGGCACGGGTGGGTGGTAGCGCCAGATGGTGCCACCCACCTAACGGATCTCGCTTTTCGGGCGAAACTCCAAGTTCGATTTTGCTTGCATAAGCGGCGGGTTCGGCGGGCGAGGACGTCCGCGCTCCAGGAAACTAAACCACCGGCCTGGGGGACGTGCACTGGGCTTTGGATAGCTAGCCTTGCATTAGGTGCCACCCACCTAATGGTTTTTGTTAGGTGGGTGGCACCTAATAGTTTCTGCTTGCTATTGCTAGCGAATCAGAAGGTGCCAGCCACCTAATGACGCTCAGCCAGCGCCGCAGTGCAAAGCAGAAGCGCTAGCCTTCCGATCCCGTGCCGCTCGAGTCAACCAGCCACACGCTACAATAATCTGAAGCGTAAGCGCGTACGCGAGGGAATTACACTCCTCCTTAATCTCAGTTTTAATCGCAATTCACAGATCGCCCCTTTTCTACGGCTGCTCCATCATGAACCACGTAAGAACTAGTTGCTGCTGTTTGTTGTTGGCCGTGGTGGCCTGCGCCAACCTGCGAGCTTCAGAGAACCCGGACGCGGAAAAACCTTCGATCGACCGCCCAAATTTCGTGGTCTTTTTCGCTGACGATCTTGGTTATGCAGACCTCCACTGTTTTGGCGGCGAGCAGATGGTGACCCCGAACTTAGATCAACTGGCCAGCCAAGGTCGTCGCATGACCAGCTTCTATGCATCCCAAGCGGTCTGCAGTGCGTCGCGATGTTCGCTGCTAACTGGCTGTTACAATGTGCGTGTTGGCATCTTGGGCGCCTTGGGGCCTGGAGCGAAAAACTGTTTGAATCCTGAAGAGCAAACGATTGCCGAAGTGCTCAAGCCTCGCGGCTACAAAACAGCCATCTTTGGTAAGTGGCATTTGGGGGATCGCGGGATCGGCTTGCCCACCAACCATGGCTTTGACGAATATTTTGGCTTGCCTTACTCAAACGACATGTGGCCCTTTCATCCGACCAGCAAGAACTTTCCCGCACTGCCGCTGATCGAGGGCACCAAGACGATCAATGCCAATGTGACAGCCGACGATCAACAGTATTTGACGCGTTGGAATACTGAACACGCTTTGAAGTTCATTGAAACCAACCGTGAGCAGCCGTTTTTTCTGTACATGCCTTATAACATGCCGCATGTGCCTATCTACGCCTCGGAGAAATTTCGTGGCTCGACCGGCAAAGGCATTTACGCGGATGTGGTGGCTGAGATCGACTGGAGTGTAGGTAAAGTGGTGGCCGCTCTCAGGCAACATGGACTCGATCAGCGAACTTTAGTTTTGTTCACGTCCGACAACGGCCCTTGGCTGTCTTACGGCGATCATGCTGGCTCCGCAAAGCCACTGCGCGAGGGCAAAGGCACGACTTGGGAAGGCGGGCAGCGGGAGCCGACGATCGCTTATTGGCCCGGCCAGATCCCAGCGGGAACAGTGTGCGACGAAGTGGCGGGGACGATCGACGTGTTGCCCACACTGGCACATTTAGCGGGTGCCGAGTTGCCGAAGAAGAAAATTGATGGCGCTAATGCTTGGCCAATTCTGTCTGGAGTCGAAGGCGCGACCAGCCCCCATGAGGCCTACTACTATTATTGGGGGCGTGAGCTGCATGCGGTTCGAAGCGGCCCCTGGAAACTGCACTTTCCGCATGCCTATCGCAGCCTTGAGGGCTCAGGAGGCACCGACGGTAAACCCGCTCCCTACAAAGAACGAAGCTGCGGTCTGGAGCTTTACAATCTCGAAAGGGATATTGGCGAATCAACCGATGTCGCCGCGGCTAACCCTGAAGTGGTTGAAAAGCTGAAAAGCCTAGCCGACAAGATTCGCACCGAACTCGGTGATGCACTTACCAAAGTAGAAGGTACTGAATTGCGCCCCGCCGGAAAAATTGACTAACGTCCGGCCATGCTCGAAAAGTGGCGAAGTTGCGGGGTGAGCAGGTGTTTGAAATGCTTCTCGCTTTACGGAATCAGCGGTCCCGAATTGCGAAATGATTTTGCTCGCCTTTACGGCCAAATACCAAAACGGGGTGTGTTTGCCTTAGCGGCGGGTTCAGCGGACGAGGACGTCCGCGCTCCAGAAAACCGGGCCAATGGACTGGCATGTCTACAGGCACTGCTAACAAATCGGATCAACCGCCCCAGTTAGCCTGCACCTAGTGGTGAGGCCCTGCTACGATACACATCGCCGCTCGCTCGACACTTGCCAACCTTGGAAAGTAATGTAGCCAATTTGACATTTTCACTCTCAACTTGAAACACTCATGAACATTGCTCAAGACCGCCGCAGCGAACAAGGCGCGTGGTTGTTTATCATCTCGCTAGCGGTGTTCTTTTTCAGCTGCGTCGTGCTGTACGCAATCTACGTTGTCATTCGCATTGCTCCACCGGGCGGACTTTCGCAACCCTTTGTACTACCGATCAACTTTAT
The DNA here is from genome assembly GCA_033761895.1 of Pirellulaceae bacterium. Lineage (GTDB taxonomy): Bacteria > Planctomycetota > Planctomycetia > Pirellulales > Pirellulaceae > Aureliella. Next base: position 200 of record JANRMD010000322.1, on the reverse strand, counting down.
CACGACCACAGTCGTGCTTGTCGCCATTAGCATCTGTTTGCATCTGTCGGTTGGGGCGATCCGACGCGAACGGCGAGTGGATGTTTGGCGATACATTATCATCGCCTGCATCTTAAATGTCGTGTTCTTTGGAATGCAATCTACGGGTATGCTGTCGATGATTCAGCGTCTCCAAGAATCGACCCAACAGGATCGCAGCC
>JANRMD010000321.1:0-5309 GCA_033761895.1 Pirellulaceae bacterium | reverse complement strand
GGGTCAAGTGTAATTCCCCACGCCCTTCGCAAAGCCTCAGAGCGTGCCACCCTAAAATTAAGCTGTGACAATCCACCCAGAGCCGATTTGACTTTTCAAATTCGTTGTTTTCCGACCCCCAAAAGTCGAATATTCCGAAGGGTGCTGGAGGATAGAGAGCTAACCAGCAAGTCATTTCACTACACGTCTCCAACGACAAATCCACAACACGATGATGTCGGCATAAGAAGCGGGTTCACGTCGCCGCTGGCTACCGGTTAAGCGATTTCCTGCGGAGCAACGTCAGAACGAAAGTAAGCTAAGCGATCACGCGGGAAGCGATATCAAGAAACAAGAGCCTTGTAATCGCTCGGGACAAATGGTCCCAAGCTACGCTTTTAACCCTCGGGCGTATTGCGTCGCCTCTGTTCGGCAGTGATTATATCATCCACAGTGATTGCGATTACAGCGCAATCCAACCCCTCCCCTGCCCTGCCCTTTCCTACTACTTGGTGTTCACCATGATTCGGTCTCGATTCAAGATTCTCGCTTGCATCGCATTGATGCTCTGTACCAACTCAGCCCTCGCCGATGTGCGTTTGCCAGCTGTGTTCAGCGATCATATGGTGCTGCAACAGCAACAGAAGATTCGCGTTTGGGGTTGGGCCGATGTCGGCGAATCGGTAACGGTAACGGTGGGTAGCAACCAAGCCACCGCCAAAGCCAACGCGACAGGTCGTTGGCAAGTTGAGTTACCTCCGATGATGGCCAATAAAGTAGCGACGACCATCACGGTGAAAGGTAATAACACCGTTGAAATAAAAGATGTGCTCGTGGGTGAAGTTTGGGTGTGCTCGGGGCAATCCAACATGGAATGGCCTGTTGCCGCCTCCACGAACGCTCAACAAGAGATTGCCGACGCAAAGTACCCATTGATTCGCCATATCAAAGTTCCACTCACGCAATCGACATTACCGCTGGATGACTTCAAATCGAGCTGGCAAGTGTGCTCACCCGAGACGGCTGGTGGATTTACGGCTTGCGGTTACTTCATGGCTCGTAAGTTACAAAAAGAACTCGATGTGCCAGTGGGGCTTGTCAATTCTTCTTGGGGCGGAACGCGAGTTGAACCTTGGACACCGCCGGTTGGCTTCGAACGTGTTCCTGCTTTGCAAGACATCTACCAGTCGGTCATTGGCAGAACACCTGGCACACCCAAGTATCGAGAACGTTTGTCAGCTTACATTAAATCGCTCGAAGAGTGGACCGCGAAGGCCAAGCTGGCTTTATCGACAACTACCAATCTCGCTCCCAGTCCAGCCTACCCAGCCGAATTGACTCCGTTCGGCAGTAACCAAGACCCAACGATGCTTTACAACGGCATGATTCACTCGCTGGTTGGCTTTCCAATTCGCGGTGCGATTTGGTATCAAGGCGAATCGAATCACGGTGAAGGCATGCTTTACTTGGAAAAGAAAAAGGCGCTCATCGGCGGATGGCGTGAACTCTGGGGACAAGGCGATTTTCCGTTCTACTATGTTCAGATCGCGCCGTTTAAATACGGCACCGAAGATCCATCCATTCTCGCAAAATTCTGGGAGGCTCAAGCCGCTTGTCAGTCGATTCCCAAAACCGGCATGGTCGTCATCAACGATATCGCAACGCTCGGCGATATTCATCCACCCAACAAGCAAGACGTAGGTCTACGGCTCGCGCTGCTGGCACTGAAGAACGACTACGGCAAGAAAGATCTAGTAGCCCATAGCCCCGAGTTCGACAAACTTGAGGTACTCAATGACCAATTGAAGGTCACTTTCAAGAACACTGGTGGCGGCTTGAAGACGCGTGACGGCAAAGCTCCGTCGCACTTCGAGATCATCGGCGTGGGATCCAATGGATTTCAAGCCGCTGAAGCGAAAATCGAAGGCGACTCAGTCATTCTGACGTCCGAAAAAGTCAAAATGCCTGTCGCGTTTCGCTTTGCATGGCACATGCTGGCTGAACCCAATCTGACCGGCGCAACAGGTTTACCCGCTGGTGCCGTGCGTGGTGGCGAAGTGCCTGACTTTCTAAACTCGCTGACAATCGCCAAAGAATACGCATTGGTGTATGACTTGGACCTGAGCAAGCTGAGTCATGACATCAAGTACGATGTCGATAACAGCAGCAAGATCAAAGCGTTCGACCGCATCGGCTATCTAGTTGAACTGACGAACTCCAGCGGCGAAGAAAGAAAAATCTTCGTCTCCATGAACGCGTTTACGGACGATGTCAAGAAGATAGGTATTCCTACGATTGCTTCCAATGCAAGGTTTCAGATTCCAGTAGCATCCATGGATGTGTTCAGTAATGTCAATGGCATCACGACTGGGACAAAGATCGAAACCGGCAACATTGAGTTCTGGCCTGACAACTACGGCATGGTGAACTCCGCCAAAGTTGCCGGTGCCTCAGATTCAATCTACGACTTTGGCGACGAAACAGCCCCACCTGCCGACGGTTATGGTTCGATGCAGATTCATAACTTCGCCGCTGGTCAGACGCTGATTGCGATCAATCATTGGGGCGCGGGTGCCGGCGCTGATCTTGGTATCGGCAATGGTCCCAAGGACACCAGCGACTGGACCTTTTCCGGTAACGCAGGAACCTATTCGTCGAAACGACTGAGAGTTTTCGTGCGGGCTAAGTAGCGGGCTGAGTAAGCGTGTAAATGGTAGCCGAATGCGTCAAGCATCTCGAGAGTCATGCGGCGGCCCTCGAAAGACTTGAAGCATTCCGCTAGGCAGTAATGAACGAGCCTGAAAAGGATTGTGTTTGCATAAGCGGCGGGTTCAGCGGACGAGGACGTCCGCGCTCCAGAAAACCGGACCAAACGGACTGGGACGTCGACACACACTGCCACGAAACCAGTTGCGTTGAAAGTTTACACGGCTTCCGCCACTGAATTATCAAATGATAGCTGGTCGCCGCCGCTGCCAAGCGGCGGTTAGTCACCACATCGTGTCCACCGTCTGGCGACGGGGGCTACTATAATCAACAAGTCCTTGACGGCTTCCGCTACCTAATAAATCAACCAGCCGCTTTGTTTGTGTGGTCGTTAAATAAATGCGTAGCCAACCTGAACGAATCAATCTGATTCTAGCGATGTTGTTAACAGCCATGGCTGCTGGGATGGGCTGGGGCATTCGTGGACAGTACGGTCACGAAAGTGGCGCGATGATCGCTGGCGTACTCACTTCATTGACGTTGGTGATGCTGTTTATTCCGCAAGCCTCATCGTTGATGGCCGCCCGCGTGGCGGCAATGATGACGGTTGCGATTGGTATTGGAGGCACGATGACCTACGGTCAAACGATTGGCCTCACTCACAATCGGGAGCTGGTCGGCAACTGGGAGGCGCTGCGCTGGGGCATGTTAGGGCTGATGATCAAAGGCGGTATATGGATTAGCTTTGCGGGTGCGTTGCTTGGTATGGGGCTGGGCGGTAAACGTTACCAACCCTTTGAGATGTTGTTTATCTTCTTAGCAATGATTGGCTTGCTGTACTTCGGGCTGTGGTGGATCAATGGCCCTTTTGATCCAGCGAACCGCATCTTGCCCAAGCTCTATTTTTCGGCCAGTTGGTACTTCGAGCCTGATAAAGCCGACTTGAAACCGCGGCGTGAAGTGTGGGGTGGATTACTCATCGCTTTGTTAGGTTTAGTTACCTACGTTACCGCCTACAAGCGAGACTGGTTAGCGACCCGCATGGCCCTGATCGGTTTCATCGCGGGTGGTTTGGGCTTCCCTGGTGGTCAATGCCTACAAGCCTATCATAGTTGGAATGCTGAACGTTTCAGCACCGGCGACTTGGCTCAATACACCATGTTCCAGTATTTCAACTGGTGGAACATGATGGAGACCACTTTTGGGCTGATCTTTGGCGCGGTGTTAGCTCTCGGCCTGTGGCTGAATCAAAAGAGCATTCATGTTGAAAGTTCGGAACCCGAAGTTTCGCTGACACCTACCGTCGAGGCGATATTGATCGCGATTCACTTTGGGCTGTTGCTCACCTCCGAGTTCCTTCGATTGTCAGGCAGCGGAGCGATCGTTTCTTTGTATGTCGATATGGGGTTGTACATGTGTGTGCTACCCATGATTGGAATTGTGGGTGGCAGAATTTGGCCTTACGCACAGCTCTTGATCATTGTTGCAGCGCCCATCTGCGGCAAGCAGATACGCAACTTGGTATATGGGACTGAACCGCAGTATGCGCTGGCAGAAGGTTGGGTCACGTTTGCTTTGCTCCCGATGGGGATACTGTTTGTAGTGACAGTTTACCTGACATCCTCAAGCCGTCGGCAGCGTGCTCAGTGGTTTGCGGCCACCGCGCTACTCACGACCACTTGGCTATACTTTGGGCTGAACACGATATTTTTTGATTTCGCGTGGCCGTGGGAAAAGTGGACCATCAGGACGCCCAACCAAATTATCTTCGCGATCTGCGCGGTTTGTCTCTCGTTGGCTGCCGTTGGAAAACTATGGCAATATCGCCGGCTCGAAACAAAACATCTCGAAAACGTTTGATTTTTTTGGTCCATTCGCGGATGCTACGGGCGAGGCCGCCCAATATCACTCACTTTCTAAGCAACTGGTTCTCAAGCAGTGCCCGTTTCTCAAGTAGTGCCCGTGGATTTTCCAGTCCGCTGGTCCGGTTTTTTGGACCGCGGACGTCCTCGTCCGCCGAACCCGCCGCTTATGCAAACACAACCCGTTTTGGTGTTGGGCTTAAGAGGCGAGCAAGATCCTTTCACAATCTTGGACCACTGATGCCACAAAGCGTGAGGCACTAAAAACACCCGCCACCTCGAGGCTAAAGTGAGTGACATCGGCGAAGACGCCCGCGCTCGCTATCAGCAACCAAATCTGACGGCATGTCTAGATTTCTCTTGTTTTTTTGCAATACTATTGCTCTGTCCAGATTAGATTTTGGGGTGGCACGCTCTGAGGCTCTGCGAAGGGCGTGGCGAATGTCCCTGGCTCGCACGCCCTTCGCAGAGCCTCAGAGCGTGCCACCCAAGCTCGATCAACCAAAAATCTAATCTGGACAGAGCACTAGTTGCGGCCATGTTAAATTGTGTTTGTAACGTGCGGAATGTTAACGATTCCCAATCCAGATCGCAAAATCAGGAACGCTCAAGTGATTCATTTACTTCGCTGGCAGTGCGGTAATGTAGTGGTGGGCTTCTTCGCAGTCTTGCTGTTAAGTGCAGGCCTAACTGCGAACGCTCAAGCACCCCAGAAAGGTACACCGACTCAGGCCAATCCGCCTTCGGACGATGAGGAAAAAG
>JANRMD010000320.1:0-10830 GCA_033761895.1 Pirellulaceae bacterium | reverse complement strand
GTTTCGCCAGTTCGGATACGAATGGCTGAGCTAATGTCGGAAACAAAGATCTTGCCGTCGCCAATCTGGCCTGTCTTAGCAGCGGTAATGATTGTACCGACCACCAAGTCCAGTTCCTCGGTCTTGCAAACGACTTCAAGTTTCACTTTGGGTACGAAGTCCACCGCATACTCAGCCCCACGGTAGATTTCCGTGTGGCCTTTCTGCCTGCCGAAGCCCCGCACTTCACTGACCGTCATCCCGCTGATGCCCTTTTCGGTCAACGCGTTCTTGACGTCTTCGAGTTTGAAAGTCCGAATGATCGCTTCTACTTTTTTCATTTTTTCGCCTTACAGTATGGATTTTGATTGATCATTTAAGCTTAACAGTGACGCTGAGTTATAAGTGTTCGTACCCCGCTTCACCATGTTCAACAAGATCCAGACCGATATCTTCGTTCTCTGATGTTGGACGCAAGCCAACGGTCGCCTTAACGATCAAAGTGATGATGACGGTGGCAACGACAGACATCACAATGGTCAGTCCCATCGCTTTGAGCTGTTCCATCCACAGCATACCCTTGTCGATCGCTTCGGATAGACCGTTTTGCAATGCAAAGCCAGCACCGAGATTTCCGTTGACTGCTTTGTCAGCAAAAACAGCTGTGAGGATGGCACCCATGGTACCGCCAACAGCATGCACGCCGAAGGTATCGAGAGCATCGTCATACTTGAAGGCACGCTTCACGACCGTACATGCCAGGTAAGGAACCACACCGGCTGCAATGCCCATGTAGAAGGCGCTTTGAATCGTCACGAAGCCAGCTGCTGGAGTAATCACAACCAAACCAGCTACCGCACCGGAGCAGAAACCAAGAATCGAAGGCTTGCCATTCTTGATGTACTCGATCAATGGCCAAACGAAGCTGGCAACGGCTGCAGCTACCGTAGTGGTGGCAAAGGCGTTGGCGGCGATACCGTCTGCAGCAAGTGCCGAACCAGCGTTAAAGCCGTACCAACCAACCCACAGCATACCGGTGCCAATCGAGCACAAAACCATGCTATGTGGTGGCATCGGTTGCTTGCCGAATCCCTTACGGGGTCCCAGCATCAAGCACAGAACCAAAGCACTCCAACCCGAACTCATGTGAACCACAGTTCCACCAGCGAAGTCGATCGCACGAATGGAGGCTCCGCCGTTCCACACACCGTTCATCAGACCATCAAAGCCCCAGATCATATGAGCTAGAGGGAAGTAAACCACAAACATCCATAGGGTGATGAAGAGCATAATGGCTGAGAACTTCATACGTTCTGCAATCGCACCCACGATCAGAGCTGGTGTAATGATCGCGAACATCATTTGGAACATCGCGAAAACATTCTCGGAGACCCAGTAACAGTAACCGGTGTCTGGAGCGCTGGTCACGCCTGCCATAAATAGATGCTTCAAGTCTCCGATCAACCAAGGAACAGGGTTGGTTGCGCCGGTTGCTGGATGCTCGCCGAAGACGATCGTGTAGCCGCAGATGACCCACAGAATGGTTACTAATCCCGCACATCCGAAGCATTGTGCGACTACGGAGAGGACGTTCTTCTTGCGGACCAAGCCACCGTAGAACAGAGCCAAACCAGGCAATGTCATGAAGAGTACCAGAGCCGCGCTGGTCATCAACCAAGCATTGTGACCAGGACCAGCTACGCCGATGGTGTTTTGGGTTGCTGCCAACGGCGCTGCTGGATCAACGTTCTGGAAATACGCTTCCAAACCCGCGATACGCTGTTCAATACTCGGCGGTGCGGCTGGGTCAGCCGGTGCCGGGTCCGTAGGAGCCGCTGCCGCTGGCTCTGCTGGAGGGGCTGCGTCTTGAGCGTGTGCTAATTGCACCGCAGAGGCAGCTATGCCTAGAAATAAGAAACACAATGCAAACTGTCGATTCCGCCATTTGACATCGAACATACTCTGCAACTTCACCTTTCTTCGAGGGCCTGTAAATCGTGATGCTCACTTAAGGCACATGCCGTTCCAGTTCTCTACAGCAAAGTGCAGTTCTGCTCCGTTAGCCACACAATTTGCTTGCAAAATTGCGTTTTCTGGCGTTTTCTGCAAAATTCAGTATTTTTTAAGATTTGGAGAATTGCTTATGTTTTAGGCAATAACGCCCTGCGATAAGGCAACGGCTGGGCTAAAGGCCGGAGCCAAAACCAAGAACTAAGAACTAAGAACCTTTCCCTCGATTTGCCCTTTTGAATCTGGAGATTTCCGGTAAACTTTGACCAGCCGATGAGGTTCGAGATCTGTCTGAATGTTGATTGCTTGGCTGGTTTGCCCAATTTCTTCGGAAAATCTCTACACATTGGAAGGCTGAGTTTGCACGACTCGGTCCGCGGTTGACCGGGAAAACGAAGTGTTTTTCCAATTTCCGACCGCGCATGGGCAAGCACAAATAGAGTGCTGAAGGGCCGCTGAGAGCGGTTCGATCGTCTTGCTTAAACGAACACGCTGGCGGCTGCAGTATAGCCATCGGTGGGGTCGCTGAATGAACCTCCAACCTCGTTGGCTGGGTGAGTTCGTCGATCCTCGCGAGTTGTTTTTGTGAGAGTTCGTCAACGTTTCCGATTCATTCGGCTGCGACGAAATAGCTTGCCTGGTTAATCAAAGCTGATTTCATAGAAGCTCTCCGAATCCGTATGACGAACATGACCGTGGAAAAACCGATCGAAATTTCTGAAGACACCACCACCCAATTTCAATTCATGGACCTTGAATTGAGTCGCGATGTGCAGCAAGCCATCATGATGTCGGGCTACACGACGCCGACTCCGATTCAAGCCGAGATTATTCCTTACATGCTGGCGGGCCGCGATGTGATCGGCCAAGCTCAAACTGGGACCGGTAAGACTGCCGCGTTTGCCCTGCCAATTCTCTCGCGCTTGGAAACAAATTCGGATGGCCCCCAAGTGTTGGTGCTGGCACCGACCCGCGAATTGGCCACGCAAGTTGCGAAGTCCTTTGATACTTACGCTGTGTGCATGCCTGACTTTCGCGTTGCAGCCATTTTTGGCGGTCAAGATTACGACATCCAGTTCAAGGCTCTGCGACGCGGCGTCCACGTTGTTGTCGGCACACCTGGCCGTGTGATCGACCATATCAAGCGCGGCACACTGAAGCTCGATTCGCTCAAGTGCTTGGTGCTCGATGAAGCTGATGAAATGCTCAACATGGGCTTTCAAGAGGACGTCGAGTTCATTTTGGATAAGTGTCCTGAAGAAAAGCAAGTTGCGCTGTTCTCAGCTACGATGCCTGATCCGATTCGTCGCATTGCTGAAAAGCACTTGCAAGATCCAGCTCACGTGACCATTCGTCGCGAGACCAATTCGGCCGAAGGCATTCAGCAACGTTGCGTGTTTGTGCCTGAACGCGAAAAAATGGAACTGCTCGCGCGGATGCTCGAAGCCGAAACGACGGATGGAGTCATCGTGTTCACCAAGACCAAAGACTCGACAATCATCGTTGCGGAGCATTTGAGCAACCTCGGTTTTGCCGCTGCAGCACTGAACGGCGACCTGCCTCAGAAGCAACGTCAACGCACGGTAGATCAACTGAAGTCCGGTCAACTGAACATTATCGTTGCCACCGACGTCGCCGCTCGCGGCCTGGATGTGCAGCGCATCAGTCACGTGTTCAATTATGACCTTCCGCACGATAGCGAATCCTACATTCATCGAATCGGTCGAACGGGCCGAGCCGGTCGCAAAGGGGTCGCGATCATCTTCTTGACGCCACCACAACGCGGCAAGTTGCGATTGATTGAAAGAGCGACTCGGCAAACGATTGAACTCGTTAATCGCCCTTCGGTCAAAGATATCAATGCCAGCCGCATGGAGCGATTCAAGGAACAGGTCAAGTCAGCGATTGAATCGCAGGACCTGAGCTTCTTCCAGAAGATGGTCAATGAAGTTGCGGCTGAATCGGGCAAGCCGCTCGACATGATCGCTGCGGCCATCGCGCAGATCGGACAAGGTAATCGTCCCTTCTTGTTGAAAGAAGAACCTAAACGCGAACCAGATCGTTGGGACCGCGATGACCGCCGTGAACGCCGCGATTCAAGCGAGCGTCGTGGACCAGGGCGTCAGCGCTTTGAAGAAGAACGTTCCGGAAGTCGCCCTGGCGGACGCGAGCGTCGCATCGGTGGACCACCTCGTCCAGGCATGCTGCGATATCGTATCGAAGTCGGGCATGCTGATGGCGTACGACCTGGCAACATCGTCGGTGCCATCGCCAACGAAGGTGGTATCAGCGGTTCCGAAATCGGTCCGATCGAGATTCGCTATTCCTACAGCACCATCGATTTGCCCGACACTATGAGTGCCTCGGCCATCCAGACGTTACGTCGGACTTGGGTTTCAGGTAAGCAATTGCGACTACGGCCATTGGGCAGCGAAGAGCGTCCTACGACGGTTCGAGCCGGCGCCCCGCGCAAGCCCAAGCAGACCGTTAAGAATCGATAGTTGCCGAGAATTGTCAGGCAGAGAATTCTGGTAACGTTTTAAATCAACGGGGACTGCAAAGTCCCCGTTTCCGGCCCAACCGGCCACCTTTGGCTCTAGTTTATCCTCTTCCTTTTGAGTCTACTGATGACGAACTTTGCGGTGCATAGTGTAGCGATCGGCGGTGATCATGCCGGATTTTCGATGAAGTCCATGTTGGTCGATTACTTGCGCGCCCAAGGTTTGGCTGTTACCGATTGTGGAACTTGCGATGAAAGTCCCGCTGACTTTCCAGACTTTGCAGAGAAAGTCGCCGTTGAGTTCTTATCGGGCCGGGTCGAACGTGGAATCTTGGTGTGCGGCAGTGGAGTTGGGGTGAGCGTTGCGGCCAACAAAATTCCAGGTATCTTTGCCAGCCTATGTCACGATAACTACTCTGCGCATCAAGGCGTCGAGCACGATGACATGAATGTGCTGTGCATTGGTGCGAGAGTGATTGGACCCGAGATTGCAATCGAAGTTGTGCGTTCGTTTCTCGGAGCCAAATACACTCCTCAGCCACGGCATGCTAAACGTGTCGACAAAATTCTTGACCTACAGCGACGCGCGGCTGCAGGTGAATTTGATCGTTACAAGGAGTGATGCCAGGTGTTTCAGTGCTTGTTAGTCCGCGCGTCGTTCGCGGGGACTTTGAGGACCTAAACCCCAGCTCACCTCTGAGTTCGTTGGAACGACGTATCCCTAATTGAGAGTTTATAAGCATGCCTTTCGTTCAAGAAGTCGCACCAGCCGCCGAAACGACACCAGTCACTCCTGCCCCAGTCCCGCAAGCGACCGCACCGGCCACAGAACAAGCCGCTGCGCCAGTCACTGAACAAGCAACAACGCCCGCCACTGAACAAGCAACTGCAACACAAACTGCGCCGGCTGTATCAGCTTCGCCAACGACTACCGCTGATTCAACCGCCGCAGTTCCGAAGCCCCCCGCACCACAGTCTCCAGCACCACAGTCTCCAGCGTTAGGCGGGGCTGCTTTAGAGAAAGCTCCTGAAACCACGACGACTGCCCAGCCAGAAGTAAAACCGGAAGCCAAGCCTGAAGTCCAGTCTGAAGCAAAGCCAGAGACCAAAGCCGAGGCCAAGCCTACGATTACCGTTACCAAATCGGAGACGGTGACGACACCCTTGGCGCCCAAAGCTCCGAACGATGCGATTTGGCTTTTTACCTGGCTGCCACTGATCGTCATGATGGGCTTGTGGTTGTATCTGCGCGGTCGAAATCAAGCGGCTGCGAGAGCTCGCGCCGAAGCGCTCATGGCCGCTTCGTCCAAGAAGTTTAAGAAGCCTGCGCGGCCCCAATCGGCCGATGCCGATGACGCGTCGAACTCTAGTGGCGCCGTTGCTAATGAGCGTTCGAAGGGCAATTCGAAGAAGAACAAAAAAGACAAGCAACAACAAAAGAAGAAGCAGCAGCAAACCGGCTCAGGTGCACCTAGTAGTAAGGTAAAGCCAGTCTCGGCGCCAGCCAGCTCTTCTACGGTTGCGACTACAGAATCCAAGACCGATTCAGCGCAGCCAATCAGCGCCGCCGCATCGACGCCAGCTTCATCGTCTGCAATTACATCATCTGCAGCAACTTCTACGGCTACTACGGTTAACTCGGCGGAGCGGAAGGTAACTGCGCCTGCTGTGCAACCAGCCAAGGCGATCTTTGAACCGCTGCGCAAGGTGCCTGTATCGGTACCCAAAGAAGTTGTGACCGACGAAGCGGAGGGGGACGAAGAGTCAGATTTTGTTCCCCAGCGCAAACGCCGTCCAAGTCCTGCACCTGCTGTCGTTACTACACCCACCAAGGTTTCCGGCGGTCGCTTTGAAAAACTGAATGTGCCTCCAGCCAATGCTGGTTTAAACGCAGCTTCTGCAAACCGTTGGCCCGCTGAAGCGGCTCGTCCAGCAACTGCCGTGCGTGCACCTCAACCTAATGTGGCGCCTCGAGCCAATGCAACTTCGAATGTCGAATCAGCTAAGGCAGCCGCGCCGGCACCAATCACCGGCCGAGGCCTGGGGGCGTTCGTCAAACTGGCCAAGCCCAGTAATGCGGCTACATCTGGAACAGAGTCTTCGGAAGCTCAAACCGAGTCGAGCACTACGTAAACGGAAGTTTGCTTGGATATAGTTCAACGGAGGAACCTAGATTGAATCGTCATATCATGAGTGCGGCCTACATCACCGGAGGCGTGATTATTGCCGCTGTTGGACTCGATTGCTTCTTGCTTCCCAATCACTTCATTGATGGGGGAGTCACGGGAGTATCTATGTTGATTTCGCACCTACTTGGCGTGCCACTGTCTTTGTTATTGGTGCTCGTGAACACTCCATTCCTGCTGTTTGGCTATCGTCACGTTGGTGTTGAATTTGCAATCAAGAGTTTCATTGCCATTGTTGGCTTGGCACTCGTGTTGGCGGTAGATAGTTTTCCAATTGCGACCACCGATAAACTGCTTGCGGCCGTGTTTGGTGGCTTCTTCGTTGGTGCTGGAGTTGGCCTAGCCATGCGTGGCGGCGGCGTTCTCGATGGTACTGAGATTCTTGCCGTGGTGCTCAGCAAGCGGACTTTTGCGACCGTCGGCGAGATTATCATGGCGCTCAACGTGGTGATCTTTTCGATCGCAGCGATTTTTCTCGGGGTGGAACCGGCCCTGTACTCGATGTTGACTTACTTTACAGCGACCAAGACCATCGATTACTTGCTGCATGGCTTCGAAGCCTACAACGCAGTTACCATCGTTTCGCCTCAACACGAATCCATTCGTCAATCCATCTTGGCTCAGATGGGCCGTGGCGTGACTGCCTTCAAGGCTCAGGGGGGGTACTCGGAAGTTGAGCAAGTGGTTTTGTATTGTGTGGTTACCCGCCTAGAGTTGACCAAGCTAGAGAGCATCGTGCGCAGTCGCGACGCAACCGCGTTTATGGTTATTTCGCCAATTCTCGATGTCGACGGTGGGGTCGTAAAACGCCGCGCGTTTCATTGAGACGTAAAAAAAGCTCTGCGGAGAAAACTCACCGCAGAGCTCATCAGATTTTTGAATTTGTGCGAGACGGATTACTTGAACTTCGAATGGCAAGCCATGCAGTCAGTCGTCTTCTTCAGTTCGTCCAGGGCGCCTTCGCGACCGAGAACAACTTTAGCGGCGCTAACCACAGTTGCGCCTGCTACGGTTTTCCATTCTGCTTTGTCGCCCTTCTTAGGCTCCCCTTCGAGCATGTCGATGTAGAGGTCCAACAACTGCTTCTTTTCTTCGTCCGAAGCTGAGCCACCTTGGACTTTCTTCATCAAGCCATCTTTGTGAGCGATCTTCATGACTTCTTTGATTGTCTTGGGGGCTGGTGCGTTGATCACAGCCATTGCACCGCCGCCGCATACCATCATGGCAGCCACTAAAGAACAAACGATCAACCGAACTTGCATGGTAGAAACTCCTCGATACAAAGTTGATAAACAGGGCAAACTTGAGCAAGAGTTTATCGATACTCGGGGACAGAATGCAAGCGATTGCTGTGAAATCCGCAAAATTTGAGGGGCACGCCGATTCCGTTCCAGGGAGTTCGGCGATTTTCGCCGATCGCCACCATCTTAGTGGAGGGCCAAGCTTTAATTTTATAGTGGCACGCTCTGAGCCTCTGCGAAGGGCGTGTTTAGTGTCGCTCGAATCACTCCCATCGCAAAGCCTCAGGGCGTGCCTTCCAAACACAAGCAACCCCCAAATTAAATCTGGACAGAGCACTCGTGTCGCGAATTGTAAGTTCTATGCCATGCTAAAAGTGGGCAGCGGCGGGTACGCCCGCGCTCGGGTGAGGACCAGATTATTGAACCACAGCGGACTCTAGGTAGCGCGCCCGAAAAAGCCTCCGTTTTCATACACGGTATCGTGACTTTTGGGACTCACCTGGATTTTCTTGCGAAGGAATATCCGACATTCCGGAGCGCGGGCGTCCTCGCCCGCTTGCGGCGAAGCTGCGGCGTGGAACTTACAAATCGCGGCGCTAGCTTGCTGATCAGCGAGGAGTGTCCCAAGTTCCCGATTTTCAAGTTCCCGATTTTGCAAAATCGAATTGTAAAAATTACAACGACTTCCCACTTTTGCAAAAAATGGATCGCCGCTGGCGGCCTGATTTGCTGGCATTGCGTGATGGTTTCGCCTGCCACAGGCGGATTTTCTCCGATCCGTTGTGCTTCTGGAGGCCAATTAAGGCCGCACAATCGATTTAAATAACCTAAGTTTACAATTGGGGCTCGTGCGATCTGGGCATTTTCTGCTTCCAGGATTCTTTTTCGTACCTAGTTGAGCTTTGGCACGCCAACTGCATCTACTCGTCAATAGCGAGCAGCCGAGGCCCATAGCGGAGCTAGGTTGAATTGCTCGCAAGGGCTGCTGAGTTCCTCCAACTCGACCGCAGCAAACATTCGCTTGACCAACATCCTTGAAAACTGCAAGTTGCTAGATGAGCCCGAGCCACGGGGTGACTTTAGCAACTTAGTAGGAATCGAAAACGCGAAACGACATGGACGCACCGTGACCTTAGAGGCGCGTCGCCGAAGTAGGTGACAAACATATAGGCTGCATCAGCCCCAGGCCCGCATTTCACGGTAGAAGAGGGCCCGCTTGGAAGAGCCACCAAGCGGGCCCTTTTTCGTTTTTGCAGTGCTCAGTTAACTCAGCACCAGCTGACTCAAGACCAACTGGCTCACGGGCTAGCTCAGCACCAGCTGACTCACCAGCTAAGAAGGGAGTAGCTGGTTTCGCGATAAACCGGTACAGTGGATTTCCAGCTTCGAGTCGCTGAGGGCGTTGGCGCGGGTTGCCCCTGGTTACGAAAGCCAATTGTCGCACGGGTTGTCGCACGGGTTGTCACACGGGTTGTCACACGGGTTGTCGTGTTGGCAGGAGCGACCCACCTCCGGAGTTCACCATGTCTCGATTAGAACCAACCGAAGAAGAAATCGAAGCTTGGAATCTCTCCCAGATTCATCAGCGTCGTAGTAACTTGCATGCCAAGCCCATCGCCAGCGTTATGCGCAAACTCATGGCGCAACGCGGATATGCCGCCATTCAAGCGACCAGTGAATTGAATGAAAAATGGTCCGAGATTGTTGGTGACGTATTGGCCAAATTGACATGTCCTGGCAATGTCTCGCGAGGCACACTGCTGGTGGTCGTCAGCGATAGCGGCGCGATGCAAGAGTTGTCCTTCCGAAAGAAACAGATACTGGCGGAGTTGAAAAACAAATTGCCTGAGGCAAAGGTAGAGGACGTCCGCTTTCGTGTTGGAAAAGTGAATTGAATTGATCTGGCAATGGTTGGATTGGACCGGTGCGGCAAGGCGAAAGCGCTTGCGGTTGATCGCTAAACAAGCGAATGACGTACTGCCGCAACTTGCACAGTGGGACGGCATGAACTTCAAGGAGCGCGACAAGCTGCTGCGGTGGGTTGCTGAGTTCTGCGATCAGAAATACTGGGAAGGCTGCCAGGGATTGCACCTGACGGATGCGATGAAGATCAGGATTGCAGGCAACGCTGGTCTGCTAGTGTTGGGTTGGGATGAGCCATTCTTTTTTCCAGATGTTCGTTCTGTGTTGGTTTATCCAGATCACTTCGTTGCACCGCATCGCACCAGCATTGGCAGCGGATTGCACCTTGAAAGTCAAACGACGCTTGAGGGGCAAGCTTGGCATCGGGGTCCAGTCATTATTTCGTGGAGTGATGTTATCGAACCGAATCGGGGCACGCCTCATAACTTGGTCGTGCACGAGTTCGCTCATCAGCTGGATATGTTCAATGGCGGTAACGCGGACGGAATGCCACCGCTTCCAGAGGCCAGAGAGCGCGAATGGAAGGCGGTGAATCGCGCCGCCATGGAGCAACTCCAGTACATCTGTTCAACAGGCCAGTACAGTGTTTTAGACTGTTACGGCTGCGAACACCCGGCCGAGTTTTTCGCGGTCAGTTCGGAGGCATTTTTCGAAGCACCACACCAGCTGAACGAAGAGCATCCCGAGCTTTTTGAGCAGCTGGCGATGTTTTACCGCAGCGATCCACAGAAGTGGCTCTATGCCTAATCGCCCAAGCCATCAGTGAACTCGGCTCAGCGAATTCAGCTCAGCGAACTCACAGCTTGGGCCCAGCGTAGACACTGCGAGCGGCGACATGCGAGCTGACTCGTATATGCTGACCCGTATGTGCTGAAATTTGGGAAATGCCGGGAAAAGGCAAAGGCCAGGTGGAATTTGGGCGATCCCATGGTGCCCCCCAAGTTTGCCGCGAATTGATATAATCGACGCGTTGCAACGGAGTGTTGCAATT
>JANRMD010000319.1:0-2545 GCA_033761895.1 Pirellulaceae bacterium | reverse complement strand
AAAACTCGGTGAAATGCAATGCCAGTGCGGCTACGACAGTCGCAATAGTCACACTGACAACCAACATGGTCGTCAAACTCTCAATTCTTCGATAACTACCTTGGTATATCAGTGCGATCGTAGCCAAGCAGGTAACGACAGCCCAAGGTAATTCGGCACGGCGAATTAGATACTCCGAAGCATTGCCTGAAATGACCGCAAGTAACGTCGTACATGCTTGGGACAGCTGAGGTATCGCCATATTCAGAGACTGCCCTACCCCACCCGTCATGCCACCCAACTGAAACACCGTACATAACATCATTGCGAACCACCAAAGCAGCAAGGCGTTCCCGATCCACCGCATCGATGAAATCTTTTGCAACGCACCAAGCGTCGGCAATCCAGAAGATATCGCATAGCGCCCAAGTTCGACCTGAACAAACACTTTGATGACGCAACTAAAGAGAATCAGCCACAGAAAAACGAATCCGTGTCTCGCTCCGATGGCTGTAGTGAGGACTAATTCTCCGGATCCGACAATTGTTCCCGCGAGAATGATCCCCGGGCCAATCTGCTTCAGAGCTGCCCACAAAGTCGTCGGAGGTTCGCGAATCTCCGACGGCGGCATGGCATAGGGATCGTAAACTTCGCTTTCGGCTTCCATGGGACTTCCCGTGACTCGAGGAGAGGAATCTTGCGAGCGGAGCGATGCAGTTAACCCATGAAATTTAGCAAGTCCGACCAATCACTCAGCAAACCATTCAAACCCAACTTGGAGGGCGCCATGATCGTAATGCAACGAAACGATGCAAGACCGCTCCACAACCCAAAGCTGTCTAGATGTTCGAAGAATTTGTTGGGCTACCAAATGTCGGTTGCCATCAAGTGCATTCCGTTCACGAGCATCAACTTACTGACACTAAGGCAGCACGACGAGTTTCAGCCAGTCATGCCTATGCAAATTCCATCAAGCTAAACGAACTTCCTTCGCGCCCGAGTTAAGGTAAAGGGTGTTAATCGTCAAAGCAATTCATTCACAAACTGAAAATTCCGACAATCGGTTGCAACTTGCCTGATCGTTCTCCGATTCGACACCCAATCCAACTCGGAAACACAATCCTCTTTCGCTTCAAAATAGTACAAAGTAAGGTCCAACATGAGTCATCGAACATTTGGGCTTGTCATGCTTTTTTCGTTTCCTTGCGATAGCGCTCGCTATTGGAGAAACTGCGATTGGCTTTCGCCGCAGACAAATCACCCAGCAACTAACTGCGCCCGGATCAAGGACAACCCTGCGGCGACGACTCTCGTTCCACTAAAATTGCCTTCGCTGGAACAAACATTTGTTAAGAAGTCGCATCCTTATCTGTGGCAACTTGCAACAAGGTAATGGAGATCAAGGACCATAATGCCGCCGTGCATAAGATCACAATCGCGCTAATTAGCAACAATCCAATACCATCGACCTCAAAACGACTTCTGCCGGTGAACGATTGGTACGCTGCAAAGAACAACCAGAACCAGTGAGCGAACACCGCGAATTGCACCGCTCGAATGCTGCCGCTCCCGCCCCAGCGATCACCGATCCAGGCGACAATCGCGAGCGTCTGAATCGCGTGGAGCGCCGCTCCGTGCGGGAACTTCAGCACGCCTCGCGCCGGCCAAGTTTCTGGAAGTAGCCCCATCGTAATCAGATAGTAACCAAGCACCGTCGTCACATATCCCAGCCCACCGGAGATGCAAAGAAACAAGAGCCCCCAGCGAATCGCGCACACGCTTCCTGACGATCGAGAGGTCGGCAAGTTCGAGAACCAGGCGAGGATAGTAATGAAGACAATAAGTGCCATCGCTGCCGTGATCAACAGAAGCATCAAAACTTCAATCCCGCGATTGAATACTCCCACATCATTGAAGTGGCTTCGCTGGCCTCGCCAAGTCTGCATGGAAATGAGAAATACTTCGAGAACGAGAAGGACACAAAGCCCCCTCCGAATCCATGAATCGAATCGCCGCGGGCTCAGTTGCTCCATCGCCCAAAGACAGGACCAAAGAGTCAAGCCCGTCGAGACACCAAACAACGCCGCTTTTCGAAAGGAGAAGGGGCTCTCCCAAAGGTGATTGTCAACCAAGAACAGTGAGGCATGAACGAATCCACTCAATATCAACAGGACGACGCAGGCAATCTCAAACAATGACTTGAGTCCAAAGTTCTTTGGCTGTGAAAGGCTTGATGTACTCGACAAAGGACTGTGTTCCCTGAGAGTGAGGAATGGTCGTTGATCGCTCCGCAATCAAACGGGAAGTGCGAGCAAGGTATAAACCTGCCTCGCGTTTCTTGGGAGTAGGACATTCCAGCTTTTACCGTTCTAGGCTTCAAAAGCAAGAAGTTTCGGGTTTGTGTTGGCTTTGGTTGGATGGAAAAGTGATTGCCTCTTCACGTTGGTTCGCGGAGCGAACCACGACCATGGTCGTTGATCGCTCCGCGATCAAACGGGAAGTGCGAGCAAGGTATGAACCTGCCTCGCGTTTCTTGGGGGTAGGACATTCCAGCTTTTACCGTTCT
>JANRMD010000318.1:0-5017 GCA_033761895.1 Pirellulaceae bacterium | reverse complement strand
GGCTAACGCCGTGCGGTTAATAATACTCGAGTGCGTTCAACCCATAATTTAATGTGGACAGAGCACTAGTGGATTGTCACAGCTTAATTTTAGGGTTGTTCGTATATGGGTGGCACGTCCTGAGGCTTTGCGAAGGGCGTGGCGCAAGCGTAATTCCCACGCCCTTCGCAAAGCCTCAGAGCGTGCCACCCTAAATTTAAGCTGTGACAATCCACTAGCGATCTTTACTGCGGCCATTCGACGCTTGGGACCATATGTCCCGAGCATCCCGTCAGCCTTCGTCCGCAATGCCCCGGCCACTCGAGCTACTCACTCAGGGCAAATCCGAAGCACCACAAATGGCATTCTCGTTCCACAGACTGGTCCCTCGCTGACGCTTCGGGTTGTGGCGATGTGGAATGCCGAGAGGCGATTCTTGCACATGCCGCCCACCGGAACACCCGACTGAAATTAATCGTTTTGCATGAAGCTACCGAGAAGCCAGAAATATTTACTCTGTAAAGACTTGTGGAAAAACTTCTCAATCATTTTCCGGCGCATGTAGTTGTTAGTGAACATCTTTTCCACGATAATTTGCAGACCGCCGTAAGATTCGTGGGCTCTTCACCCGATGCCAGCAAGAGCATCTTGCCTTTGATTTTGGGACCAAATGAACGCATCGACTTCAGACTTGAGTAAATCTTGAAACTATTGTTTGACACCTTAGCTAGCAATCCTACAATCGGCCTCGCCCGTCAAGGGAATCTCGTCACGGCTGATCGCTTACGACTTCGAGTCACGAAGTTGGTGGGTGTTGCGCCATGCGAGGGCTTAGCAAGGTTTGCTATGCCAGAACACAGGAACCAAGTCCCGCAATGATAAGCGCGGCGTTGACCAACAGGAGTGCGCGTTGAGCATGGCACACGATGTGAACCAGAGCGAAAAGGACATCGCTGCTCAGGTGCGATCAGCTCTGGTCGCTCGTATCAGCTCGGAGCGCTACGAATTGTGGATCTCACCGGAGACACATTGGCAATGGAACGACGGGGTACTAACACTAACCTTCGAAAGCGATTTCGCTTGCCAGTTAGTGCGCCGGATGTTGGGTAAGGAACTGGCATCTGTCCTATACAGTGTTTGTGGTCCCCACGCTGAACTAAAACTTGAAGTGGGTGAAGTCAAATCGGCACCTGCGGCAACATTACAACCTGCGTCCCAAGGTCAATCCGCACAGGCAGCATCCGCACAGGCAGCCTCAGCCCAGGCCCCAACTGCGCAAGCGGAAGAACCATCGACGCTCAAGTTTCCTACGCCTACCGCGACGCAACCAAATGCCAGCCGCGAAGTGCAAGGACGCGAAGCAGCACATGACTCGCCGAGCCGCGAAAAACAGAGTGGTCGCGAGTTTTGGGGACGCTTCATTTCCGGCGCCTCCAATCAACTGGCGTGGACCACCGCCAACATGGTGGTGTCCGAACCTGGACGCATGACTCCAGTACTATTTCATGGACCATGCGGTGTTGGCAAGACTCATTTGATTTCTGCGATCGCTCAACAATTGCGTTCGCACTGTCGCATGCGTCGTGTTGTCCACATGACCAGCGAACAGTTCACGAACGACTTTACCGAAGCCATCAAAGGTGGAGGGTTGCCGATGTTCCGTCGCAAGTATCGCGACGTAGAAGCCCTCATTATCGACGATGTTCATTTCCTCATTGGTAAGAAGGCCACATTGGGAGAGTTCAAGCATACGGTCGATAATTTGCTAAGGATGGGCAAGCAAGTTATTCTGACCGCTGACCGTTCGCTCAATGACCTTCAAGGACTTGGCAACGATGTGGTTGGGCGCTTGCGCGGTGGCTTGGTCAGTCCGCTGATGCCTATCGACGAAAAGACGCGGGCTGCGTTACTGCAACGAGAAATCGACAATGCCGCGATCAAAATTCCAGCGGACGTTGTCAGTCAAATTGCGGGACGTACCGTCGGCGATGGCCGGGTCCTCCAGGGGATCGTGAAGCGTTTGATTGCCGTCGCTTCGCAAGCCGTCGACGGGCTAACCTGGGAGCAATGCTGGAACTCGGTGTACGATCTAGTTCAAGCGACGCAACCTGTGGTGCGGTTGGGCGATATCGAGCGGGTTGTTTGCGAAGTCTTCGGCCTAGCACCAACCAGCTTGCAATCTTCCAGCAAAACGCGCACGATCGCTCAACCTCGAATGTTGGCCATGTTCTTGGCTCGCAAATACACTCCAGCGGCTTACAAAGAGATTGGCGACTACTTTGGAAACCGTCGGCACAGCACCGTCATTTCGGCGGAACGTACAGTCGAGGAATGGTTGCGTGACAACACGTCCTTGGGCGACGAACGTGGACTAACGGTCCGCGATGCCATTCGGCACGTCGAATCCCATTTGCAAGTCGGGTAGACTCACCCGCATATCAGACTTTCATCAAAGCCAACACATCATGCTCGAAGCTGCCCTTCCACGTCTTCACTCGTTGCTAGGGTTAATCGCCATGATCGCGTTGGCTTGGGCGTTAAGTACCAATCGACGCCAGTTCCCACTGCGGATCGTGATCGGTGGTTTGCTGTTGCAATTTCTCTTGGCTGCCGCCGTATTGTGGACCGTCCCAGGGCGATGGTTCTTCGAAGGTGCCAATCAAGCTGTCGAGGGCTTTCAACAGTTCGTCGGTGAGGGTAGCGGCTTTGTATTTGGTCTGTTCCCCGATTCCGCCCAAAAAGTTGACGGTGATCGCCTGTTCGCGGTCCGTTCCTTCGCCTTTGCAGTGCTGCCCACAGTCATCGTGTTCAGCAGTCTGATGTCCGTTCTGTATCATCTGGGCGTGATGCAAGTCGTAGTGCGCGGTGTTGCTTTTGTGATGCAAAAGTCGCTGGGAACCAGCGGCCCCGAAACACTGGCCGCAGCAGCCAACATCTTCGTGGGGCAAACCGAAGCACCGCTTGTGGTGAAGCCCTATATCGCCAGCATGACGCGCAGTGAACTAAACGCCTTGATGGTTGGTGGCTTTGCTACCATCACGGGTAGTTTGATTGTGGGCTATGCGGAAATGGGTGTCGAAGCCGGGCACCTTATCACCGCCAGTGTTATCTCGGGACCAGCCGCTTTGCTGATCGCGAAACTGATGGTACCCGAGGAAGCTGGTGCGAAAGTTGAAAGTTCGCTTGCCATTGAAGCCAGTTCAAGTGACACGAACGTCATCGGAGCAGCGGCTGAAGGTGCCAGCGAAGGCATGAAGCTGGCCTTGAACATCGCTGCCATGCTAATCGCTTTCTTAGCACTAATCGCTATGGCTGATTTTGCCCTAGGTCAATTCGGTACGCTGTTCGGCTTGGTCGATGCCAAGGGTACTCCCACACTTACCATGACAAACATACTCGGTTACGCGTTTGCACCCATCGCCTGGCTGATCGGTGTACCTTGGGCGGAATCGATGGACGGCGGCAAGCTGCTTGGCATCAAGATGTTCGCGAACGAGTTCGTCGCTTATCAGAAACTGGGGGAGATGCTTCAGCGCGAACAACCCATCAGCGACCGAACCAAACACTTGATGACTTATGCCTTGTGCGGCTTCTCGAATTTCAGTTCGATTGGTATCCAAATCGGTGGAATCGGCGGCCTCGCTCCTAGTCGCCGCAACGAGATTGCGAAATTGGGGCTAAGAGCCATGATCGGTGGCACGATCTCTTGCTTGATGACTGCTTGCATCGCTGGAATGCTGCTGTAAGTGTTCAGGAAAACTGCGCAGCGATGGCTTGGGGTCATCCGCATCGATCACCCACACCTGACGATCGGGATACGCGTCCAAAAGTGCATCTATCCAACGTCCCTCGTCGTACCTAGCCCACACAATCTTGCTTGCACCTGGGTCAGCCAGATTGTAGACCCACTCTTGGTGCACATTGTGCTTGGCAGTGTAGCGAACAAGCACCATATGTTTCCCGTCCACTCGAGATAGTTGCCCGACGATTTCCTGGCGGTGATGCGACCAGTATTCGGCTTCGTTGCTCCGCACAACTGCAGCAAACGTTCCAAGCACTGCGACTTGAATCAAGCACACCGCTGCCACCACGAACCCGAAGAATTTTTCTCTGTCCCCGGTGCGTGTCCTCAGCGACGTCCGCAGCGCCAGCAGGCATAGAAGCAAAAGGCCCGGTAGGATTGGCGCCAAGTAATGCGAGTAAACCCAGCATACGCAGGCCGAGGCACTCACCTGCAACGCGACGGCCAACGCCATGTTGCGAGTAAGCGAGTATCGACACCAAGCTACGCCGCTGAAAACCAACATGCCGACAAACGGAAAGGTAAGTCTCATCAGTTCACGGGACGCATCGTTTACGCCGCGCAACCAACCGCGCATGCCTACGCGCTGGCGATACCAATTCAAGGAATCCACTGCATGGTATTCATAAAAGACTTCGGGAAAATCAGCTCG
Organism: Pirellulaceae bacterium; assembly: GCA_033761895.1. Taxonomy (GTDB): domain Bacteria; phylum Planctomycetota; class Planctomycetia; order Pirellulales; family Pirellulaceae; genus Aureliella. The sequence continues at coordinate 584 of JANRMD010000318.1, read as the reverse complement.
CTTGGCCATGTTGCCCAATTTTGGTGAACTGAAGACGAACAATGGAGCGACCCCGTATTGAGACTCATGCAGCTGATAAGGCATCTGCCACCATTTACCAGTGACCGATTGATTGTGCGCTGCAGTCAAGGCAATTGCGGCCAGTACCGGTCCTGCGGCCAGCAAGCAAGTTCGGAGCACTCGTTGCCACCGCTCCCGCAAGTTGCATTTCTTCCAGGCGAACCACAACATGGCTGCACAAATCACTGTGCAGCACAACCCTTCAAAAGGTCGCGAAATGGCCAACAGTCCCACACCACAGCCGCTTGCGAACGCACTCGCAAACTCCACGCGTCTCCGCAGTCGCAACAGACCGCCCAGTAGCAGCGCACTACCACTGGCCGGTAGAAAGCCGTGCAACAAACTTTGTGACCAAACCAATTGCACGAACGGACTAAGCGCAAGCAGGATGCCACCCGCCAACGCCCAACGTTTGGGCAAGACGCCCGCGAGCATCCACGTTACGCTGGCGACCATCAAAGCCGCAGCCACCCAACTGCTTACCAAGGGATTGCCGACAAGCATCCCTAGCGCGACCAGCAGAC
>JANRMD010000317.1:0-4415 GCA_033761895.1 Pirellulaceae bacterium | reverse complement strand
ACTGATGGTCAGTACCGCCGGTATTCGAAGACGTAATGGTGGTTGCACCCATATCGGCAAACGGTGCCAACCAAGCGCGGAAGATCGGTCGCACCGCTTCATTGCCTTGTAGATAAATCCCGCGGATCTTGCCGGTACCGTTATCTAGGTTGAAGTAGCTAGAGAATTTCTCGTGCTCGGCTTTCAATTCATAAATCGGCCGTCGAGCCCCTTCGCCACCGCCGAAACCTGGACTTCCCGGCCCGCCCCGCGATGGAGTTTGCATGGCTCCAAAGTGATCAGCCACGTAGGCTCGCGAACCATACAGACCTTGTTCTTCACCAGTCCACAGCGCGATACGAATTGTTCGGCGCGGCTTGGCATCGATCGCCTTGAGAATGCGGACCGCCTCCAAAGCAACTCCACAACCGATAGCGTTATCTGTGGCACCAGTGCCAGCATGCCATGAATCGAAGTGCCCGCCGAGCATCACGATTTCATCCTTCAGATCCGTACCTGGAATCTCAGCGATGATATTGAAGCTGTTCAAATCGCCGTCGTGATAGCGGGTTTCGATGTCGATCTCCAGCTTGGGATGAGCTTCCTTCTGAACCATGCGCACCAATCTGTTGTAGTGTTCGGCAGCCAACACCAACTGTGGCAAGACCGTTGGCGGATCCGTTGCCCAAGGTCGGGGACCTCCGCGACTGAAAGGGTTACCACCGTCGGATGGACTGCGAGTGTCGCGGTTTGGATCTGCCAAGCGAGGCATGGTGGCCTGCGCGACAAAGACTGTACCTCCATCGCCGCGGCCAGGCTCGAGCACCACAGCGGCCCCTTCGTCGTACACCAATTGCCACTTGTCCGATTGCAGTTGCATAGACGATCGCATGTCAGCCATCGAAGGTTGAGCCGGAGCACCTGCGGGAGTCGCAGCAGGCGTTGCCGCAGGAGCGGCCGCTGGATCTGCAGGTGCAGCGTTTGCGGACGCTTCGCGTGGTGGACCACCAGCGGGAGGGCCACCTGCATCTGGATTGCGTCGACGACGTTGTGCAGCGGGACCTGCATTGGAGAGCGCGAGCAACTCGGAATCCGTTTGACGGGTCGCTGGTGGTTCAAAGAGTGCCTTGACTTCGCGCGGTGGGCTGATGAGCACAATTGCGCGGCCAAGTTTTCCACGATACTTTTCAAGATCTTCTTTAGTATTTGCTTCCAGATAGATGGGTTCGCCTCGCACTGTTTTCGGTGTGCTAGGGGTCCAAGCTTTGGGGTAAGCAATCACTTGGCTAAAGTGCGGCTCAACCATGTTGACTGAACAGGCTTCGAGCGTCCAGCCTCGACCAAAAGGGCCCCATTCTTCAAGCGTCGCGTTCTCAAGTCCGTACTCGGTGAGTCGGCCTTTCGCCCATTCACCGGCTTTGCGAGTTAGCGGCGAACCGGTTAGTCGCGGACCATGAACGTCCGTGATATAGCTGATCGTTTCCATGACCTTAGAACGCTGCAAGCCTTCTTCCTTGATCTTCTCAATCATCGCCGTATCAACACGCTCAACTGGAACTTGAGCAGTTGCAATCAGAGGGCTGGCTGCGCACAACGCCACAGCACAAACCCAAGAGACTCGGAAACTCATGCGCATAGTCAACTCGATTAGTTGGAACAATAAAAAATAAATCGTTTCATGCAGCGTTTGGATCCGCGTTCGCCTTCGGATACCGCCTCGCAGGCTGCTGAAAAAAAGTAGATTAGCAACGCAGTGTAGAAGACACGTTCCCTCGCGCGAGCTTTCCCTCGCTAACGCTTCGGGTTACGTTGGCTTTCCCTCGCTGACGCTTTGGGTTACGTTTTCAGCGGCCTGGCAGCATTATGGCTGGACGCGGTGCGAGATTCTAGCAGGCACTCACGCGGCATGAACTGGTTTCGCCAGAAACCGTTCCATGCCGAAACACCCGTGAAAGCAACAAGTTTCTTGCGAAACCAGCCACCTTCTAGCTGACATGCTTTCGAAAGCTACAGATTGTCTGCTGTGCGGCGGTTATAGCATCCGGTAAAGGGAAAACTTCGGCGGAAAGATAGCCGCTATAGCCTACGGATTTAAGAGCTTGAATTACGGCTCCCGCATCGGTGTGCCCCAATCCGATCGCGCGGCGATTCGAGTCCGCAAAATGCACGTGACCAATCAAATGGCCGAATTGACGAACCGAAGCGGCCATATCGGCTTCTTCAATATTCATATGAAACATATCAGCCAAGATGCGAACATTTTTCGTCTTGAGCGCACCAATCCAACTGGCGGTTGTCAGCATATCCGTGAACACGTTGGTTTCGTACCGATTTAACGGTTCGATTAGCAGCGGAACTTCGAAACGCTCCGCATGCTCTGCCAGCATCTCGATTGCTAACGTCAGTTGTGCAAACAACGGGTCACGTTGCTCGGCAGTTGGGATGCGGCCCTGCATCGAACCGATGATCGCGGGCGCGCCGAAGCTGCCCGCAAGCTCGATCACTCCGCGAATGAACTCAGCCGCCCGCTGAGCCACACTCGGTTCGGTCGCGGTCAAACTCAGTTGCTGCGTTAACCATCCCGCACCCGTTCCCACTGCAGCCAGTTTCAAGCCGTGTCGATCGAGCAACTGCCTCAGCTGCTGAACATCCACTTCGGACGGCGATCGCGGAAAGACCTCAACCGCATCGAAGCCCAGCTTAGCCGCTTGTTCACATCCATGCTCAAGCCCCGCATGAAACACGAACGGTCCACTGCGAGCTTCCGGGACGAGACAAACCGTGATTGCCGAACGCATGGATAAACTCCTGAGGAACTAGGCTTCTTTGTCACAAGATTGTCGCACGATTGTCGCACGATTGTCCCAATCGTAGCTGTCTTGATTGTCGCACGATTGTCCCAATCGTGGCTGTCTTCACTGCTGCTACAATTGAGACAATTGTGCGACACTGGCTTGCTACAATTGAAACAATTGTGCGACACTGCTGCAACAATTGAGACAATTGTGCGAGACTCGCAAACTAGCTTTTCACGTGCACAACCACATCGGTAGCCGCAAAACGAACCTTCGCAGCACTGGCGGCTTTGTCTTCGGCGTGTCGATAACCCAACGCACACCCGACCACGCATGTGTAATCGGTATCGCTCAGCCCCAGCAGTTTATCGTAGGCCGCGGTATCGATACCCTCCATCGGACACGCATCAACATGCAGCACCGCAGCGGCAGCCATCAGTTGACCAAGGGCAATGTAGACTTGACGAGCATTCCAATCAAGGTGCTTGCCAACGGTGCTGTTAACGGTTGACAACAACAAGTTGCGGTAGCCAGCCACCGCTTCGGAAGGCAAGCCGCGTGTTTGAGCCACGGATTCGATATAACGGTTGACGTAGGCTTCGTCCATCGATTTGCGAGCCGCGAAGCAGATCATGTGCGAACAGTCTTGCGGTTGCTGTTGGTTCCACGAGATCGCAGGTAATTGAGCCTTGATGGCTGGATCGGTCACTACCACGAACCGCCAAGGTTGGAGGCCATAACTGCTTGGGGTCAAAACCAAACTTGCTTCAAGTGCTTGCCAAGTGGCCTGATCTAAAGCGCGCGTTGCATCGAAACGCTTGACCGCGTACCGCCATTGCAATCGCTCGATCAATTCCTGCGGTCCAAACTCCATAGTCGTACTCTCCTGCACTCATCCAAAAACAAAAAAAAGGCCCGGGAAATAGCCCCGGACCGAATCGTAGCAAGTGATGCAAGTTCCGCAGTTATTGCTGGGGCGCCGGTTGGGGTATTTCGATCTCTGGTATTTCAATTTCTGGCATCTCGATGTCTGGCATTGGGTTTTCATCCATTTGCATTTGCATCTGATTCTGTTGCATCCGCATCTGAGTCTGAATATCGCCTGCCATGGAAAAGAAGAACAACACGTAACCCGGCAGGACGAACAAGAACCCCAGCACGAATGATCCGATAAAAATGGGCATGATGGTCTCAAGCTTCCAAGCAACTTTATTCTTCAATCCGTAAACGATTGCCAAGATGTACCCAACTGGAGCGCATAGGAACAAGCCAAGAATTGTGCCAACTCCCAATCCCGTCTCATTCGCTTGAAACATTTTGACGATCACGATAATCGCACAAACAAAAGCCACCAAACTCAGCAACCCACCGATTGCGATCAATATTAGTCCGACGATGCCTAAAGCCATGACATTCTCCTTCTCTAAAATGTGCTGCAAAAAACTAGTGTAACCCGCAACCGCATAGCCTAACCGATTTTGATTGCCAGGTTGCATGCTAGGGGCGAGATTGTAACCTAGTCAAGAACTTGCACGCGAGCCCAGAAGCAGGCTTGAGGCTTAAGACTTGAGTCTGGCACCTCACACCTCACACCTCACACCTCACACCTCACACCTCACACCTCACACCTCACACCTCACA
>JANRMD010000316.1:0-4508 GCA_033761895.1 Pirellulaceae bacterium | reverse complement strand
GCTGGTTCAAACTCTTTCCGCCTCGCGGGACCGATCGCAAGCCATTGCCAACTGAAAAACTGAAGGCACTGGTTACAGAACGCTTGAAAGATGCCGCTTGGATCGCTTCGACACGAGAGAGTTTGTGATCGCTGAGTTGGTTTATGAAGTGCCTCAAAGAACCACTGTCGAGGATGGTCAACAAGGCTGAGAAATGTACTGGTGCGTTTTTCGAAGGACGTTTCAAATCGATCGCGATTCTCGATGAAGAAGCCTTGCTATCTGTGTGTGCGTACATCGACTTGAATCCAGTTGCTGCAGGTATCGCAGCAGTGCCCGAGGAGAGCGACCATACGTCGGTGAAAGCTCGGGTCGAGCATGTGAAGCAGCAGGCACGTGTGCAGGATCTCCAAGTGTTACGGGCCGAATTGTTGTCGTAGTTTTGTCCGAATTGTGACTGTAGAGAATTCGGCCACTTTTCAGGGTGTTGGCCGAATTATTGAAAATTCCGGAGAGACTTGCGTCCTTCGATTCGACGTCGCTGGTCAGGTGGTTTCCTGTTGAGAAGCAACTGCTGTTTCGCTCATGCTTTTGGCCGAATTGCGATCGTAACTTTAGCCCATAAAAAATGCGACCGCTCAAGGTAAGCGATCGCACTTGTTGATGTGTTACGTGCTGGATGGTCCGGTTGATGTCAATCAGCAACCGATTGCACCGCTGGACTCGGACGACCAAGGTTGCGCAGGTACTCTTCGAGCCAATTCTTGAGAATGTCGACCGCTACAACGAACTCATGGCCCTGAATCATCATCAAGTCGATGTTGTTGAAATTCTTCTTGCAACTGAAGCAATGAGCTAAGTTGTTTTTCGGATTCACGGTCGCTCGAAGTTCGCTGCAACTGGGACACTGAAACCGAAAGTAACCATCGCTCTGCTTGGCGATCGGAGCGAAACGGCCCAACCGAACAATCGTCAATCGCATCGGCAAGTCGTTGCGGATCGCACGAAGTAAATCTCTCGTGATCATAGTGTAAATGCTCCTTTGTGTAAGGTGTGATTCTAGAAATCCGTCAGATCGACTTGGTTCTGCCAATGCGGTTGGAGCAAGACGCGATTGACTACGTCGATATCGATCGTTTGACCTGCTCTAGCTCGCACCGCTTCGAGCATTGACGACAAGCACAGATTTCTACATCTGCGAAGTATGCCATCGGCCCAACGAATGATCAGTTCGGTGGCTCCGGTGGTGAACGTGGCGTGAGCCAATCCGATGCGAGAGAGTTCACGATGAACGAATTCGCGCATCACGTCATTACTCAACCGTCGTGTGATGACCGAGTAGGTCACTCGGCTTTTGAGATCCTGGTTGACGGCCAGATCCAGATTGGCGAGCAATTCGACTTGGCCTACTAGGATCAAGTTGTGATTCTTGGGAAAATCCTCCAGTAGCAGCCTAAGCTTGCGAAGGCTTTCCATCTCCATCAGATGAGCGTCGTCGATGATGGTAACCAACATCCTGCCACTGCGATTGAGGTTGAATGCCTCTTGAATCAGCTTGCGTTCGCACTGGAACGCAGAACTCTCGAACTCGATGCGAAAGGCTTCGCAAAGAATCTTGACCGTGTTGGTATAGGTGTGCAGTGTGCGTGCGACGGTAGCCACCAGATGATCTTTCTCTGGCAATGTTTTGAGTGATTCTTTGATCACACTCTTGCCCGTGCCGGGTCTGCCAACAACTAGGCATAAACCGCCTTGTTGACAGTGGACCTTGAGGGTGTCGTGGATTTCTTGTTGATGCGGTAACAGTTCGATTTCGCGTAAAGCGAATGGGTTTTCGGTTAAACCAAAGTAGGATCGGATCATGATTTGAGACTTGAGTGAGAGGTGAGACTTGAGGTAAATACTTACTGCTTGCTGCTTACTGCTCTCGCCTTCGGGCCAAGCCGTTGGCGACGGCGTCCAGCAATCTGGCTTGTCCTAGTCGACGTCCGTTGTCATAGACAATGACGGCTCCTTGACGATGCCGCTCGTAGCGCAGCTCGACCTCCTTGCCACGCAAGTCCACGGGAGTTTCGTAGCGGTCTCCCTGAAAACTGAACGTGTTATCCTTTTTGACTGTGCGAGTCGCTTCGGCGTAGAACAACTCGTCAGTATCTTGTGAGGGACTGAGGAAACGAATGCGAGACAAGTCGACACCGAAACGGTCAATGGGCTTCATGCCCAGCGTGGAGTGAACGGTGGCGTTGTAGTCCTGCTCGACCCATTGCGTGAACTGCTTATTGAGTACCTGGATTGACGACAGATCGAGATTGCGAATCGCGAACTCGTCGGAAGAAGCGTTCGATCTTTCCCTTGGCCGCTGCATCACGGACCGCTGTATGTCGCAGGATGCATCCAACGCGAGCACAGATGAGCGTGATCTCTTGGCTGCAGTAGATCGATCCATTGTCGACCAATAACTGCTCGGGCAATCCACGCTTGTAGAAAGCGCTTCGCAGTGCGCGAATCATCGAATCGGAGTTTTCATCCAAGAAGAATTCGCCGTGACACAAGACACGACTAGCATCATCGATAAAAGCGATCAACTTGGTCTGCGTGCGATCGACTTGCGGCCCAAACATGGTGTCGGCTTGCCACAGTTGGTTAGCGTACTGCATGCTAAAAGCCAAGCGGCGTTTGTTTTCGCCCGGATCGTCTTTGAGCATTTCGTATTGCTTGACCATGCGGCTAAAGGAGTTCCTGGCGATCTGGTTGGCGTGGAGCAATCCTTTCTCGATACAGAACCGATAGATAGCGGTCTTGTTGGGTTTCTCATGACGACCATTGGCTTTGTTATGAAAGTGCGGAAGCGCTGTGTTGATAGCTTCGAGCACCTCTTCGGGGGTGACCTTGCGTGTCTTACCTTTGTCGGCACGAGAGGAAGAGTCCATGCCTGTGACACCGTGATTCTTGTATCGGTAGTGCCAGGTTTGAATAGTCCGCCAAGTGAATTGATACTGATTTCCTTCCTCGTCAAGGAAGGTCATGGCAGCGACGTTTCGGACCCGCTCGTCGCGAGTCTTGCCTGGTGCGATATCGATCGCGCCGAGGACTTTCATTTTGAGATAGATCGATGGTCGCTTCATAGATTGCTCCTTGTCTTTTGCATGCTGAAGTGAGGGCGAATCGACTAGCGAGCAATCTAAGAGAGCTTCGAAAACAGGTCCAATGTCGTCTTGTGTTGTTGACTCATTTTAATTTTTTGGGCAGTTGCGCTGCGACAGTAATTCGGTCGCGGTGCGGGACTGCGCTGCGAGATTTCGGATGCCAAAGTTGGCTGAGACAATCCCCATTGCGTCGAGCCAAGTAGACTAATCGCTACAAATTATGAGTTGACTTGCGTCGAGAACATGAACATCAACAAGGACTCACAGACTCAGATGAAGAACCGCTTGAGATTCGCCGCGAAGGCAGCTACTGGTGAGAGTGCATGTTCTTTGAATGCTAGTTGCAGGTGAGCCAATGTAAGCTGGGCTGGGCAATCGGATTCGATCGCTGGCGGCTCGCACACGCTCAGGAGGGCCGTTCGTATGGTCGATAGCGAGTGTTGAAAACGTCTCCAGATGTGATAAGCAGAAGAGTCACTTAGTCCGCTATTGAGCTTTCGAAAGGCTTGTAGTTTGTTTCCGGAGCTGACGGCGGAACTGAGAAACTGCCACAAGCTTTCGGCCGAAAGGAAGAGGTGTTTGAGTTTATCAGCCATCCAGACGCTGAAAGTTTTTCCACATCCAGTAGCACGATTTCTGTTGGAGCAGAAGACGCGAGTAGCCCGAACAGTTTTTCCAAGTTGATGCTCAGAATCATATCCACTCAAGAAGCCGTGTTTGATGAGTTGGCCCACGGCGTTGCAATGTGGACACTCGGTGATTTTGAGCTTGGCATAGAACTCTTCGAATTCTAGTTGGGAGGAGCAAATCCGGCTGCAGATGACAAGCTCTCCACCATGTTTGGAGACATAAGCCCAGAACTTTTGGCAAGCGTCCAGTCTAGGACGTTCGCAAGAGCACCAAAACCTAATCGGCTGCCGATTCGACAAAGCAGTGGCTAGGTAAAGGCGGGTTACGATGTTTAGAGAAAAGAGGCGGGCTGCCGGGTATACCTAGCCGACCGAATTACCGGTGTAATGAACTTTCGACAATACGACATCAATTCAGCCTAAAACAGCCGCGTTCTACGACCAAAGCTCGGCCTGTAACACATAAAGTATGGTCACCCCTTCGCCCCTGTACTCGGGGGAGAAGGGGACGGGGGTTGAGGGGCGTTTTGCAGTTCGCATAAGCTAGAGCCTTTGTTCCAGCCGCCTTGTGTGAATCCAATGGATGGCATCGCTTGCTGCAGAAGGCCGTGAAGTTCCACGCTGAGCCTCGCCCTCGCTACATGGATCTCAAGACAATTCGAGCGGCGCTCTCCCATGGGAAAGCGCGTAGGATTCGCATTATTCACTCAATCGACCAAGAACTCGCCCCCTCATCCCCCGGCCCCTTCTCCCC